>NZ_JBSKBP010000001.1:102371-436376 GCF_053714275.1 Mesorhizobium sp. Arg314 | reverse complement strand
AAGAGCTGTTCGATCGGATTGAGATCGGGTGAGTATTTCGGCAGGAAGAAGAGCCTTGCGCCGGCGGCGCGTATGGCCCGGCGCACCGCCTTGCCTTTGTGCGAGCCGAGATTGTCCATGACGACGATGTCGCCGAACCGCAGGGTCGGGACGAGCACCTTCTCGATATAGAGGAGGAACCTCTCTGCGTTGATCGGGCCGTCGATCAGCCAAGGCGCATCGACACGGTCTTGGCGCAGCGCCGCCAGGAAGGTCATGGTCTTCCAGTGGCCATGCGGCACTTTGGCCTTGATGCGCTGTCCAACCGGCGCCCAACCCCTGAGCGGCGACATGTTGGTCTTGGTCCAGGTCTCGTCGATGAAGACCAGCCGCGCGGGATCGACCCGGCCCCGATACTTCGTCCACTGCATCCGCCGTCGCGCGATATCGGGACGATCCTGCTCGGCGGCGATCAGCGTCTTTTTTTGTGACTGAGCTTCTCGGCGTGCACGAACTCCCACACCGAGCGGTAGTCGACCTGCAGGCCACGCTCGCCGAGCTCGGCCACAAGGCCGCGCAAGGTGAAGTCCCTGTCGTGACAGCGCTCGATCAGCCAGTCGCGCCACGCTCCCGAGAGCTTCTTCGGTTTGTAGCCGCCAACCTGGCGTGGTGCCGCGCTGCCAGTTTCTTCGACACGCTTAAGCCACGCAATGGCCGCGCTATAGCTGACGCCAAAGCGAGCCGCCGCCGCCCGCCGCGACAGCCCTTCCGTCTTCACCGCGGCCACAACCCGCTCGCGAAGGTCCATCGAATATCCTGCCATCCATGCTGGCCTCCTCCCAGCATGAATGTTGAATCAGAACTGCGATGATTTGGGAATCCTACGACTCATATAAATCTCATCCCGCTCTAGGGCCCGCCTGTCGTGACAGCCCGACCCGGCGCTGCCGCGAACCGATCTGACGTCACTGGCACCCCGGCTATTGGAGCTGGTGATCGCTTTCTGGGGATGAACGCCCGCGCTGGAGGCGGTGCGGGCGTTTTTTGTTGAGCTCCTCACACGAGGGTTCATTTCGTTGGGCTTCCCGAAAACGTTCGTGATTGGCCGAAGCCTCTCAGCTTCGTCATCCACGGGCGGAGCGGAAGCGAAGCGGACGCGGAGACCCGAGAATCCATTCCGTTACCTTAATCGTAGAATCCAGCGGAGCAGAATTCTGCACCGTGGCAATGCCTCAACGTCACGGAATGGATCCTATGGTCTGCGCGCGTCGCTTCGCTCCTTGCTCCGCCCGTGGATGACGAACTGACAGGCGCCTTGGCCAATATCCACATTATGCCAAATGCAGGCACGATCTGGATTGGTGGCTCACACCACCAGATCTGGCATTGGCTTCACCGCCACCGACTCCGGAAACACCTTGTCGCCTAGCACCGCCGCAGACAGCCCGAACTGATCCGCCAGCAGGCCCTTGAGCACCGCGCGCACATCGCTGGTCGGCGCCAGGTCGCGTTGTTCGTAGAGCTGGGCCGGCTTCAGCCCCGGCCAGTCGGCGATGACGCGGCCGCCCTTGATCGCGCCGCCGGCGAGCAGCGCCACGGTGGCGGTGCCGTGGTCGGTGCCGACCGTACCGTTGATGCGCGCGGTGCGGCCGAATTCGGTGATGGCGACGATCGCCGTGTCCTTCCATCTCGAGCCAAGCCCTTTCTCGAATTCCTCGAAGGCGCCGTCGAGGCCGCCGAGCAGATTGGCGAGCCGGCCTGTCGCGCCGCCTTCGTTGACATGCGTGTCCCAGCCGTCGAAGGCGAGCGCCGCGATGCGCGGCCCGTCATCGGCCGCCATCAGCCTTGCCGCGCCCTGCGCCGACTGCCGCATGCCGCCGGCATTGTCGAGGCCGTTTGGCTTCATCGTCTTGCGGTCGAGCTGGTCGCCCATTGCCATGCGGTCGGCGTCGAGCCCTTTCTGCAGCGCCGCAGCCAGCACCGGGTCGCGATGGCTGTAGAGGTCGAGCACGCGCTCAGCCAGCGCATCGCCGGGCGTCGGCAAGGCCTGCGGCGCCCAGCCGAGCACGGGAGCGGCGCCGCGCATCACCAGCGGCGTCGAAGGCCCGACCGCGAGCCCGCCGGCCTTCGCTATCCTGTCGCCCGCCGGCAGGCTGGCCAGCGCCCGGTTGAGCCAGCCGGTGGTGGCATTGCCGGGGCCGGGCAGGCCGCTTTCCAGCACGTCCTGGCCGTCGAAATGCGAGCGGTCGCGGTAGCCGGTCGCGGCCGCATGCACCACCGCCGCCTGGCTTGCCTTGAACAGGCGCGCAAACACCGGCATTGCCGGGTTGACGGCGAAGAAACCGTCGAGCGGCAATGCCGGGTTGGCGCCGGAGAGCGAAAGCGCGATGTCGCCATGCAGGCCGGCATAATCGGGATCGCCGACCGGCCCGACCGTCGATAGCCCGTCAAGCGCGCCGCGCAGCACGATGACGATCAGGCGCGGGTCGCGATTGTCGGCCGCGCGGGCAAAGCGCGGCAGGAAAGCCCATGCAAACAGTGCGCCGCCGGTCATCAGCACGGCGCGGCGGGACAGGTTTGGGGTTTCGCAAAGAAAGCTCATCGCCGCATCTCCATTGCTACCGTCGCTGGAATTCTGGCGCCATCAACAGCAGCGCCAGGCCCTGCTGCCTGGACTCGGCGCGCGAAATCGCCTGCCGTGTCTCGGCCGATACGGACGCGCCGATCAGCGACGCCAGCATCTCGTTGGGATTGCCGATGTCGTCCGCCTGCTTCGCGGCCTGCCAAGCAATATCCAGCCGCGTCTTGAGGCCCTCGGCGGAGGTCCATGCATCCGTCTGGTCGGAAAAGCCGTTCGGCCCCGGCGGCTGCCAGAGCGGTTCGCCAAGCGCCCGCAGCCAGCGAAGCGACCGTTGCGGTTCGTTGCCGGCGGTAGCGCCGACCGCTCGTCGCAGCGCGACGACATAGTCCAATGGCGAGCGCAGCTTAGTGAGCGGCGTCGACCAGGCTTCGGGGATATCGATCAACGTCAATGCGATCGAGCGCAGGTCGCCGTCGGTCTTGGTGAAGACCGCGGCCAGGCGGGCGACCGTCGCCGGCGGCGGATCGTCCGCGATGAAATGGCGCGCAAGCTTGGTGGCGATGTGCCGCGCGGTTGCCGGATGGCGGGCGATGTCGTTGAGCGCCGCCTCGGCCTGGCCCATACCACCGTCGGGATAGGTCTTGCCGAGGAGCATCGCCTGGCCCGGCTGGTGGGCGTTGGCGTTGAAGACGAATGTGCCCGGTTCTCCAAGCCGCCCCTCGCGTCCCGCCATCGTCCAGCCGGTCAGCATGCCGGCGAAACTGGTGACGTCGGCTTGGGCATAACCGCTGCCGACGCCAAGCGTGTGCAGCTCCAGGATCTCGCGGGCGAGGTTCTCGTTGAGGCCGCGGTTGCGTCGCTTGCCGGCGCGCGAATCCGGCCCGATCGACTGCTGGTTGTCGAGATAGAACAGCATTGCCGGGTGGTGCTCGACGGCCAAAAGCATGTCGGCGAAGCGGCCGAGCACGAAGGGGCGGATCGCCTCGCGCTCGAAGGCGCCGGCGCTTGCCCGCACGACCGGCGCCTTGGCGGCGGAAACGCAGAAATGGTTCGACCAGAAGCCGACCAGCCTCTCCACGAAGCCGGGTGTCGCGGCGAGCGCCTTGTCGAAACGAGCCTGCGCTTCGTCGCGATAGATATCGGCCTCGACGCGCGGCACCGCGGGTTTGGCTTTTGTCTCGGCCGGGCCGGTTGGATCAGCTGCTGCCGTCGGCTGCATGGCGGGCGCCGCCGTCTCGTCCCGTGCCGCCTTGCGTTCCGCGGCCGCCGTCATGCTGGCCTGGATCGCCGCGGTGCTGTCCAGCAACCCGGCGTTCCGCGGATCGTCGGGCGGAATGAGCGCGATGTCCTGCTGCTTGAGCTCGGCCTTGAGGTAACCGCGCGGATCGGCGGCGATCTTGCCAAGGTCGTCGCCGGATTTTGCACCGAGGCCGAAGCGATTGAGCGCGACCAGGGCCGGATCCGGCAATACGGGATTTGCAACTGGTGTGGCCAACGAAGCCTCCGTCCGAAGCCGACTCGAATCAGTGAGATAGAGCATGATGTCGTTCGAAAACCGCTTCACACTTTTCGGCACCATGCTCCGGCGCGTCGGCCGGCATGTTCCATGGATCGCAAGGGCGCTCATGAGGCGGGCCGCGGCACGGGCATCATGAGGCGGTTCCTACCAGCGGCGCCAGTGGTGCCAGCGGTGATAGGGGTGCCAGACCGGGCCGATATAGACGCGCGGCCCGCCCCAGTAATGATAGCCGGGATAGATCACGCGGCGATTGGGGACGCAGCGGCCCCAGTGGTTGGGGTGCCAGCCCGGACCGCAGCCCCAGGCGACGTGCTCTATCATTGCGGACGCCGGCGCAACCGGTGCGATCGGCATCGCCGATGCGGCACTTGCCGCGGCTGTCCCGCCGATGGCGAGCGCGGCCGCGATGGAATATTTTGTCAGACCGTTCATGGGATACTCCCGAAAGTTTCGAGGTTGAAGAGAACCTGCCCGCCAAAGGCGGTCACAGGCCTGTCCCTCTTTCCCTTGAACGGCATCGCCGGCGCTTTCCGTCGCTGCCTATGGCGATTTTTTTGCGGGCGGCTGCCTGCCGGCACGCCGCAACAGGGCGTCCGCCAGCAGTTGACGATCTTCCGGCGAGCCTGATGCCGCGAATTCGATGATGCGCTGCTCCAGCCTCGCGCGGACGGTGACATCGGCATTTCGAGCCCGCTCGAGTGCTGCCGCGAGCGCTGCCGTGTCGAGCGTCGGCTGTTGCAGGAGGTTGGCGGCCTCGCGCCTTGCGGCCTGGCCGTCGAGGATGACATCTCGCGATTCCCGGCGAGCTTCGCGCAGCGCCTGGCGGAAGACCTTGCGGTCGGCCGCGGGCAGCCGGCCGCCCGCCGATTCCAGCGAATAGCCCGGATTGGATTTGCCGATCAGCCAGCCGGCGCCGCCGGCCATCGCGCCGATCAGAAAAACATTCAGCACCAGCGATGCCGCGACAAGACGGGGGCTCATAGGTCCTCCTCGGTCTGGTCGGCGCCGGGACCGGCATCGCCGAACGACGTCGCATTGGCGTCCATCACATAGTGGTCGGAGGGAGCGTCCGGGGTGACGACGGTCACCAGCGCCAGCCCGGCCACGGCGCCGGCGAGGCCGACGCCCGCAAGCCCGAAGCCCAGCCACCAGAACCGCCGGCGGAGGCCTTGCCTGACGTCTGCCGTAGCACGGGCGACGATCGTGCCATAAAGCGCGGAGCTTGGCGCCTCGACGCTATGCCGGTTGAGCATGGCGTCGAGCCTGACGGCGCGCCGCAGGACAGCGCGGCCTTCCTCGGTCTCGGCAAACAGCAAGGCGGCTGCCTGTTCGGCCGGCGGCCAGCGATGCAATGCGCTGCCATAGGCATCCGCCAGCGCGGCAAAACGCTTGGCGTCCATCGGCCCTTCCGCAGTCTTCTCAGCCATCTCGCTTCCCCTTCCACCGTTCCGACGTGGCCCCCCACGTCATCATCTGCAAAGCCGGCAATTCCCTCGCTGTTTCAGTCAACGTCATCATCTCCGATAAGCATGGCCTGCAATGCGCGTCGGCCACGCGCGAGCAGGCTTTCCAGCGCATCGACGCTGACCTGCATGGCGCTGGCCGCCTCGATGTTGGACAGCTCCTGATAATACACCAGCACGATCGCCTCGCGCTGCCGCGGCGTGATGCGCTGCAGCGCATGGCTGACCCGCCGCTCGTCGTCGCCCGGCAGGGCATCGGGAAGCGGCGCCTCGTCGGCCACCTCCGGCAGCTCGTCCGTCGTCCATTCGCGTCGGCGCCGCAGCCGGTCGTAGCAGAGGTTGAGCGCAACGCGGTGGATCCAGGTGTCGAAGCGTGCGCGCCCCTGGCGCCAGCCCGAGGCGTGGCGCCAGATACGCACGAAAGTCTCCTGGGCGACGTCTTCCGCCTCCGCAGCGTCGCCGAGCATCCGCGTGGCCAGAGCCAGGACGCGTGGCAGCTTGCGCGCCACCATCGCCTGCACGGCGGCGGGATCGCCGGCACCGATGCGGCGTACCAGTTCCTCGTCCGGATCGGCGCCCATCAGCCCGGGCGCTCGCGATTGTCATTATGCGGCATAACCTCTTGGTCATTGCTCCTGATTGGGAGCGGTTTTGTGGCCCGGCCTCTCGTCGGCGCTGAGCACGCCGTCACTGTTCTTGTCGAGCCTTGCAAAGCGCTTGGCGAGGAAGGCGTCGAGCTCGGCCTTGTCGACGAAGCCGTCCTTGTTGGTGTCCATGCGTGCGAAGGATTTGGCCGGATCGCCCTTGGCCTTGCGCTCGGTCTGGAAAGCGGTCCATTCGGCGAGGCTGACCTTGCCGTCATTGTCCGTATCCGCCCGCATGAACGCCTTTTCCCGGCGCGCCTCGAACGTCTCCAGCGTCAGGCCGGACTTGGTGAGGCCGGACGTGGCGGCAGCGGCAGCCGAGGTGCCCGGCGTCGTCTGGGCCGGTGCGGGGGCAGGGGTCGGCGTCGCTGTCTGGGCGACCGCGGCCGCGGTCTGCAAGCCAAGGGCAACGACAAGTATCGTAGGGCGGATCATGCTCTCGTCTCCGGTTGGGCGGGGCCATTGGCGGCCACGCTTCAGCCGTTAAACGCGGCGACGAGCAAAATCCGTCGGTCCTTCATCGACCGGACATCAAATCCATCGGATCGGGCTGCGCCGGACCGGAGCGTCCCCAAAAGGACTGAAAGCGACGACTATCTCGGCTGGTCGACCACCACCAGCTGGTCCGGCTTGAAGCCCGCATGCTGCGGGGTCCAGACGTCGCCTTCGCGGTTGAACCAGTGGCACAGATACATGCCGGAGGCCGCGCCGTCGCTGATTGTCATTTCCGGGCCTCCGGATTTCAGCCTGACGACGTCTCCGGTCTTGAAACTATTGGGCATTTCGACCTCCCATGCTGACAAGTGGAGTTTCCCACCAACAGCGATTCCCGACAATGGCCGAGATGCGCCGATGACGTGGTGCAGGGCTGGGAAGGCGTGGAAAGACTGATGCCGCTTGCGTGACACGCCGGGCAGCACTGAATGCGTGGGCGGATCATGTCGAGGCTTTGGAGCCGAAGCGGCCGCGTGATCGCTCTTTGCGTTTAATCGGTGTCGCGCCGCGGAACCGGCGTCTGCACCGATTGGCTGTCTTCTCCGGCCGGGCGGCCGGTCTTAGACCTTTCATCGGGCCACAACGCTTGTGCCTTCATTACCGCTGCCAAAAGATTATCTGCTCCGACGCTTCCGATCTCAGTTGGAAGCGGGCTGTTGCCGCCTGCTCCGAAATCGACGTGATAGACCCTGCAACTCCTCATCGCACTTCCGACAATTGCGTCTCGGCACGGGCGCTAAGATGGAAGCCCGGCTCGCTTTTTAGGATTGAGATCCGCAAGCCGGGCTATGCACCGACCGATGGGCGGGGGGCTTGGGGTTATCAGCCGGCGCGATCGCGAGACTGTCTGATTTGCCCGCTGGCCCACAATCGACCGAGGTCCATCCTGCCAAGCGCATTGGTCCGAAGGGACCAAAGATATAGCCCCTTATTCCGTTGGGGCAGATTGCCCTGCCCTCAAAGGAAGGCGTCGTCCGCCGCGGATTTTGGAAGCTGCTCGCTCCGCATTCGATAGTCTTGCAAACGGGTGAACGAATATGGCGGGATCGCCTTTGCCCGCTCACGTAGGCAATCTGATATCCATTGACGGATAGTCGCTTGACGTCGTCGGCCCTTGTCGTAGCGGCCTCCGAAAACGGGGATGGTATTATATCGTGCCCGGATTTGTACGGTCCGGGCACGATTGTGCGCTCTGGCGCGGACTGCGCCAGGCGCGCGGCCGTAGGCAAAACAGGGACAGGCCGGGCATTTTTGTTACCTGCCCCGTTGCCTATGTTTGGTTCACGGGCAGACCGGTTAAGCGCTCGGCCTCCGGTAACAGTTTGGTTCTCTTGGAGAAATTTTGGTGCCGCTTGCGTGACTCGAACACGCGACCCCATCATTACGAATGATGTGCTCTACCAACTGAGCTAAAGCGGCCCGGGAAGCGTCAGGCTTCCGGAATGGGCTGCGTGATAGACTCAACCGCTCGCTAATTCAAGATGGGCAGCGGTGAATTCCGACCTGGAGCCTGGCAATTCCCCTATACGGTTAGCGCGCAACAGATGCGGCCGAGGCCTTTGGCGGCGTGCAAGCCGGCTTGTGGATGACAACGCGACGGATAGGTTGCCGTACCGGCTGCGTGGAAAAATGTTGATTCTTCAACAAAAAATGCCGAAATGGCTTTGGCCGGCAAGGCAGCCGCTCGCCCGTTGATTGATTGGTCGCCTGCGGCTAACGATCAGGGAACTGTGAGCGAAAGCACAGAGGGAGCTCGCTTGGACGCCATCGAGAAAGCGATCCGCAATGCCTTCGAGAAAGGCAATGCCGAGGACCGGGCGTTCCGCGAGAAGGTCTATCGATCGGCCTTTGCCGCGCTGGACCGCGTCCTGCAGGCCAACCCGAACATCACGGTCGAGGCCGCCATCGGCCGCCGCAAGGCGGTGCAGGCCAAGATCACGGAGATCGAGTCCGAATTCCTGCCTGCGGTGCCCGATGTGACGCTGCCGCCGGAAAACGTCGCGCCGGCCGGCAATGGCGCGCCGAGCCCTCGCGCCGACATTCCGGCCGCGTCGGTCGCGCCATCGGTCGACGCGCCCTTGCCGCCGGCGCAATCAGCGTCGTCGCCCTCGATCACCTTTGACGGCCCGGTCCAGCCCGATGCCTCGGACCAGCCGCGCTCGCGCGTGCTGCCGCGAGTGCCCGACATCATGCCGGACGAGACGGCGCTTCCCAACGCCCCGTCGCTCGATGATTCGCCGGGTGCTCCGGTCGGCAATGGCGCGCAGGTCGCGCCGGACCGGGACGAGCGGCGGATCAGGGGGCGGCGCCTGCCGTTGACCGCGATCTTCGCCGTCGCGACACTGCTCGCGGCCGCCGGCATCGGCCTCTACTTCGCCAAGCAGACCGGGGTCTTCAAGACGGCCGCCGAGCTCAACACCGGCCCGCCCGAGCCGACGCCGACGCTGGACGACGAGGACTCCTCGCAGCCGGCCTCGCCCGGCTCGCCGCAGAAGCCGGGCGAGGCGGATCAGTCGAAGAACTGGATCAACGTCTTCTCGCCCGCCGATCCGACCCATGTCAGCACGCCTTCCGACGCCAGAGCCGACGTGATGAAGGACGACACCGGCCTGTTCCTGCGCATCCGCTCCGGCGCGTCGGGCTCGGCCATTGCCTTCGATGTCGGCCAGGGCGTGCTGGAGAAGCTCGCCGGCAAGCACGCCATGTTCGACATCGTCGCCCGCTCGGAAGAGGGCAAGGAGACGCAGGTATCGGTGGACTGCAATTTCGGCGATCTCGGCGATTGCGGCCGCAAGCGTTACGCGGTCGGCCACGAACGCAACGAATATCTGTTCGACGTCCAGTTCCCCAACAAGCACCCGGGTGCCGCCGGCACCATCGCCGTCAACTCCGACTTCGACCAGAAGGGCAAGTCCGTCGATATCTACGAGATACGCGTTTCGATCGCGGAGTAGTTTCGGAACCAACTGGTAAATTGCCGACGTCGGCGCCGCCCCTCATCTGCCTGCCGGCATCTTCTCCCCGTGGAACGGGGAGAAGGGGGCTCTCGTCGGCGACCTCGCCAATCGCCTACGTTGCACGGACAGCGCCGGCATTGCGGCCAGCTTCTTTCTCCCCGTTCTACGGGGAGAAATGCCCGGCAGGGCAATGAGGGCGGCGCCAGCGTTCTCAAGCGAGGGCGAACTTGAGCAACAGCCTCCCTCTGACTAGGCGAGCGGGTCGAGCAGTGCCTGCAGTGTCTCGATACGGTCGGCTTCCGCGGCCGGCTTGTCCCAGCGCAGCCGTGAAATGCGAGGAAAGCGCATCGCGACGCCGGATTTGTGGCGGGTCGAGCGGTTGAGTCCTTCGAACGCCACCTCCAGCACCAGGCCGTTCCGGCGATCGGCGCGCACCGAGCGCACCGGCCCGAAACGCTCGATCGTGTTGTCGCGCACATATTTGTCGATCTCTCTCAGCTCCTCGTCGGTGAAGCCGAAATAGGCCTTGCCGACCGGCACCAGCTCTTCCGAGCCCTCGGGGCCGGACCAGACGCCGAACGTGTAGTCGGAATAGAAGCTGGAACGCTTGCCGTGGCCGCGCTGCGCATACATCAGCACCGCATCGACCGTATGCGGATCGCGCTTCCACTTGAACCATGGGCCTTTCGGCCGGCCGGCAAGATAGGGCGAATCCCAGCGCTTCAGCATCACCCCCTCGATGATCGGATGCGGCGGCGCCTGGCGCAGCCGCTCCAGGGTCTCCCAATCGGGGAACTTAACCAGCGGCGAGAGGTCGAAGCGGCTGGGGTCGAGCGTGTTGACGAAGGCTTCAAGGTGCTTGCGGCGCTCTGCAAAGGGCAGCGCGCGCAAATCCTCGCCGTCGATCTGCAGCGCGTCGTAGCAGCGCATGAAAGCCGGATATTGCTGCTGGATTTTTGGCGAGACGCTCTTGCGGTTCAGCCGCTGCTGCAGGTCGGAGAAGGTCCCGGTCGCCTCGCGCGGGTCGCCGACCAGCAACTCGCCATCGAGCGCCGCTTCGAAATTCATTGTCGCGGCAAGGTCCGGGAAGGCACCGGACACATCGTCACCGGTGCGCGAATAGAGCCTGCGGACGCCGCCTTCGCACACCGCCTGCACGCGGATGCCGTCCCACTTCCATTCCGCCGCGTAGTCGGCCGGTTCGAGCTTTTCGAGATCGCCATCGTCGACGGCATTGGAGAGCATCACCGGCCGAAACAGCGCGAGCGCCGCGCTCTTCGGCTTGTCCGCTTTGCCTTCCAGCCAGGCGAACAGCTCGGTGTAAGGCGGCGCCAGCCCGTGCCAGAGCTCCTCGATCTCGGCGACGTCGACTTTGCCAAGCTCGGCCAGCGCCTGTTTGGCGAGCCGCGCTGAAACGCCGATCCGCAACCCGCCGGTCACCAGCTTGATGATAGCGAAGCGCGCTGAGATACTGGCGTTGTCCAGCAACCTCGCCAGCACCTTGGGTCCGTCCGATCGGCTGGCCGCCTGCAGCTTGCCGACCACCTCTGCAAGCGTCGGGTGATGGTTGGGAGTATGCCCGGCCGGTTGCGGCCAGACCAGCGACACCGTCTCGGCGAGGTCGCCGACATAGTCGTAGGAATAACCGAACAGCACCGGGTCCATGCGCTCGACCACCAGCGCGCGCAGCATCGCCGGCTTCACCGCCGCGATCGACAGGTCGCCGGTGATCGCCGCCAGCGCCAGCCCGCGATCGGGGTCCTCGACACCGCGAAAATAGTCGGTAAGCAGCGTCAGCTTGCCGTTGCGCGACGGCGTCAGCACCAGCCGGTCGAGGAGTTCGGCGAAGCGGTTCATGGCCGGGTGCACCACGCCAATGGCGAAAGCCGGCGCCAGGCACCCCCCTCTGTCCTGCCGGACATCTCCCCCGCAAGGGGGGAGATTGGCAGTTTCGGCTGTGCCGCACATCCTGCAACGCTGGTGATTGGCGAAGGCCGTTGCGACATTCGATCTCCCCCCTTGCGGGGGAGATGGCCGGCAGGCCAGAGGGGGGTGCGAAGGATCGATGCGTTCGCGATTTCTGGATTTAAAAACACTATCAATCGCCCTCGTCCTCATACCCCACCAGATGCAGCGGCCGGGCGGCGATGCCTTCGAGTTCGCACCAGCGCACCAAGGCCTCCTCGCGACCATGCGTTACCCAGATCTCCCCGGCGCCGGTTTCCTTGATCGTGGCGGTGAGCTCGTCCCAGTCGGCATGGTCGGAAATGATCAGCGGCAGCTCGACGCCGCCCTGCTTGGCGCGCTGGCGGATGCGCATCCATCCCGAGGCGAAGCAGGAGATCGGATCCGGAAAACGTCGCGCCCAGCGGTCGGCGAAGGCCGACGGCGGGCCGACGACGATCGCGCCGGCGAAATCGGCCTTGCTGCCGCTCTCCACGGTTCCTGGCTCCAGCCGGCCGAGATCGATGCCCTGGCCTTGATAGTATTCGCTGAGCTTCGCCAGCGCGCCATGGATATAGATCGGCCCGTCGTAGCCGGCGTCGCGCAACAGCCGCATCACGCGCTGCGCCTTGCCGAGCGCATAGGCGCCGATCAGATGCGAGCGTTCGGGAAACTGCGCCGCCGATTTGAGCACGCGCGCGATTTCCTCATGATCCGGCGGATGGCGGAACACCGGCAGGCCGAAGGTCGCTTCGGTGATGAAGACATCGCACCGAATAGGCTCGAACGGCAGGCAGGTGGCGTCCTTCTGGCGCTTGTAGTCGCCGGAGGCGACGATGCGCATGCCCTGGTGCTCGACGGCGATCTGCGCCGAGCCCAGCACATGCCCGGCCGGGTGGAAAGTGACGGAAACGCCATTGATGTCGACCGTTTCGCCAAGCGCTGCTGCCTGCGTCGTCCCGGCGAAATCCTCGCCATAGCGCAGCCCCATGATGTCGAGTGTCTCTTGGGTGGCGAGCACCGAGCGGTGGCCGGAGCGCGCATGGTCGGAATGGCCGTGCGTGATCAGCGCCCGCTCGACGGGCCGCACCGGGTCGATGAAGAAATCGCCCGGCGGGCAATAGAGGCCTTCCGGCCGGGATTTGAGCAGGTCGCTGGCGCGCATCGCTCCAAGATAGTGGCTAAATTCCGCGCGGGAAGCCTGTTGCAAGAGACTGCTGACTCGTCCTAGATCGCGCTCGCGTTTCGTTGTAACGCCATCACGATCTAACTCTTTGTTGAGCATGATCTCTTTCCGAAAACCGGTTCCCACTTTTTGCTTCGCTGACCTTCGGTTCGGGATCATGCTGTAGAGCCGGCCGCCGGCCGCCGGCTCGCCTCGCCGGTAGGATCCTTCAAGAGATGAAACCGCTCCAGGCCTCGTCGGGCGATCTGAACGCCGACCGTCGTGCCGATTTCGCCGAGATGCTGCTCGCGTCGGGCGAGCCCGCGCAGGCGGCGGAGCTTTTGCTTGGCGCGCTGGAGCTCGCGCCGCAATGGGCTGCCGGCTGGTTTCGCCTCGGCGAGATGCAGGAAGCGGCTGGCCTGCTCGACCAGGCCGCGCGAGCCTGGGCCATGGCGCTGAAGCTGGAGCCCGCGGACCGACTTGGCGCCGCGCTCAAGCTTCAACTGATCGGCAAGGCGCCCGCCGCCGCGGCGCCGCCCAGCGCTTTTGTCGAGACCTTGTTCGATCACTACGCCGACAGTTTCGAGGAATCGCTTGTCGAGAAGCTCGGCTACGGATTGCCGGATTTTCTCAGGCACGCCATCCGCAAGGCAAGGCCCGGCCGATTCCGGCTGGCCCTCGACCTCGGCTGCGGCACCGGCCTGATGGGCGAAAGGCTGCGCCCGTTCGTCGACCGGCTGGAAGGCTACGACATCTCGGCCGGCATGTTGAAGAAAGCCAAGGCCAAAGGCATCTACGACCTGCTGGCCAAGGCCGATCTTCAGCATTTTTCTCACCCTGGCGCGGGAGCCGACCTCGTGGTCGCGGCCGACGTGTTCATCTATATCGGGGCGCTCGAACGCATTGTCGGCGCGGTGGCCGGCATGCTTGCCGATGGCGGCATGGTCGCGTTTTCGGTCGAGACGCTTGCCGGCGGCGGTGATTTCGCCCTACGACCGTCACGGCGTTACGCCCATTCCGAGGCCTATGCGCGGCGCGTGCTTTCCGCCAACGGGCTTAAGGTTTTGTCGCTGGAAAGCATGGTTATCCGGCACGACCGGCGTGATCCAGTCGAAGGCCTTGCCATTGTGGCTGGCTTCCCGGCTCCAGCTGCTCCGAAGAGGAATCCAGAAACCGCATGAGCCCGTGCTTGCTGCGAAAAAGCCCGAATGGCATGGTCGGGATCGCGCGGGGCGGATACCAAATCTTTATTTTACGCAATTCCGGACGGAAAACCGATACGCACTTTTCCTGGATTTGCTTTAAGGAGGGATCCATGCGCTGGACCATGGTTGCATTGGCGTCTTGCCTGACGGTCGCCGGATGTGTCGGCGGCACATCGATGGCCGAGCGCCAGGACGAGGATGTCCAATCCTCATTGCAATATGACGAGGTGCCTTGCGATCAATTGCTGGCGCAGCGCAATCAACTGGCGCAGCAGAACAATCTGCCTGTCACGGCCAAACCGGGCTTCTCCAATCCGGCGATGGGCTTCGGCCCGTTCATGCCTGACACGCGCTCCAAGGCACAGCGCGACAAGAACAAGGCGAGCGGCGAGATCGACGCCATGAACCGCTCGATCGAGCGCCGCGACTGCGGCAAGCCGAAGAAGAAGGAGAGTTTCGGGCTGCCTGGTTCGAAACCGTCCTGAGAATTCGACTATCCCGCTCAGCTCACCTCCGTGAGAGCGATCAAGCAATGCAATTCCAGGAAAAGTGTGCAGCGGTTTTCCGTCCGGAATTGCGTGAAAACAAGAGTTAGAGCGGTTCGGCGAACCGCTCTAATAACCCGCCTCGCGGTCGACCAGGTTTTCGAGCTTTTCGCCACGCTCGTAGGCAGCCATCTGGCGAAGCATGATCGGCACCAGGTGGGCCGGATCCGACGTCGCCGCCGCATGCGGCGTGACGAACACCTTCGGATGGCTCCACAGCGGACTGGTCTTCGGCAGCGGCTCGACCTCGAACACGTCGAGGCTTGCTTCCTTCAGCGTGCCGTCCTCAAGCGCGCGCAATATGTCGGCGTCCTTCTGCAGGCGTCCGCGACCGGCGTTGATCAGCACCGAGCCGCCGAGGCCGTTGCGCTTGCGCAACTCCTTGAGCAGCCCGTAATTGACGATGCCTTGCGTTTGCGGCGTGAGCGGCAACAGCACGACCAGGATGTCGGTGGCGTTGAGGAACGGGATCAGTCCCGCCTCGCTGGAATAGGTCGAAACACCCTTCATCGGCCGCTCGCTGCGCGACCAGCCGTTGACGGCAAAGCCGAGTGACAACAGCGGCGAGGCCGCGGCGTGGCCAAGACTGCCAAGCCCCATGATGCCGACGGAGATGTCCCCGGCTACCCGCTGCGGCGGCTCGTGCCATATCTTTTTTTGCTGCTGGACGCGGTAGAGCATGGCCTGGCGATGGTGGTCGAGCACCCGCCAGGCGACATATTCAACCATGTGCTGGGTAAGGTTGTCGGCGACGATCTTGACGATCGGCACGTCGGGCAGGCCGGGATCGGCAAAGACATGGTCGACGCCCGCGCCGATCGAAAAGATGGCGCGCAGATTGGGCAGCGACTTGAGAAGGTTGGGCTTCTGCTTCCACACCACCGCATAGGTGATCGACGGATCGTTAGCGCCGTTCGGCTCCAGCACGACCTCGCGCTCGGCCGAGAGCAACTCATGCCAGCGCTGCGGGTGGATGCCGGTGAGGGCAAGCAGGATTTTGCCTTTTTCCATTCTAGGATTTTTCTTCCCTATTTGAAGCAATTCCAGGAAATGTGTGTAGCGGTTTTCCGTCCGGAATTGCGCGAAAAATAGCTACTCGCTGACCACGCCGGTCGGTGCCGTCTCGATCTTGAAGGCTGCCGCCATCAGCGCCCGCGTATAGTCGGTTTGCGGGCTGCTGAAAATCTGTTCGGACGTTCCAGCTTCGACGATCTGGCCATTGCGCATGACGATGACGTCATTGGCAAGGGCGCGGACGACTTTCAAATCATGGCTGATGAAGAGATAGGCGAGATTGTGCCTGGCCTGCAGGGCGCGCAACAGGTCGACCACCTGCGCCTGCACGCTCATGTCGAGCGCCGAGGTCGGCTCGTCGAGCATGACGAAGCGCGGATTGAGCACCATGGCGCGCGCTATGGCGACGCGCTGGCGCTGGCCGCCGGAAAACTCGTGCGGATAGCGGTGGCGCGTTTCGGGATCGAGGCCGACTTCCTTCAGCACCGCGACCACCTTGTCGTCGCGCTCATCGGGCGTGAGCTTCGGCTCGTGGATCTTCAGCCCTTCCTCGATGATTTCGGACACCGACAGGCGCGGGCTGAGCGATCCGAACGGATCCTGGAAGACGATCTGCAGTTCGCGCCGCAGCGGCCGCGTGGCGCTGAAGGAGAGCTGATTGATGTCCCGCCCATTGAAATTGATCGTGCCGGTCGACGAGATCATCCGGGCGAGCGCCAGGCCGAGCGTCGTCTTGCCCGAGCCGGATTCGCCGACGACGCCGAGCGTCTGGCCGGCCCGCACGGTGACGTCGATGCCGTCGACCGCCTTCACATGGTCGACCGTTGTGCGAAAGAAGCCCTTTTTGATCGGGAACCAGACCTTGATGTCCTTGCCTGTCATGACAGCCTTGGCATCCGGATTGGCCGCTGGCGGCTTGCCTTTCGGCTCGGCGGCCAAAAGGTGCTTGGTATAATCGTGCCGCGGATTGGCGAAGATTTCCCTGGTCGGGCCGCTCTCGACGATCTTGCCCTTGGTCATCACGCAGACGCGGTCGGCGATCCGGCGCACGATGCCGAGATCATGCGTGATGAACAAGAGCGACATGCCCTTGCGGCTCTTCAGCTTGGCCAGAAGTTCGAGGATCTGCGCCTGCACGGTGACGTCGAGCGCGGTGGTCGGCTCGTCGGCGATCAGAAGCTCCGGCTCGTTGGCCAGGGCCATGGCGATCATGACGCGCTGGCGCTGCCCGCCGGAGAGCTGATGGGGGTAGGCATCGAGACGTTTTTGCGGATCGCGGATGCCGACCTCGGTCAGCAGCTCCAGCGTGCTTGCGCGGGCCGGCGCATCGCGCAGGCCCTGATGCAGTTGCAGCACCTCGACGATCTGCTGCTCGATTGTGTGCAGCGGGTTGAGCGAGGTCATCGGCTCCTGGAAGATCATGGTGACCTTGTTGCCGCGCACGCCGCGCAACGCCTTCTCGTTGGCGCTCAACAAGTCGGCACCGTTGAACAGGATCTTTCCAGAAGGATGGCTGGCCGCGGGGTAGGGCAAAAGCTTCAGCACCGAGAGCGCGGAGACCGATTTGCCCGACCCGGATTCGCCGACCAGCGCCAGCGTCTCGCCCTTGGCGATGTCGAAGGAGACGCGGTCGACGGCAATCGACTGCTTGCCGCCTTGTGCGAAGGCGACGCTCAGATCGCGGACGGACAGCAGGGGCTCGCTCATTTGAACGTCTTGCGCGGATCGAAGGCGTCGCGCGTCGCCTCGCCGATGAAGACCAGCAGCGACAGCATCAGTGAAATCACGATGAAGCCGGAGATGCCGAGCCACGGCGCGTTGAGATTGCGCTGCGCCTGTTTCAGCAGTTCGCCGAGCGATGCAGAACCCGGCGGCAGGCCGAAGCCGAGATAGTCGAGCGAGGTCAGCGTCGAGATCGAGCCTGAGAGCAGGAAAGGCAGGAAGGTCAGCGTCGCCACCATGGCGTTAGGCAAAAGGTGGCGGAACATGATGGTAAGGTTGGGCACGCCGAGCGCGCGCGCGGCGTTGACATATTCGAAATTGCGCGCGCGCAGGAACTCGGCCCGCACGACGCCGACCAGCGCCACCCAGGAGAACAACAGCATCAGGCTAAGCAGGATGAAGAAGCCGGGGGGCAGGATCGCGGAGACGATGAGCAGCAGATAGAGCACCGGGATCGCCGACCAGATCTCGATGAAGCGCTGGAACAGAAGGTCGGTCCAGCCGCCGAAATAGCCTTGCACCGCGCCGGCTGCGACGCCGATCAGCGAGGAGCCGAGCGTCAGGATAAGCCCGAACAGCACCGAAATGCGAAAGCCGTAGACTACCCGGGCCAGCACGTCGCGGGCCTGGTCGTCGGTGCCCAGCCAGTTCCAATTGCCGACGACGCAGTTCTCGTCGGCCTCTCCCTTCGGATATTGGCTGCAGCGCGCCTTCTTGTCGTAGAGCCAGGAGGGCTTGGCGGGCGCTGCTTCAGGGATGGCGTTGTTGACGGTCTGGTAGGAGTAGCGGACCGGCGGCCAGATCATCCAGCCATTGGCATCTATCTCGTCCTGGATCACTGGATCGCGATAGTCGGTGACGGCATAGAAGCCGCCGAACTTCTCTTCCGGATAGGCGACGAGCACCGGAAACAGGATCTCGCCCTTGTAGGAGGCGATGATCGGCTTGTCGTTGGCGATCAGCTCGGAAAACAGCGACAGCACGAACAGCAACAGGAATATCCACAGCGACCAGTAGCCGCGCCGGTTCGCCTTGAAGTTCTGCAGCCGCCGCTGGTTGAGAGGCGACAGCCGCGGCCGGGCGGGGCGGGCCGGCTTGGTTTCGGCCGATGCCATTGCCATCAAACGTCTCTCCGCTCGAAATCTATGCGCGGATCGACCCAGGTGTAGATCAGGTCCGACAGCAGGCCGACGAAAAGGCCAAGCAGCGAGAAGATGTAGAGATTGGCGAAGACCACCGGATAGTCGCGGTCGATCACCGACTTGAAGCCGAGCAGGCCAAGCCCGTCGAGCGAGAAGATGTTTTCGATCAGCAGCGAGCCGGTGAAAAAGGCTGATATGAACGCGCCGGGGAAGCCCGCGATGACGATCAGCATGGCGTTGCGGAAGACGTGGCCGTAGAGCACCTTGTGCTCGGACAGGCCCTTGGCGCGCGCCGTCACCACATATTGCTTGCGGATTTCCTCGAGGAAGGAATTCTTGGTGAGCAGCGTCGTCGTGGCGAAGGCAGACAGCACAAGTGCCGTCAGCGGCAGCGTCATGTGCCAGAAATAGTCTATGATCTTGCCCGGCCAGGACAACTGGTCCCAATTGTCGGAGACGATGCCGCGCAGCGGGAACCAGTCCCAGAACGAGCCGCCGGCAAACAGCACCATCAAAAGGATGCCGAACAGAAAGCCGGGGATGGCGTAGCCGACGATCACCACGCCGCTCGTCCAGACGTCGAATGTCGAGCCGTCCTTCACCGCCTTGCGGATGCCGAGCGGGATCGAGATCAGGTAGGACAGAAGCGTGATCCACAGCCCGATCGAAATCGACACCGGCATCTTTTCCAGGATCAGGTCGAGCACCGAGATGTCGCGGAAATAACTGTCGCCGAAGTCGAAGCGGCTGTAGTTCCACAGCATCATGCCGAAGCGCTCGAGCGGCGGCTTGTCGAAGCCGAACTGCTTTTCCAGCTTCTTGATGAATTCGGGGTCGAGCCCTTGCGCGCCGCGGTATCTTGAGCTGACGTCGCCTGAGACATCGAAATTGGTGGCGCCGGCATCGCCGCCGCCGCCGCCCAGCCGATCGTTGCCGCCTTGGTTGGTGAGCCTGGCGATGACCTGCTCCACCGGCCCGCCCGGCGCAAACTGGATCACGGCGAAGGAGATCGCCATGATCCCGAACAGCGTTGGGATCATCAGAAGGATGCGGCGCAGGATATAGGCGCCCATCAGGCTGCCGGTCCCGCGCGAAGGGGAGTGTCAGGCCTTGCCAATTTTTGCCGCCTTGCCCTTGTCGACCCACCACAGCGCTTCGACCGGAAAGCCGAAATCGGGTTTATGCTCGGGAAAGCCGAACATGTCCCAATAGGCGCTTCGGTGATTCGCCAGATACCAACTTGGAATCCAATCGCGCCGCGCGCGCAAGGCCCGATCGAGCGCCCGCATCGCGACCGTCAGGCTGTCGCGGTCCTTGGCGGCACCGACGGCGTCTATGAGCGCGTCGATGGCCGGGCTCGCTATGCCAGGCAGGTTGCGTGAGCCTGAAATGCCGGCACTTCGTGAATGAAAGAAGATTTCAAGGTCGTCGCGGGTCGGCGTGGCGCTGAAGGAGAAAGCGGCCGAGACCAGGTCGAAATCGAACGTCGATTGCCTGAGCTGGTATTGGGCCGAATCGACCAGCCGGATGGAAGCGTCGATGCCGATTGCCTTCATATTGGCGACCCAGGGCGAATAGACCTGCACGAAGGTCTCGTCGTCGACGAGGAATTCGGCGGGCAGCCGCCCGCCCTTGCCGTTGACGACGAAATCGCCGGAGCGTTTCCAGCCCGCCTCGCCAAGCAGCTTCGCGGCTTTGCCGAGTTGTTTGCGGTCACGCCCCGAACCGTCCGAAGCCGGTTGCGTCACCGCCTCGCCGAAGACCTCCGGCGGCAGCTTGTCGCGCAACGGCTCCAGCAGGGCGAGTTCCTCCGGCGATGGTGTGCCGTCGGCGCGAAAGTCCGATTTCTCGAAGCAGGATTGCGAGCGCTCATAGGAGCCATAGAAGAAATTACGCCGTGTCCATTCGAAATCGAAGCAGAGCGCGATCGCCTGCCGCACGCGCGGGTCCTGGAACTGCTCGCGCCGCAGGTTGACGGCCGTGGCCTGCATTGAGGGCACCGTTTCGGCGGGGAATTCGTGTTTGACCACCTTGCCGGCGGTGAAGGCCGGAAAGTCGTAGGCCGTTGCCCAGACGCGCGAGGTGAATTCCTCGCGATAGAGGATCTCCCCCTTCTCGAAAGCCTCAAAGCCGGCCGTACGGTCCTGATAGAACTCGATGCGGATACGCGCGAAATTATTCTGGCCGCGATTGACCGGCAGGTCGTTGCCCCAATAGTCGACTACCCGCTCATACTCGATCCAGGCCCCCGCCGACCAGCGCCCCACCTTGTAGGCGCTCGAGCCAAGCGGCGGATTGAGTTGCGAGGAATCGAACGGGTTGGCCGTAAAGAAGGCCTTGGACAGGATCGGAAATACGACAATGTTGAGGATTGTGCGGGCCGACTGCTTGCCGTCGAATTTGAGCTCGACGGTGTGGGCGTCCTTCGCCACGGCGTCGTCCAGATGCGTCAGCGACAACGCGTAGTCCGGGTGCCCTTTGTCCTTCAGCAGCTTGAAGGTGAAGGCGACATCGTCGGCAGTGAGTGGCGTGCCGTCATGGAAGCGCGCCTGCGGGCGCAGTGAGAAGGTGAAACCGTTGCGATCGTCCGAGATTGTGACACCGTCGGCGATCAGCCCATAGACCGCGTCCGGCTCGTCGAGCGCCCGTACCATCAAGGAGTCGAAGCACATTTCCATACGCTGCGGCGCATCCCCCTTGGAGACGAATGCATTCAGCGTGTTGAATGTCTGCGGGCTCTGGTTGGCGCCCCAGTTCGGTGGTGAGAAGTTGAAGGTGCCGCCCTGCGGCGCATCGACATCGACATAGTCGAAATGCGTGAAGTCGGGCTTGTATTTCAGGTCGCCGAAGGCCGACAGGCCGTGCACCTTCACGCCGGTCGGAATGGCGGCGAAAGCCTTTCCGGGCAGCAGTGCCGCAGCCGCCGTTGCAGCGCCGAGCGCCAGGAATTCACGACGGGCAAGCAACGTCTGCCGCCTCATCAGTTGCCCCTGTATTTGGCTGCCAATGCCTTTTCCTTCCCGGTGTCGATCCACCAGGAATCGATATCGGCGCCGCGGTAAGTGGGCTGCTTTTCCGGCATGCCGAACTTGTTCCAATAGGCGAGCCACACCACCGCGCGGTAGTATTGCGGCACGGTATAGTAGTTCCACAGCAGCACGCGATCGAGCGCATGGGTGGTGGCGACGAGATCGTCGCGACCGGTGGCGAAAATGATGCGGTCGACCAATGCGTCGACGACCGGGTTCTTAATCCCGGAATAATTGCGCGATCCTGGCGTGTCCGCCGCCTTCGAGCTCCAGAAATCGCGCTGCTCGTTCCCTGGCGATTCCGATTGCGCGAGTATGCTGGTGATGACGTCGTAATCGAAGTTGTTGACGCGGTTGATGTACTGGGTCTGGTCGATGATCCGCAGCGTGGCATCGACGCCGATCTTGCGCAGATTGGCGATCCAAGGGCTGGCGATGACCTGGTCGGTGTCGTTCCAGCCAAGGATCTCGACCTTGAACGGTGCGCCGGTCTTGGCGTTCACCATCTTGCCGCCCTTGATCACCCAGCCCGCCTGGGCGAAGAGGTCGACCGCCTGCTTCAGGTATTTCCGCTCTGCTTGCGGTGAATCGTAGACCGGCAGCTTGAATTCCTGAGTGAACAGTTCCGGCGGCAGCTTGTCGCGGTATTTTTCCAGGATATCCAGTTCCTTGCCCTGTGGCAGTCCGCTCGACGCCAGCCCTGTGCCCTGGAAATAGCTCTTGGTGCGTGTGTTCGAGTTGTAGAACAGCGTGCGGTTCATCGTTTCGAAGTCGAACGGATAGGTGAGCGCGGCGCGCACCAGCCGGTCCTGGAACAGCGGCCGCCGCTGGTTGAGCACGAAAGCCTGCATCGGCACCGGCGATGTGGTCTTGAATTCCTTTTTGATCACGTCGCCTGCGCTGATCGCCGGAAAATTGTAGGCCGTCGCCCAGCGCCGCGAACTGTTTTCCGGCTTGATGTCGTCAAGCCCGCCCTTGGTGAAGGCCTGCCAGGTGGCATTGTCGTCCAGTATGTAGGTGAAGCGCTGGGTGTCGAAATTCTCACGTCCGATCTTCACCGGCAGCTTGGCGCCCCAATAGTCGGGCACGCGCTGCCAGACGATTTCCGCACCCGGCTTGAAGCTGGCGATCCTGTAGGCGGCGGAGCCCAGCGGCGGCTCGAGCGTCGGCCTTGTGATGTCGCGCTTCTTGCCGCTGGCGTCGGTACCCTCCCACCAGTGCTTCGGCAGCACGACGAGATCGCCGAGGATCTTGGGCAGTTCCCGGTTGCCCTTCTGGTTGAAATGGAATTCGACCTCACGGTCGGAGACCGCGACCGCTTCGGTCACGTTCTCGAAATAGCGGTTGTACATCGGGCTGTGGGTTTTGAGCACCTGGAAGGACCAGATCACGTCGTCGACGGTGATCGGCTGGCCGTCATGCCATTTCGCGCGAGGGTCGAGCCTGTAGGTAGCCGAGGAATAATCCTGTGGGTACTTGTAAGCCTCGGCAATGAGAGGGTGGCTGACGCTACCCTCGTCGGTCGCCTGATCCATCAGCGTGTCGTAGAGCAGCCCGCCGCCGAATTGGGCGAAGCCGGAGCCCGGCGATCCCTGCACGATATAGGGGTTGAAGCTGTCGAATGTGCCCGTAACCACGGAATTGTAGGTTCCGCCTTTCGGCGCATCCGGGTTGACGTAGTCGTAGCGCTGGAAATTCTCGCCATATTTGGAAGGGCCGATCAGCGAGGAGGTGGTGTGCCATTCATCGGCGAAGCTGGCCTGCAAGCTCGCGGCGAAAGCGACCGCCAGCATCGATGCGAAAAGCGTGCGGAAGCGGCCAACCTTCATGCGTTCTCCTCGTCGCGAACCCTGGAGCGTTCGTCGTTTCGCGGAAACGACAGTCGCTCTATCGCTTTGTCTCAACGCAATTCCGGACGGAAAACCGGTTCCTGCTGTCCTGGAATTGCTCTGCCACCCGCAATCTAGATCATTTGACGGCGGTGAAAACCGCAAGGGCAGTCTTTGTCACCCAATATGCGGCTTTCCTAACAGAAAAGCCGGGACGAACCCGCCTTTTCCAAGGAAGTCTCTATGACAAATTGTTTATTGAGCGGGCGCCGCGGGCTTGGCCGGAGCGGTTCCCTCGGCCGGCTTGGCGGCACCGTTCGCAGGCTTCGCGGCATCCGCGGGCTTGGCAGCGTCCGCAGGCTTGGAAGCGTCCGCGGCGGCGCCCGGCTGCGGCAGCGGCTTCGGATTGTCCGACAGCGTGCGCAGATAGGCGATCACGTTGGCACGGTCTTCTTCTTTCGGCAGGCCGGCAAAGCCCATCGCCGTGCCCTTCACGTCTTTCTTGGGCGAAGTGATGAAGCGGTTGATGTTTTCGTAGGTCCACTTCTCGGTGCCGCCCTTGGAATATTCCTTCATGCCGGCCGAATAGGCGAAGCCCTCATGCGAGGCGACCGGACGGTCGACGATGTCCCAGAGATCGGGGCCGACCTTGTTCGGGCCGCCTTTTTCACCCGAGTGACAGGCCTGGCATTTCTTGAAGATGGCCGCGCCCGCGTCAGCGCTTGCGGTGGCAAGCAGGTCGGCGATCGGCTTTTCGGCTGCGGCGGGCGCGGCGGCGCCACCCTCGGTCGGCTCCTGGGCTTCGATGGCGAAGCCGGGCTTTTCGGGGGCAGGCGAGGCAAAAAGCCCGTCCGAGACGAGGCCTATAGAAAAGACGATGAAGCAGGTTCCCAGAAATCCGCCGAGCAGCTTGTTGACTTCGCTGGAATCCATACGCCCCTTGCTCCCTTTTCCGGCGGACCGTCCCGTCCACTCCGTCCGTCGGTATCGCGAACTGCCCCGAAAGGCCAGTCAAATCGGGCGGAAACTAGGTCTTTTGCTCTGGCGTTGCAACACCTATAAGGGCGCTTCCAGTGAGACCTTTTGCCACTTTTCCATTCGCGTTTTTCGATCGCCCTGAAATCCGATGTCAACCTTGATCCTGATCCCCGCCCGCATGGCCTCGACGCGCCTGCCGGGCAAGCCGCTGGCCGACATTGCGGGCGCGCCGATGATCGTCCACGTCGCCCGCCGCGCCGCCGAGGCCGGGCTTGGCCGCGTGGTGGTGGCGACCGACACGCAAGCGGTCGCGGAGGCCGTGCGGGCGCATGGCTTCGAAGCGGTTATGACCCGCATGGATCATGAATCAGGCTCCGACCGTATCTTCGAGGCGCTGACGGCCCTCGATCCTGAAAAGCAGGTGGAAACGATCGTCAATGTGCAGGGCGACCTGCCTACCATCGATCCCGAGATCATCGGCGCGTCGCTGCGGCCGTTCGAGGACAGGTCGGTCGATATCGCCACGCTCGGGGTCGAGATCGTGCGCGACGAGGAGAAGACCAACCAGAACGTGGTCAAGATCGTTGGCTCGCCGCTGTCGTCGACGCGGCTGAAAGCGCTCTATTTCACCCGCGCCACCGCGCCGTGGGGCGAGGGTCCGCTCTATCATCACATCGGCCTTTACGCTTATCGCCGCGCAGCGCTCGAACGCTTTGTGGCGCTGAAGCCGTCGCCGCTGGAGCGTCGCGAGCGGCTGGAGCAGCTGCGCGCGCTGGAAGCCGGCATGCGCATCGACGCCGAGATCGTCCAATCGCTGCCGCTTGGTGTCGACACGCCCGACGACCTCGAGCGGGCAAGAAAGATCCTTTCAAACTGAGATATCGGCATGACCGCTAAGACCAACAGAATTTCCTTTCAGGGCGAGCCCGGCGCCAACTCCGACACTGCCTGCCGCAACATGTTCCCGTCGATGGAACCGTTGCCTTGCCCGACCTTCGAGGACGCCTTCAACGCGGTCGAGACCGGCAAGGCCGAGCTTGCCATGATCCCGATCGAGAACACGATCGCCGGGCGCGTCGCCGACATCCATCACATCTTGCCGGAATCGAAGCTGCACATCGTCGGCGAATATTTCCTGCCGATCCACTTCCAGCTGATGGTGCTGCCAGGCGTCAGGCGTGAAGAGATCAAGACCGTGCACAGCCACATCCATGCGCTCGGCCAGTGCCGCAAATACATCCGCAAGAACGGCTGGAAGCCGGTGGTCGCCGGCGACACGGCGGGCTCGGCGAAGATGGTGTCGGAGGTCAGGGACCGCACCATGGCCTCGCTGGCGCCGGCTTTAGCCGCGGAGCTCTATGGACTCGACATCATCGAGAAGAATGTCGAGGACACCGACTCCAACGTCACCCGCTTCGTCGTGCTGACCAAGAACAAGCAATGGGTGGAGCGCCCCGCGCCGGACGCCAGGATGATGACGACCTTCATCTTCCGTGTCCGTAACGTCCCGGCCGCGCTCTACAAGGCGATGGGCGGCTTCGCCACCAACGGCATCAACATGACCAAGCTCGAGAGCTACCAGCTCGGCGCCTTCACCGCGACGCTGTTCTACGCCGACATCGAGGGCCATCCGGACGACCCGCTGGTCAAGCTGGCGCTCGACGAACTGCGCTTCTTCTCGCGCGAGATGCGCATCCTCGGCGTCTATCCGGCAAGCGCATCGCGCGAACAGTGGAAGGTGGCGGATTAGCCTTTTCGCACGTTTTCAGGAAGGAGCCGGCGCCGCGGCCAGCCCCTTCTCCCCGTCACTATACGGGGAGAAGTGCCCGGCAGGGCGATGAGGGCAGCGCTGACTTCGACGGTTAACGCGTCCAAATTCGAGTCGAGGCCAGAAGCTCGCATTTGGCCTCCAGCGTCTGTGCCGCCCCTCACCTGCCTGCCGGCATCCTCTCCCCGTATAGTGACGGGGAGAGGGGCGCTGTCACTGCTGATTTCGCTAATCGTCAAAGCCGCAGAAAGGGAGCAGCAGGGGACGAAATGTTTCACCATTGTGATTGATGCCGGAACCGATTTTGGTCAGCCAAACCCCAGCGGCACGTAGTCGATCTCCATGTACTTATCGACCTCCGGCACCCAGCGGTCGCGGACGAAGGCGACGTGGTCGGGATGCTCGTTGTAGCGCGTGTAGGCGGCCTGGTCGGCGAACTCCATCGAGAAGCCGAACTGGTAGTCGTTCTTCGGGCTCACCTGCCGCAACTGCTCGAAATGCGTGACGCCCTTGATCCCGGCGAGGATCTTCTTCGCGTCGTGAAGGAACCGCTTCGTCTCCAGCGACTGCAAGGGATGCTTCAGCGTGAACACGACGGTGTGACGGATCATTTCTCGGCTCCTATTCGCTGTCGACCCAGGCGCGGATGAGGTGATGGGCGATCGCCCCTTTCGGCGGTGTAATCAACCCATCGGCATGCTGCCTGTCCAGCATCGTGCGCACCTCGTCGCGCAAGAACCAGCGGCAGTCCTCGAGCTCGTTGAGGTCGGCCTGGATGTCTTCGTTGAGCGGCTCGCCGAAGCAGCCGATCATCAGCGAATAGGGGAACGGCCAGGGCTGGCTGGCGTGGTAGACGACGCGGCCGAGCCGGATGCCGGCCTCCTCCAGCGTCTCGCGCCGCACCGCCGCCTCGATCGTCTCGCCCGGTTCGATGAAGCCGGCAAGCGCTGAATACATGCCTGGCGCGAAATGCTTGCCGCGCCCGAGCAGGCATTTTTCGCGCGTCACCGTCAGCATGATCGCCACCGGGTCGGTGCGCGGAAAATGGTCGGTGCCGCAGGCCGGGCAATGCCGCCTGTAGCCGCCGGCGCGCATCTCCGAGCGGTTGCCGCATTTCGAGCAAAAGGCGTGGCTGGCGTGCCAGGCGAGCAGTGCCGCGCCCTGCGCCAGCGCGCCGGCGGCCGCCTCGTCGATCAGCCCCTGCATGTAGACGGAACGATAATCGATCGCCTTGATCGTCTCGGGCAGTTTTTCCGGCTCGATGCCGGCAGGCACCGCCAGCACCGGCCCGCTGTCGGAAAAGCCGAGCAGCACACCGTGGTCGAGCGAAACCTCGAAGGCTTGGCTTTTATCCGCCTTGAACCAGGGGTCGAACTTGCCATCGTCGAGTTTGAGATAGAGCCGGCCGGCATGCATCAGCATCAGCCGCGCGGTTTGGTCGGCCAGCGCTTTTTCGACCGCATCGTCGGCGCGATTCTCGGACTGCCGGTCGATCTGGTTGCCGGCGAAGCCGACGAACTGGCTCGGCTCGCGCAAGGGCGCGTCAAACAGGCGAAAGCTCATGGGGACTCGGAATGTGCAGGTGGACACCGGTCAGCTTATAGCGCCGCCTTGATCGTTTGGGCAAACCGCCTGATATCGGAGCGCTGGTAGGGTTCGCGAATGCCGTGTCCCCAGACCGGTCCCGGCCAGCCGGGATCGCCCTCGGACCGGGCGACGACATGGACATGCAGCTGGCGCACGATGTTGCCGAGCGCGCCGGTGTTGATCTTGGTGCAGCCGGTCACCCGCTTCAGCGCCTGCGCCACCATATTGGTCTCGAAAGTCAGCATCGCCTGGTCGAGCGGCGTCATTTCGTGGATTTCTTCCGTGCCCGGCCGTTGCGGCACCAGCACCAGCCATGGCCAGCGGCGGTCGTTCATCAGCCTGAGCTCGCAAAGGCCAAGCCACATCAGCTGCTCGCTATCCGCCTCCAGCCGGGCGTCCAGCGTAAATCCGGCCTTGAGGCCAGGCAGCATGGGCGTTTCCTTTGCTTTTGTAAGCATTTTCCAAACCCGGAACGCTAGAGCGGCGGCAAGGTGGCTGCAAGCGATTCATTGACCGCTGTTATCGATTTGAAGGACTTTCCAGTCGCTATGTGGCTGCAGGTTCTGGCTCTGCCCTTGCATTTCGCCGCCGAATTGCCGATATGGAGCGCGGGAGGTTGGTGGTGGACGATCCACTCGCCAACCGGGTCAGGTCCGGAAGGAAGCAGCCCTAACGAGCCCGGAACGGGTCATTGTTCCAGCCTCCCGCCTCTTCGCCTTTCTCCCGCGACATTGACGGCGCCAAGCCGTGCGGGCGAGATTATGCGCAGGAATCGGCCGCCTTCCGTCGCGGTCCTGGGAGCTTTTGACGGCGAATGAGCGAAGCCGGAAACTTGGGGACGGAAAAGGCCGGCGCCTATCGCGTCCTGGCGCGCAAATACCGCCCTTCGAATTTTTCCGAGTTGATCGGCCAGGAGCCGATGGTCCGCACGCTGACCAATGCGTTTGCCACCGGCCGCATCGCCCAAGCCTGGATGCTGACCGGCGTGCGCGGTGTCGGCAAGACGACGACCGCGCGCATCCTCGCGAGGGCGCTCAACTACAAGACCGCGACAGTAGACCAACCCTCGGTCGATCTTTCGATCCCCGGCGAGCATTGCCAGGCGATCATGGAAGGCCGCCATGTCGACGTCATCGAGATGGACGCCGCCTCGCATACCGGCATCGACGACATCAGGGACATCATCGACCGCGTGCGCTACGCGCCGGTCTCGGCCCGCTTCAAGGTCTACATCATCGATGAAGTGCACATGCTCTCCACCCAGGCCTTCAACGGCCTGTTGAAGACGCTGGAAGAACCGCCGCCGCACGTCAAATTCATTTTCGCCACCACCGAGATCCGCAAGGTGCCGATCACGGTCCTGTCGCGCTGCCAGCGCTTCGACCTGCGACGCATCGATGCCGGCGCGCTGGTCGGGCATCTGTCCTCGATCGCGGCCAAGGAAGGCATTTCCGTCGACGACGAGGCCTTGGCGATGATCGCGCGTGCCGCCGAAGGCTCGGCGCGCGATTCGCTGTCCATCCTCGACCAGGCGATCGCCCATGGCAGCGGCACCGTCAGCGCCGATGCGGTGCGCGCCATGCTCGGCCTCGCCGACCGCGCCCGCATCATCGACCTGTTCGAGCACGTCATGAAGGGCGACGTGTCGGCGGCCCTGGCCGAGTTCCGCGCGCAATACGACACCGGCGCCGATCCGGCCGCCGTGCTCACCGATCTTGCCGAATTCAACCACCTCGTCACCCGGTTGCGCTTCGTGCCGACAGCGGCCGACGACGCGTCGCTCTCCGAGGACGAGCGCCGGCGCGGCGCCGAATTCGCCGGCACGCTCTCGGTGCGCGTGCTGTCGCGAACCTGGCAGATGCTGCTCAAGGGCATACCCGAGGTGCAGTCGTCCAACCGCCCGGTCAGCGCCGGCGAAATGGTGCTGATCAGGCTGGCGCATGCCGCCGACCTGCCGACACTGGACGAGGCGCTGAAATCGCTGGAAGGCCCCGGCCCGCTGCCGAACGGCGCTCCGCGCGCCAATGCAGCACCGGCAAATCCGGGCAATGGCGGCGGCGCCAGTGCTGTCGCGCAGACCCGGATGCCGACCTCCGGTGGCGGTGCGCAGACCATGCGTCTGGTAGAAGCGCAGCCCGCGCCCGCCGCGTTTGTTCCGGCACCGGAGCCGGTCACTGAGACGCCTGTCGTTCCGGTCAAATCGCTGGCCGACATCGTTGCGCTTGCCGACGCCAATCGCGACATGGCCTTCAAGGTGCTCCTGAAACGCTGCGTGCGGCCGGTGCGCATCGAGCCAGGCCGTCTCGACGTCACCCTGACCGACGACGCGCCCAAGATGCTGCTCAACGACCTGACCTCCAAGCTGCGCGCCTGGACCGGCCGCAACTGGCTGGTGTCGCTGTCGAAGGAAGAGGGCGGCCAGACATTGGCCGAGATGGAGACGACGAAGCGCGAGAACGCCTTCTCCGACGCCAAGAGCGACCCGACGGTCGCGGCCATCCTCGCCCGCTTCCCGGGCGCCAAGATCATCGACGTGCGCATTCCGGACGTGCCGGATGTGGAAGAGGCCGAGGCCGAAGTGCCGGTCGAGCCTGCCGCCGACGATGACGAGATTTAGAGCATGATCCCGAAAAGTGGGAACCGGTCTTCGGTCAAGATCATGCTCTCGCCAAGATAGACGAACAAAAAGGACATTTGAGATGAAAGATCTTCTCGGCCTGATGGGCAAGGCAAAGGAAATGCAGGCCAAGTTCCAGGCCATGCAGGACGAGATAGCCACGCTCGAAGCCACCGGCCAGGCCGGCGGCGGCCTGGTCAGCATCACGCTCACCGGCAAGTTCGAGATGAAGGCGCTGAAGATCGATCCCTCGCTCATCAAGGCGGACGAAGCCGAGATCCTCGAGGACCTCATCCTGGCCGCCCACAATGACGCCAAAAATAAGGTCGAGCAGATCATGCAGGAGAAGACCAAGGCGTTGACGGCGGGCCTGCCGATTCCGCCCGGAATGAAATTGCCGTTCTGAGGCGGCGTCCGCCAGTTAATTGATTATGAACGGAAATTGAGTGCGCGGCGCGTTGTTAACCATTTTGCCGGCGTTGCTCACGGGCTCATTTCGCGGCTTTCATAAAGTTTTACCCAAGTCCAGAAGTTGCTAACCCTCCAGCCATCTTTTTGCCCGAAAGAGTCTCATTCTTGCCACATCTCGGGGCGGGCTGGCATCTGGACATGAGGCTTTTTTTGGTGATCGCGACGCGATGGAAGACGCCGCTGCTGCTCGTCGGCATCGTCACTTCCGCCTTGCTCCTGGCCGGCTGCAGCCAGACCACTTCCTCCCATGGCATGTCGGTGTCGGGCCTGACCGACGCGCTTACCCCGAGCTTCCTCACACGTTCCTCCAGCCACTCGCTGAAGGATAAGGAATGCCTGCAAAGGGCGATGTTCTTCGAGTCCAACCGGTCGAGCCGCGACGGCATGATCGCCGTCGGCACGGTCGTGATGAACCGTCTGCGCTCGGGCCAGCATGGCAACACCATCTGCGAGGTCGTCGGCGAGAAGGGGCAGTTCGCGCCCGGCGTGATGACCCGGCCGATGAATTCGAGAGCGCTGCCCGATGTCGAGGAAGCTGCGGACGCGGTGCTGCGAGGCGAGCGCAAGGCCAAGCTCAAGAACACGATGTATTTCCACACCGCCGGCCTGCGCTTCCCTTACAATAACATGCACTACACGATGGTGGCCGGCGGCAATGCCTTCTATGAGAAGCGCGGCCGCAACTGGCAGCCGCTGCCGGATGAGCCGATGGTCGCCATGGCTTCCGACAAACAGCAGAAGATCGATCCTACTGCTCCCGTGCTGGTGGCTTCCGCCGAGCCGGTGGTCAAGACGATCATGCGCCCGGACCCGAACAAGCAAACCTATATGACGGCGGCCGTCGAGCTGGCATCGCCGGCCAAGAAGACCAAAACTGTTGCCGAGGAGCAGACCTACGTGACAGCCTCCGTCGCGCCTTCGCAGAAGGGCGGCCGCGTCGCGCAGAAGCAGATTGTCGTGGCGATGCAGGAGCCGATGGCCGAACCGGACGCCTCGCGTTTCGGCGGCACGGTCAAGGGCCGCTACATCACCTCTGTGCCCAACGTGCCGCAGGAAGCGTCGATGGGCTTCCAGTCGACGCCTGAGAACACCGACGCCATCGGTGCGATGATCGCCAGCCAGGACCGGCCGCTGGAAACCAACTGAAACCCGATTCCATCCAGAGCAGGGCCCGCCATGGCAGCATAGCGGGCCCTGTGCTTTTGCCGGCTGTTCCAAACCGCGCTGAAAAATCCTGGAGCAGCTCACCGTACTAGTGAAACGGTGAACTGCCCCACCTTTCGCTTTGACGCTATTCCGGACAGAAAACCGCTTCGCACTTTTCCTGGAATTGCTCTAGATCAGAGCGATGTCGAAGAGAATCGCCGGACCGGAAATCGAACGCCTGATCCAGCTCCTGGCCAAGGTGCCGGGGCTTGGGCCGCGTTCGGCCCGGCGCGCGGCACTTCATCTCATCAAGAAGAAGGATCAGCTGCTCGAGCCTTTGGCGGCCGCCATGGGCGAGGCGGTCGACAAGGTTCGCATCTGCTCGACCTGCGGCAATGTCGACACCACCGATCCTTGCATGATCTGCACCGATCCGCGCCGCGACGCCGGCACGCTGATCGTCGTCGAGGACGTCTCCGATCTCTGGGCGCTGGAGCGCGCGGCCGCCATGAACGCGCGCTACCATGTGCTCGGCGGCACGCTGTCGCCGCTCGACGGCATCGGTCCGGACCAGCTCAACATCCGCTCATTGGTCGACCGCGTCGCCGGCGGCGAGGTGAAGGAGGTCATCCTCGCGGTCAATGCTACCGTCGAGGGGCAGACAACGGCGCATTACCTGACCGATCAATTGTCAGGCTTCGACGTCAAGGTGACAAGGCTGGCGCATGGCGTCCCGGTCGGCGGCGAGCTCGATTACCTCGACGAAGGCACGCTGGCCGCGGCGTTGCGGTCGAGGACGGCGTTTTGAAGTTGGGGGGGAGGGGATCAGTGACAGGCTGGTTTTCTGGAAAGATTGCACTCCGTCCCACCCCCCTCTGCCCTGCCGGGCATCTCCCCCGCAAGGGGGGAGATTGGCTGTTTAGGCGCCCCGCACCGTCCTGCAACGTTGATGATTGGCGAAAGCCTGCGCGACATCTGATCTCCCCCCTTGCGGGGGAGATGTCCGGCAGGACAGAGGGGGGTGTGAAGGAACGCCACCTTCGCGTATCCGTCACTGTCTTCATTTTGGCCGCGTTGGTTTTCTCCTTCGGAACCCCCTCCCGCGCCGCCCCCATCGACGACCAGTTCCAGGCCTGGCTGCAAACCGACCTCTGGCCCGAGGCCAGGACAAAAGGCATCTCCAGGAAAACCTTCGACGAGGCCTTCACCGGGGTGAAGCCGAACCTCAAGCTGCCCGACCTCGTCATGCCCGGCGAGAAGCCGACGACCCCTGAGAAGCAGCACCAGGCCGAGTTCGGCCCGCCGGCCAACTATTTCGCGGAGAAGATCATTGGCGCCGTCACCACCGGCGGACGTTCGCGCGATAGCGTCAACGCCAGAGTGCTCGGGCTGATCGAGAAGCGCTACGGCGTGCCGGGCGAGATCGTGCTGGCGATCTGGGGCCGCGAGACCGGCTTCGGCGCGGCCAAGATGCCTTACGACGCGTTCGAGGTGCTGGGCACCAAGGCCTTCATGTCGACGAAGAAGGATTTCTTCCACACCGAGGTGCTGGCGGCGCTCGAAATCGTCGAGCGCGGGCTGGCGCCGGTCAACGCGATGAAGTCTTCCTGGGCCGGCGCGCTCGGCCAGCCGCAATTCATGCCGACCTCCTTTTTGAAACACGCCGTCGACTTCGACGGCGACGGCCGGCCCGACATCTGGAATTCCACGCCCGACGTGCTCGCCTCGATCGCCAACTACCTCGTCCACTATGGCTGGGTGAGGGGCCGCGGCTGGGGGACCGAGGTGACGGTGCCGGCAAATGTCTCCTGTTCGCTCGAAGGGCCTGACCAGGGCAAGAAGATTTCGGATTGGGTGGCGATGGGCATCAGGCGCGTCGACGGCAAGGCGTTCCCGGCGAGCGAATTGAAGGCCGAGGGCCTCCTGCTGATGCCGGCCGGGCGCAGCGGTCCGGCCTTCATCGTCACGCCGAACTTCTATGTGCTGAAGGAATATAACAACAGCGACCTCTACGGCCTGTTCATCGGCCATGCCGCCGACCGCATCGCCAAAGGCGACGCCATCTTTGTCGGCGCTTGGGGCGCGGTCGGCGACCTGCACAGGTCCGATATTGCCGCCCTGCAGCGCGCGCTGGAGGCCAAGGGCTATGACGTCGGCAGCGCCGACGGCCTGCCCGGCTTCAAGACGCGCCGCTCGATTGGAGTGTGGCAGGCGAAGAACGGCAAGCCCGCCACCTGTTTTCCCGACGCGGGGCTGGTTGCTGCTCTGAAATAAGCCGCCGAATTAGGAGATTATTTCCGCTTGGCGACATCGATTAGTCGGCCTGTGTGTGGACCGGGCTCCACCCGCTCTGGTCCAATACGCCGTCTTGCAAATGCTCGTTGCCGGGTCGGGCGCTGGTCGTTATGGTGTTGACCAACTGGACAAAAACCGCTGCGATAACGGGTCCGGCGGCCATCGTTCGGCCGGCAAGAAAACGCCACAGCCTGAGCCGGGAACTCAGGTCAACAAAACAGGGAACAAATCACCATGATGCTGGAAAAGTTTGCTCTGCGCTCTCGTACCTTGCTTGCGGGTGCCGCGCTGTCCGCGTTGCTCGTCGCGCCCGCCTTCGCGGTCACGCCGGCCGACACGCTGGTCGAGGGCTTTGCCATCGACGACATCATCTCGATGGATCCGGGCGAGGCGTTCGAGCTGTCGACGGCCGAGGTCACCGGCAACACGTATGATCTCCTGGTCCGCCTAGACCTCAGCGATACCTCCAAGGTCAAGGGCGACCTCGCCGAGAGCTGGACAGTTTCCGACGACGGCCTGACCTACACCTTCAAGCTAAAGCCCGGCATGAAGTTCGCGTCCGGCAATCCGATCACCGCGGCCGATGTCGCCTATTCCTTCGAACGCGCCATCAAGCTCGACAAGAGCCCGGCCTTCATCATCGGTCAGTTCGGCATCAGCGGCGACAATGTCACCGAGAAGGCCAAGGCCGTCGACGACACCACATTCCAGTTCGTCGTCGACAAGGCCTATGCGCCGAGCTTCGTGCTCAACTGCCTGTCGGCCACGGTCGCCTCCGTCGTGGATGCCAAGCTGGTCAAGGAACATGTCGCGGCGGCCAAGCCGAGCGCCGACTACAAATGGGACAACGACTTCGGCAATGCCTGGCTGAAGACCGGCTATGCCGGCTCGGGCCAGTTCAAGCTGCGCGAATGGCGCGCCAACGAAGCCGTCGTGCTGGAGCGCAACGACAATTACAATGGCGACAAGGCAAAGCTCGCCCGCGTCATCTACCGCAACATGAAGGAAAGCTCGGCGCAGCGCCTGGCATTGGAAGCCGGCGACATCGACGTCGCCCGCAACCTCGAGCCGAACGACCTCGACGCCATCGCCAAGAACGCCGACCTCACCACCACCAGCGCGCCGAAGGGCACGGTCTATTACATCAGCCTCAACCAGAAGAACCCGAACCTCGCCAAGCCCGAGGTGCGCCAGGCGTTCAAATATCTGGTCGACTATGACGCGCTGAGCACGACCATCCTCAAGGGCATCGGCGAGATCCACCAATCCTTCCTGCCCAAGGGCGACCTCGGCGCCGTCGACGACAATCCCTTCAAGCTCGACGTCGCCAAGGCCAAGGAATTGCTTGCCAAGGCCGGCCTGCCGGATGGTTTCAAGGTGACCATGGACGTGCGCACCGGACAGCCGACCACCGGCATGGCGGAATCGATCCAGCAGACGCTCGGCCAGGCCGGCATCAAGCTTGAGATCATCCCGGGTGATGGCAAGCAGACGCTGACCAAGTACCGTGCCCGCAACCACGACATCTATATCGGCAATTGGGGGCAGGATTATTTCGATCCGAACTCCAATGCCCAGACCTTCGCCTCGAACCCGGACAATTCGGATGCCGGCAAGTCGCATACGCTTGCCTGGCGCAATTCCTGGGACATTCCAGACCTGACCAAGCAAACCGAGGCGGCGCTGCTGGAGAAGGATTCGAGCAAGCGCGCCGACATGTACAAGGACCTGCAGCAGAAGATCCTCGACACCAGCCCGTTCGTCATCATCCACCAGCAGCTGGAAGTGGCCGGGCTGCGCAAGAACCTCAAGGATTTCAAGCTCGGCCCGAGCTTCGACACCAACTTCGTCTGGTCGGTCTCCAAGCAGTAGACCCGGCGGACGCGACGCGTGAGCGTAGCTGACAATCAGGCGGCGGCAGGGCGCGGGAGCGCTCGTGCCGTCGCGATTTTATCATCGATCGGCCGCTTCCTGGTCATCGCGGTGACGACATATCTCGGTCTGCTCGCGGTGACCTTCTTCATCGGCCGCGTCATCCCGATCGACCCGGTGCTGGCCGTGCTCGGTGACCGGGCGCCCATCGCCGTCGTCGAGCGCACGCGTCGTGAGATGGGTCTCGACCTGCCCTGGATCGAGCAGTTCTATATCTATGTGAAAAGCGCCCTTCACGGCGATTTCGGAACCTCGGTATTGACCACCAATCCGGTGATGTCCGACATCCGCCGCGTCTTCCCGGCGACCATCGAGCTCGCGACGCTGGGCACCATCATCGGCGCCGTGATCGGCGTGCCGCTCGGGGTATTGGCCGCGGTGAAGCGCGGCAGCCTCATCGACCAGGTCGTGCGCATCATCGGCCTGATCGGCTATTCGGTGCCGATCTTCTGGCTCGGCCTGCTGGGGCTCGTGCTCTTCTACGCCAAGCTGCAATGGGTCGCTTTCCCGGCGCGGCTCGACGTCGTCTACGAGTACACTTTCACGCCGATCACAGGCTTCTACCTGCTGGATGCCGCGATGCAGGGGCAGTGGGATGTCTTTTATGACGCCTACCGTCACATCATCCTGCCGGCCGCGCTGCTCGGCTATTTCGCGCTTGCCTATATCAGCCGCATGACGCGCTCCTTCATGCTGAACGAGCTGGCGCAGGAATATATCGTCGCCGCCCGCGCCAAGGGCCTTTCCGAAACGCGCATCATCTGGGGCCATGCATTTCGCAACGCGGCGGTGCCGATGGTCACGGTGATCGCGCTTTCCTACGCCAGCCTGCTCGAAGGCTCGGTGCTGACGGAGACCGTCTTCTCCTGGCCGGGCATTGGGCTTTACATCACCAATTCGCTGCAGAATGCCGACATGAACGCGGTGCTCGGCGGCACCATCGCCATCGGCTCGGTTTTCATCGGCATCAACCTTCTGTCCGACCTGCTCTACCGGCTGCTCGATCCAAGGACCAAATCTGGATGAGCGCTGAGACGATGCAGACCCGCCGCGAATGGCTGCTCAGCGAGCGGCCGGCCTCACGCATGCAGGCAAGGCTCGGCCGCGCCTATGTCACCTGGCGGCGTTTCTCGGCGAACCGGCTCGCCTTTGTCGGCCTGCTGATCATCATCGCGCTGCTGGTCGTCGCCGCCTTCGCCGATGTGCTGGCGCCCTATTCGCCGACCATCGGCGATTTGAAGAACGCCCGCCTGCTGCCGCCAAGCGCCGCGCACTGGTTCGGCACCGACGACCTTGGCCGCGACATCTATTCCCGCATCGTCTACGGCTCGCGCTGGACGCTCTATGTGGTGATCCTCGTCGCCGTCATCGCGGCTCCCATCGGCCTTTTGGTCGGCACCGTGGCCGGCTATGCCGGCGGCTGGACCGACGCTATCCTGATGCGCGTCACCGACATCTTCCTCGCTTTTCCGAAGCTGGTGCTGGCGCTGGCTTTTGTGGCGGCACTCGGGCCAGGCATCGAGAACGCCGTGCTGGCGATCGCGATCACCTCCTGGCCGCCCTACGCGCGCATCGCGCGTGCCGAGACGCTGACGGTGCGCAATTCGGACTACATCAAGGCGGTGCAACTGATGGGCGCCTCGCCCTTCCGCATCGTGCTGCGCCACATCATGCCGCTCTGCATTTCCTCGCTGATCGTCCGGGTGACGCTCGACATGGCGGGCATCATCCTGACCGCCGCCGGCCTCGGTTTCCTTGGCTTGGGCGCGCAGCCGCCGCTGCCCGAATGGGGCGCGATGATCGCGTCCGGCCGCCGCTTCATTCTCGATCAGTGGTGGGTGGCAGCGGCCCCAGGTGCGGCCATCCTCATCGTCAGCCTTGGCTTCAACCTGCTCGGCGACGGCCTGCGCGACGCGCTCGACCCCCGGAGTGGTGACCAATGAGCGGCGACCAATGAGCGACACGCTTCTCGAAGTCGACGATCTGCGCGTCACCTACCCGACCCGCACCGGCCTTGTACAGGCGGTTCGCGGCGTCTCCTTCTCGCTTGGCCGCGAGCGTCTGGGCATTGTCGGCGAGAGCGGCTCCGGCAAGTCGCAGACCGGTCGCGCCATCATGGGGCTGACCCCGCCGCAGGCGGAGGTTTCGGCGAAGAAACTCGCCTTCGACGGCATTGATCTGCTCTCCATATCGCCTCGCCAGCGCCGGTCCCTGCGGGGAAATCGCATCGCCATGATCCTGCAGGATCCGAAATATTCGCTCGACCCGGTGATGACCATCGGCCGCCAGATCGTCGAGACGCTGCGCACCCACGAAAAGGTCTCCAAGGCCGAGGCACGCAAGCGAGCGCTCGCCATGCTGCAGGCGGTGCAGATCCGCGACCCGGCCCGCGTCTTCGATCTTTATCCGCACGAGGTCTCGGGCGGCATGGGTCAGCGCGCCATGATCGCCATGATGCTGATCACCGGACCCGAGCTGATGATCGCCGACGAGCCGACCTCGGCGCTCGACGTCACAGTGCAGCTCGACGTACTCAAAATCCTCGACAAACTCGTCGCCGAGCGCGGCATGGGGCTGATCTTCATCTCGCACGATCTGCGCCTGGTCTCCTCCTTCTGCGACCGCGTCGTCGTCATGTATGCCGGCAAGGTGGTCGAGCAGCTCAAGGCCACCGAACTGCGCGATGCCCGGCATCCCTACACGCGCGGCCTGCTCAACTGCATGCCGAGGATAGGCTTCGAGCGCCATCCGCTGCCGGTGCTCGACCGCAAGCCGGAGTGGGCGGCATGACGGCAGCGATCAGCATTCAAGGGCTGGAAGTGGTCTTCGACCGTTTTCGCGCGCTGAAAGGCGTCAGCCTAGAAGTGAAGGAAGGCGAATCCTACGGTCTGGTCGGCGAGAGTGGCTCCGGCAAGTCGACGCTGCTGAGGGCCATCACCGGCTTGGCGCCGGTTGCCTCGGGCACCATCACCGTCAATGGCAAGACGCTGGGCAAGACCCGCGACAAGGCTTTCTATCGTGACGTGCAGATGGTGTTCCAGGATCCATACGGCTCGCTGCATCCGCGCCAGACCGTCGACCGGCTGCTGCAGGAGCCTTTGGCCATCCATGGCATTGCCGACGGTGAGAAGCGCATCGAGCGCGCGCTGGACGAGGTCGGCCTCGGCAGCGGCTTCCGCTTCCGCTATGCGCACCAGCTCTCGGGCGGCCAACGCCAGCGCGTGGCGATTGCCCGCGCGCTGGTCCTCGAACCCTCGGTCCTGCTTCTCGATGAACCGACCTCCGCGCTCGACGCCTCGGTCCAGGCCGAGGTGCTGAACCTGCTCGAAGAGGTGCGCGGGCGCCGCAAGCTCACCTTCCTGATGGTCAGCCACGACCTCGCCATCATCACTCATATGTGCGAGCGGCTGATGGTGATGCAGAATGGCGAGGCGGTGGAGACGCTGACCGCAAGCCAGCTGATCGGGCATCGGGTGAGCGAGGACTATACGCGCAACCTGCTCCGGGCGAGCGAGGGGTTTGTGCGGGTGTAGTTTCGGAGGTAGCGTTCCGTCACACCCCCCTCTGTCCTGCCGGACATCTCCCCCGCAAGGGGGGAGATTGATCGCGCAGTCGTTTTCGCCAATCAATCACCAGCGCAGCAGGATAAGCGGGCGGCGAAAGCTGCTGATCTCCCCCCTTGCGGGGGAGATGGCCGGCAGGCCAGAGGGGGGTGTGAAGGATCGCGGCGTAAATTACGTTGCCGCCGCCCCGCCGTCCGCGGGTACTTCGCTTTGCGCCCCATCCCGCCCCCGTTTCGGCTCCTTGATCCGGAACCACGTCACGTAAAGCGCCGGCAGGAACAGCAGCGTGATTGCAGTACCTGCGATGATGCCGCCCATCATGGCATAGGCCATCGGCCCCCAGAACACTTCGCGCGCGATCGGGATCAGCGCCAGGCTTGCCGCCGCCGCCGTCAGCGCGATCGGCCGCATGCGGTGCTCGGTCGCTTCGATCACCGCCGCCCAGCGGTCCTTGCCCTCGGTGACCAGGTCCTCGATCTGCACGATCAGGATGACAGAGTTGCGGATCAGGATGCCGATCAGCGCCAGGACGCCGAGTATCGCGACGAAGCCGAGCGGCGCGCCGCTCGGCACCAGGGCGGCCACCACGCCGATCAGGCCGAGTGGCGCCACCGCCACGACCAGGAACAGGCGCTGGAAGCTCTGCAATTGCACCATCAGGATGGTCGCCATGATGAACAGCATCAGCGGCACCACGGCCGCGATCGGTCCCTGGCTCTTGGCGCTTTCCTCGACAGACCCCGCCGTCTCGATCGAATAGCCGGGCGGCAGCTTGGCGATGAAGGCGTCGACCGACGGTTTCAGCTCGTTGACGACGGTCGCCGGCAGCACGTCGCCGACCAGGCCGGCGCGCACGGTGATCGTCGGCGTGCGGTTGCGCCGCCATACGGTCGGCTGCTCGAGGTCGTAACGGAAGTTGGCGACAGCGGCGAGCGGGATCGCCTCGCCGTTTCCGGTCGGCAGCTGGATGTTTTGCAGCGTCTCGATCGAGCCGCGCTCGGCCTCGCGCGACCGCGCCACGACATTGATGAGGTATGTCGCGTCGCGCACCTGCGTGATCGTCGCGCCGCCCACCGTGCTGTTCAGCGTGCTGGCGATGTCGGACGAGGTGATGCCGAGCTGGCGTGCCTCGTCCTGCAGCACGTCGACCCTCAGCACGCGCTGCGGCTCGTTCCAGTCGAAAGTCGGCGCGGCAAGCTTCGGATTGGCCGAGATCAGGCCGGAGAATTGTTGCGCGAGCTCCCGCACCGTCTGGATGTCGGGACCGCCGACGCGGTATTGTACCGGGCGCCCGACCGGTGGGCCGAGCTCGAGCGGCTTGACGAAGGCATCGGTGCCGACGAACTCCGCGCGCAGCAGCTTTTCCAGCGCCGGCTTCACCCGGTTGCGCGCCTCGATGCTCTTGGTGACGATCACCGTCTGGCCGAAATAGGGATTGGCCGGCTGCACGTCATAGGCAAGCACGAAGCGCACCGCGCCCTGGCCGATATAGGAACTGAAATGATCGATGTCGGGATTGCCGACCAGCGCGCGCTGCTCGAAGCGCTCCATCTGGTCGCGCGTCTCGGTGATCGAGGAGTTCTGCGGCAGGTTCCAGTCGACGATCAGCTCCGGCCGGTCGGAAGGCGGGAAGAACTGCTGCTGGACAAGCCCGAAGCCGGCGATCGAGGCCGCAAACAAAAGCACCGTCGCGATGATGGTCAGCCAATGGCGGCGCACGGAGAAGACAAGCACGCGCCGGAACAGCGAGGTGAAGCGCCCGGGCTGGTCGTGACGCTTCTCCTTCATCGTTGCGGGCAGGATGGTCACGCCGAGCAGCGGCGCGAACAGCACCGCGACGATCCATGACACAAGCAACGACACCGCGATGACGACGAACAACGTGAAGGTGTATTCGCCGGCCGCGCTCGAGTTGAGGCCGATCGGGATGAAGCCGGCGACCGTCACCAGCGTCCCGGTCAGCATCGGGAAGGCGGTCGAGGTGTAGACATAGGTCGCCGCCTTGCGCAGATTGTCGCCGACCTCCAGCCGCGCCACCATCATTTCGACCGCGATCATCGCGTCGTCGACCAAAAGCCCGAGCGCGATGATCAGCGCGCCGAGCGAAATACGCTGCAGCGAGATGCCGAGATAGGCCATGACGGTGAAGGTGATCGCAAGCACCAGAGGTATCGACAGCGCGACGACGAAGCCGGCCCGCAGCCCGAGGCTGATGAAGGAGACGGCGAGCACGATGGCGACCGCCTCGAACAGTGCCCGCGTGAAGCCCGAGACCGCCTCCTCGACGATGACCGGCTGGTCGGCGACCAGATGGACCCCGACGCCGACCGGCAGGTCTGCCAGCACCCGCTGCATCTCCTCGTGCAGCGCTTCGCCGAATTTGAGCAGATTGGCGTTGGGCTTCATGCCGATGGCAAGCCCGATCGCATCCTGGCCGTTGAAGCGGAACAGGGCCGTCGGCGGGTCGACATAGCCGCGCCGGATCGTCGCCACATCGCTCAGGCGGAAGAAGCGGTCGTTGACGCGAAGATTGATGGCCCGCAGGCTCTCCTCGGAGGTGAACTGGCCCCCGACGCGCACGCTTATGCGCTCCGGCCCGGACTGGACAACGCCGGAAGGCGTGATGGCATTCTGGGCCTGCAGGCTGGCCACGATCGCCTGCTGGTTGAGGCCAAGTGCAGCGATCTGGCGCGTCGAGAATTCGAGATAGATCGCCTCGTCCTGCGCGCCGACCAGATCCACCTTGCCGGCATTTGGCACGGTCAGGATCCTGGTGCGGACATCCTCGACATAGTCGCGCAACTGGCGCGGCGTCAGCCCGTCGGCGGTGAAGGCATAGATGTTGCCATAGACGTCGCCGAAGCGGTCGTTGAAGAACGGTCCCTGCACGCCTTGCGGAAACTGCGCCTTGATGTCGTTGACCATGTTGCGCACCTGAAGCCAGTTCGGCACGACATCGCGCGCCTTGGTCGTGTCCTTCAGGTTGACGAAGATGACGGTCTGGCCGGCAGTGGTGACGGATCTGGTGAAGTCGAGGCTGTCGAGCTCCTCGAGCTTTTTCTCGATGCGGTCGGTCACCTGCTGCACCGTCTCCTTGACCGAGGCGCCGGGCCAGTTGGCCTGGATGATCATGGTCTTGATGGTGAAGGCGGGGTCTTCCTCGCGGCCGAGATTGAGGTAGGAGAAAATGCCGGCCACCACGAACACCAGCATGAAGTACCAGACCATGGAGCGGTGGCTGAGCGCCCAGTCGGAGAGGTTGAAGCCCTTCATCAGACCCCGCCCTCCGGTACTTTGACCTTCTGGCCTTCGCTCAAACTGTGGACGCCGGCGGTGACGATGCGCATGCCGGCCTCAAGTCCCTCCGCTACCGTGAAGCTGCTGCCGTTCTTCGAGGCGATCTTGATCTCGCGCGCGCTCACGCTTGAGGATTGCGGATCGACGATCCAGACTTTCTCCGCACCATCCTTTTCGAGCAGCGCCGACATCGGCAGTTCGATCGTCGGCGTGACCTTGGTCATGCGGGTCGCCGTGATCGTCGAACCCAGCCGGAATGCCAATGGCGGATTGACCAGTGTCAGCCGCACGCGGCGGGTGCGCGTGGCGCCTTCCGACTGCGGCGCCACCTCGCGCAACCTGGCGTCGGTTTTGATGGTCGGCAGCGATTGCAGGATGATCTCGAAGGGCGTGCCGACGGCAAGGTCGCCGGTCAGTTGATCGGGAATGTCGACCACCGCCTCGCGCGGATCGGTGCGCGCCACGGTGACGACCGTCTGTCCGGGCGAGACTGTCTGGCCGACCTCGGCGCCGATCGCTGTGACGACGCCGTCGAAATCGGAGAACAGCCGGGCGTAGCCGAGCTGCTCCTGCGACTTGGCCAAACCGGCATTGGCCCGCTCGACGCCGGCTTCAGCGGCCTGCCGCGCTTGTTTGGCGGCATCGAATGTAGCTTGCGAGGTGTTGGCCGAGGCAAGCAACTGGCGCTGGCGGTCTTCGCTTGCGGCGGCGTTGGTGAACTGCGCCTGCGCGTTCGACAGGTCGGCTTTCGAAGCCTGGACGGCAAGCTCTAGCGCCGTCGGGTCGAGCGCCGCGATCGTCGTGCCCTTGGTGACGAGGTCGCCGACCTTGACGTCGCGCGAGACGACGCGGCCGAGCAGGCGGAAGGCAAGGTCGGCGCTGTATTGCGGCTGTACCGTGCCGGCGAAACCGAAAGTCTCGACGGTCTTCGGTTCGACCACCATCGACAGCACCGGCCGGATGATCTCCGGCGGCTTTTCTTCCGAGCGCGAGCAGGCGGCAAGTGCGGTAAGGATCAGCAAGGGAGCGATGCGCAACAACCGGTTCATTGGCTCGCCCCCGCGATCTCGATCTTCTGCCCGGGACTGAGCAACTGCCCGCCGGCGGTGACGACGCTCTGGCCTTCCTGCAAACCCTTGTCGACGACGACCACGCCGGAATCGAAGGCGAGCACTTCGACCGGCGCTGTCGTCACTGCCTTGCTCGACAGATCGACGATCCAGACGGCGGGCTTGCCGGCCGTCGAGGTCAGCGCCTGCCAAGGCAAAAGGACAGCCTTCAGCGGCCTGGCGCTGACGGTGCCGATGACAGCGGCACCGAGCGGCATGCCGGCCGGCGTATCGGGAATGCCGACCTTGACCCGGATCGACCCGGACGCGGTATCGACCGCCGGCGAGATTTCGCGCACCTTGCCGACTGCCCGCACCTGCGGGTCGGACAGCAGCGTGATCGTCACCGCCGGGGAAGGCGGCGTCTGGACAACCAGCGTCTCGTGCACGTTGAAGACGGCGTCCCGGTCGCCATCCTCGGCGATTGTGAACACGGTCTGCGCCGCCTGCACCACCTGCCCGGCCTCGACCTGACGCGCAGTGATCACACCGGCGGCGCCCGCCTTGAGTTCGGTGTAGGAAAGGTTTTCCTTGGCGTTGGCCAAAGCGCTTTGCGCCGCATCGACGCTGCCTTGCGCCACTTTCAGGGTCTGGTTGGCGGTGTCGAAATCCCGTCGCGTCGTGAAGCCTTGCGAAAGCAGCGTCTTTTGCCGTTGATAAGTGGCTGCCGCCTCGGTGAGCTGCGCCTGTGCCGCGTCGAGGTCGGCCTGGGCCGACCGCAGGTCCGATTCCTGTTCCTGCGGATCGATGCGGGCAAGCACGGTGCCCTGGTCGACATGCTGGCCGACATCGACCAGCCGTTCGGCGACGCGGCCGCCGACGCGGAACGACAGATTGTTGAGGGTCCGGGCAGCGATCACGCCGGTCAGCGAGGTTCGTGGCGCGTAGTCGGCGAGCGCGACCGTCTGCGTCGTCACCACCACCGGCAGCTTCTTTTCCGCTGCCTGCTGTTTCTGGCAGCCGGTCGCCGAGAGCATCGCGCCGGCGCAGGCCAGCAGCAACAGGATGTTTGGACGAGGCAAAGGGCTGAGCGACGAAGGCGGCAAGGCGGACGATGTCGCGTTCCTGCTCATGGTTCCCCTCAACCGTGGGAGCCGCTCCTGACGGCGGCACGTCGCGGACGAAACGAGGATAGTCGATCGGCGGGAAAAGGAAACCATTTCCGCGAGGCCTGTCGCCGGGCTGGTCCAAGATCGCTTTCCGGGCCAGAGCGGTTCACCGTTTCATCGAAGCGGCGAGCCGTATCTCTTTGTCTTGACGCAATTGCGGACGGAAGCTACGGCGAAGCCGCCGAGCCCGACCGCTCCACACCTTCCCTGGAATTGCTTTCGGCAGGCCCAATCGACTGGGCCAATGTGCCGACTTGAGGAAAACGTAAAATAAGGCGAGAAGAGTTTCGATCAACGGAACGGGCCCAATCTCGGTGAGGGATGGCCCGATGAGGGACGAGATGAAGAATTCAGCCATTTCCGAGCGCAAGAACCAGTCGATATCGCGCGGCGTCGGCATGACGACGCAGATCTATGCCGATCGCGCCGAGAATTCGGAGATCTGGGACGTCGAGGGCCGCCGCTATATCGACTTCTCGTCGGGCATCGCGGTGGTCAACACCGGCCACCGCCATCCGAAGGTGATCGAGGCGGTCAAGGCGCAGCTCGACCGCTTCACCCACACCTGTCACCAGGTCGTGCCCTATGAGAGCTATGTGCATCTCGCCGAGCGCCTGAACGGCATGCTGCCCGGCAAGTTCGACAAGAAGACCATCTTCGTCACCACCGGCGCCGAAGCGGTCGAGAACGCCATCAAGATCGCCCGCAACGCCACTGGCCGCCAGGCGGTCATCGCCTTTTCCGGCGGCTTCCATGGCCGCACCTTCATGGGCATGGCGCTGACCGGCAAGGTCGTGCCTTACAAGGTCGGCTTCGGCGCGATGCCCGCCGATGTCTTCCACGCCCCGTTCCCGGTCGCGCTACACGGGGTTTCGGTCGCGGATTCGCTTGCCGCGCTCGACAAGCTGTTCAAGGCCGATGTCGATCCGGGCCGCGTTGCCGCCATCATCGTCGAGCCGGTCCGGGGCGAGGGCGGCTTCTACGAAGCGCCGCGCGATTTCATGGCTGCGTTGCGCAGGATCTGCGACCAGCACGGCATCCTGCTCGTCGCCGACGAGGTGCAGACCGGCTTTGCCCGCACCGGCAAGATGTTCGCAATGGATCATCATGACGTGGCGCCCGATCTAACCACCATGGCCAAGAGCCTTGCGGGCGGTTTCCCGCTGTCGGCCGTTACCGGCCGCGCCGAGATCATGGATGCGCCCGGCCCCGGGGGGCTCGGCGGCACCTATGGCGGCAGCCCGATCGGCGTCGCCGCGGCGCACGCCGTGCTCGACGTTATCGAGGAGGAAAAGCTCTGCGACCGCGCCAACGCGCTCGGCGCCAGGCTGAAGCAGCGGCTGGAATCGATCCGCGACGACGTGCCGGAGATCGTCGATATCCGTGGCCCAGGCTTCATGAACGCCGTCGAGTTCAACGATGCGAAGAAGGGGCTGCCGTCGGCCGAGTACGCCAACGCCGTCAGGCTGAAGGCGCTGGACAAGGGCCTCATCCTGCTCACCTGCGGCGTCTACGGCAACGTCATCCGCTTCCTGTCGCCGATCACCATCCAGGACGGCGTCATGACCGAGGCGCTGGACATTCTGGAGACCTCGATCCGCGAAGTGTGCGCGGCCTGACGGGCGGCTCGATTCCTCCTGACGGCTTCCGCTGAAGCGGATGAATGTGCCGTCAGGAGTTCGGATACTGCAACCAGGCTGGAATATCCCTCTGGGCGTGCAGAACCCGCCACACATCGATATGGTCGGTCTGTTCGAAATAGAAAATCAGGTATGGATAGCGCTTGAACTGCACGCTACGCAGTCCAGACAATCCAATTTCGTAGCCATATCTCAGAGAGCCAGATGCCGGATGGCTGGCTATCAGTTTGTAGGCGTTTTGGAGGTCGTCGACATAGCTCAATGCCACATGCGAACCAACTTCGCGTGCATAATAATCAACGGCGTCCTCGATATCTCGCAGAGCAAGATTTCGAAGAATAATCGCCTTTGCGACCACTAATTATTGGCCCCGAGCTCGTTTTCTCAGCGCCGCGAAATAGTCATCGTCAACGGGAGTGCCCGGCGCGGATGACGCACCCTCAAGCAGCAAACGGCGCAGAAGTTGACGATCCTGATCGTGGCGGATCAATTCACGCACATACTCGCTGCTCGTGCCATAGCCGCGATCCGTCACTTGCTGATCGACAAAATGCTTCAAGCTGTCAGGCAGTGAGATGTTCATGGTGCTCATCCAGGGTATTTTATGGCGTATGGCAAAAATTGGCAAGCTTACGCACCGGCCTTGGCTGGCTCCATATTCTGAAACGCCGCAAGCGCTGCCTTCAGCGCATCCGGCCCGCCCGCGACCGTCTGCGGCGTCGGCGAGAAGCCGGCGCCGAGCATCTTGCGGCCAAGCATGTGGTCGGCGGGCCGGTTGACGGATTCGATGCCGAGCAGCCGGCTGCCTGCATAGTGGTAGATAGAGAACTTGTTGTCGGCGAGGTCGCCCAGCACGACATGGTGATCGCCGCCTTGCGTCAGCCCCACCATCTGCAGCTTCATGTCGCCGATATCGGACCAGAACCACGGCACCGCCGAGAAGGGCTCGGCATGGCCGAGGATGGTGCGCGCGGCAAGCCGCGCCTGGTCGGTGGCGTTCTGCACCGATTCCAGCCGCACGTCGCCGCCGGTGAACCAGTGGCGGTAGGCGGCGGCATCGCCGATGGCGAGGATTTCCGGGATCGAGCTTTGCATATGCTGGTCGACGCGGATGCCGTTGCCGATGGCTAAGCCCGCCGCTTCCGCCAGTTCGACATTAGGCACCACGCCGATGCCGATGATGACCATCTGCGCCGGCAGGCGCTCGCCGCTGGAGGTTATCGCGGCCGAAACGCGGCCGCTTTCGCCCTCCAGGCGGGCAACGGTGGTGCCGGTCAGGATGCGCACGCCCGTTGCCTCCAGGCGTTGGCGCACATGCGCGGCGATGACCGGCGCGACGGCGCGGCCGAGCAACCGGTCGACGGCCTCGACGACGGTGACGTTGCGGCCGGCGGCCCTCAGCGTCGCCGCGATCTCCAGCCCGATGAAGCCGCCGCCGAGAATGACCACGTCCTCGGTCCGCGCGCTGAGCTCGCGGATCACCCGCGCGTCGGCCAGCGAGCGCAGCGAGACCACGCCGGCGAGGCCGGCGCCGTCGAGCTTGAGCAGACGCGGCCGCGAGCCGGTCGCAAGGATCAGCCGGTCGAAGGCAAGTTTGCCGCCGCCCGCCACGTCCAGTCTGCGCACGCCGGCATCGATGCTCTCGATGCGCACGCCCGACCGATAGTCGATAGTGTGGCCGGTGTAGAAGGTCTCGCCGCGCAAGGGCTGCGGCTTGGCCTCGGCGTCCTTGATGAAGGTCTTGGACAGCGGCGGCTTGTGATAGGGCAGTTCCTTCTCGTCGCCGATCAGGACGACAGGCCCTTCATAGCCTTCCTCGCGCAGGCTGGCCGCCGCCTGCACGCCGGCATGGCCCGCACCGACAATCACAACCCCGTTCGTCATCGCGATCCTTTTTCTTTTTGAAATCTATGATCTTCCGCCAGGTGGCGATTGTCTGCCGCCGCCGCAACAGCCGGTGTCCGGGTCGCACCCAGGACGGCCACCTGTCAATAACGTGCGGCACTCAGCGACGTGTCTAAAGTTGATAATCGCAGTTTAGAATAATTCTAAACTGTTGTTTCGATTGAATTTTTTCTGCCGCGCCAGTTGACTCCCGGGCTCTCCATCGCTTTATGAAGAGCTGCGCGCAAAGCGCATCCCTTTGATGTCTGGGCCTTGAACCCTTTCGATTGGAGGCAAGTGGGTGTCTTTCTATCGCGAACCGCGCATCGACGCGGCCACCATTTTTCCCGGCATGCTTATGCCTCGGCGCGGGTGGGCGCCTTTTCTTGAATTTCCAAGGAACTGGAGAAGGATAATGACGGCACGTAATGGCGGCAGGCTGGCTGCGATCTGCGCCACGGCTGCGTTGACGGCGGCGGTGTTCGTGTTGCCGGCGAAAGCCGAGACCGATGCGAAAGCGGTGATCAAGACCTATGCCGACATCGCGCTGGCCAAATATGAGGATACGCTGACCACGGCGCAGGCGCTGGACAAGGCGGTCGATGCGCTCATCGCCAGTCCGTCGGCCGATACGGTGAACGCTGCGCGCGAGGCCTGGAAGGCGGCGCGCATCCCTTACCAGCAGACCGAGGTCTATCGTTTCGGCAACAAGATCGTCGACGACTGGGAAGGCAAGCTGAATTCGTGGCCGCTGGATGAGGGCCTGATCGACTATGTCGCCAAGAGCTACGGCACCGAGTCGGACGAAAACGCGCTCTATACGGCCAACGTCATCGCCAACAAGGAGATCGAGATCAACGGCATGAAGATCGACGCCTCGAAGCTGACGCCGGAATTCCTGTCCGGCACGCTGCAGGAAGCCGGCGGCGTCCAAGCCAATGTCGCGACCGGCTATCACGCCATCGAATTCCTGCTCTGGGGCCAGGACCTGCACGGCACCGGGCCGGGCGCCGGCGAGCGGCCCTTTACCGACTACGACCTCAAGAATTGCAGCAATGGCAATTGCGACCGTCGCGCCGAATATCTGAAGTCTGCCAGCGACCTTCTGGTGTCCGACCTGCAGGAGATGGTCGACAACTGGAAGCAAGACGGCGCCGCGCGCAAGAACCTGACCGACGGCGATGCGAATGCCGACATCTCGACCATCTTCACCGGCATGGGCTCGCTCTCCTATGGCGAGCTCGCCGGCGAGCGCATGAAGCTCGGCCTGTTGCTGCACGATCCGGAGGAGGAGCAAGACTGCTTCTCCGACAACACCTATATCTCGCATCTTTACGATGCCGTCGGCATCCGCGACGCCTACCATGCCAGCTACAAGCGCCTCGACGGCTCCGTGGTTTCGGGTCCGTCGGTGTCCGACATGGTGAAGGTCGCCGATCCGGCGATCGACAAGGAGTTGTCGGGCAAGCTCGACGTCACTGTCGCCAAGATGGAGGCGATCAGGGCGCGCGCGTTGGCCGGCGAGGCCTACGACCAGCAGATCGCCGAAGGCAACACGCAAGGCAACGCCACCGTGCAGGCGGCGATCGACGCGCTGGTTGACCAGACCAAGTCGATCGAGCGCGCCGTCGGCTCGCTCAAGCTCAACGAGATCGCCTTCGAGGGCTCCGACAGCCTCGATGCTCCCGACAAAGTGTTCAAGTAAGGTCCAGGGCATGATCCCAGAAAGTGGAAACCGGTTTTGGGATAAGATCATGCCCGACTGGGAAACCGGCATGATCCCAGAAAGTGGGAACCGGTTTTTGGACTAACAAACCAGCCAAGTGGCGCCAGACCCGCCGTCAGCCAGAGCAAGTAAATGCTGATCTGTCATTGCAACATCATCACTGAAAAGGAGATCGAGCAGACGATCGTCGGCCTGCTGGATGAGGATCCCTGGCAGCTGATCGTGCCCGCCAAGGTCTACCATGCGATGGGCAAGCGCGGTCGCTGTTGCGGCTGTTTCCCAAATGTGGTGGAAACGATCATTCGGGTCACCGAGAACTACCACGCCCGCTCAGAGGTGGGCGACGTGGACATCGTTTCACACCTGGATCGCGTGAGAGGCTTGCGCGTCCAATACGGGAGCAGAAGCCATGAAAGGCGAACCGCAGATCATCGAGCGGCTTAATGAAGCTCTGTTCCTGGAGCTTGGGGCCGTCAACCAGTACTGGGTGCATTATCGTCTGCTCGAGGATTGGGGCTACACCAAGCTGGCAAAGAAGGAGCGGGCGGAATCGATCGAGGAAATGCATCACGCCGACCGGCTGATCGCGCGCATCATCTTCCTCGAAGGCCATCCGAACCTGCAGTCAGTCGCGCCGCTGCGCATCGGCCAGAACGTCAAGGAAGTGCTCGAATCCGATCTGGCCGGCGAATATGACGCGCGCACCGCCTACAAGCGCTCGCGCGAGATCTGCCACGACGAAGGTGATTTCGTCACGATGAAGCTGTTCGAGGACCTTTTGACCGACGAGGAAGGACATATCGACTTCCTGGAAACGCAGCTCGACCTGCTTGCCTCGATCGGCGAGGAAAAGTACGGCCTGCTCAACGCCGATTCGGCTAACGAGGCGGAGTAAGGACATGCGGGAATGCGGCGCCCCGTAGATTTTTCGCGCCGTTCGCGTCGGGCCGGAAACGACGGCCTGTCGTTTCAACAGACCCCGCGATACCGGATTTGTCTCGGGGCATCGCTTTTGCTGGCAATCATGCTTTCCGCATCCGCCTGGGCCGGTGCGCCAGCCGATCTGCCGACAAGCCGGACCGACCTGACGCCGAAGGATCAGGCGCGGGTCCTTGCGGTCACCAAGCCAACGACCGATTTTACCAAACCCGAGCAGTTCGAGTTGATGCAGGGCGGCGCCGGCACGTCGCGCAAGGACGTCAACCGCGATGCCTTCTCGCAATCCTCGGCCAACATCACCTTCGAGGAGGAGGGCAGCTTCAAGCTCGGCAACGCGCTTTTCCGCAAGAACTGGGTGTCGTCGCCGTCTTCGACCCAGGCTTCGGATGGGCTCGGCCCGCTGTTCAACGAGCGCGCCTGCCAGAACTGCCACCTGAAGGATGGCCGCGGGCGTCCTCCGGAAGGCCCGGTTGGCTCGACATCGATGTTTCTTCGGCTCGCGCGCGACGCCGGCAGCGCCGAGGAAAAGGCAGCGCTTGCCGACCGCAAGCTGCTGAACTTTCCCGATCCGGTCTATGGCGCGCAATTGCAGGACCTCGCGGTCCCCGGCCTCAGGGGCGAGGGCCGCATGCGCGTCGACTACAGGCAAGAAAAAGTTACGCTCGGCGACGGCGCCGTCGTTGCGCTGCGCAAGCCAAGCTATTCTGTCGAAAATCCGGGCTATGGCCCGCTCGATCCGCGCACCACGCTCTCGCCGCGCCTGACGCCGCCGATGATCGGGCTCGGTCTGATCGAGCAGATTGCACCGGCCGATATCCTTGCCCATGCCGATCCGGACGATCGTGACGGTGACGGCATTTCGGGCAGGCCGAACATCGTGCGCGATGAGTTGAGCGGCGTGGTGACTTTGGGTCGCTTCGGCTGGAAGGCGCAGACCGCCTCGATCCGCCAGCAGGCGGCCGATGCCTTTGCCGGCGATATCGGTATCTCGACCCCGGAAATGCCGAAGCATTGGGGCGATTGCAGTGAAGCGCAGCAGGATTGCCGTGCCATGCCGAACGGCGTGCAGCAGCGTCTCGGCACGGCCGAGGCGCCGCCGCCGGTGATGGACCTCGTCACCTTCTATTCGCAGAACCTGGCCGTCCCGGCGCGGCGCGATCTCGACACACTGCAAGTGCTTGCCGGCAAGAAACAGTTCTACGATATGGGCTGCATTTCCTGCCACACGCCGAAATTCGTCACCATGCGCGGCACACACAGCAAGGCGCAGTCCTTCCAGCTGATCTGGCCCTATTCCGACTTCCTGCTGCACGACATGGGCGAGGGTCTCGCCGACGGGCAACGGGTGGGGGAAGCGAGCGGCAGCGAGTGGCGCACCCCGCCGCTTTGGGGCATCGGGCTCACCGCGATAGTCAACGGCAATGCTTTTTATCTACATGACGGCCGCGCCCGCACGCTTGCCGAGGCGATCCTGTGGCATGGCGGCGAGGGCCAGAAGGCACGCGACCGCTTCGCCGGAGCCCCCGCGGCCGATCGTGATGCGCTGATCAAATTCCTGCAGTCGCTCTGATGTCGACACGCCTGGCCGCCGCGCTTGCCCTTCCGCTTCTTCTGGCCGCCGCCTTGCCCGCATCGGCCGCGGTCAAGGCCTCCGATCTCATAGGCCCCGCGATCGACGGTTTCGTCCGCCCGGCCTATGCCAGTCTCGACGAGCACGCGGCGGGCCTGGCCGAGGCGATGCACCAGCTTTGCGAAACGCCATCCGAACAGAATCTCGAAGTAGCGCGTTCGACGTTTTCCGCAACGGTCGAGGCCTGGTCGGTGGTCGAGATCATTGCCTTCGGACCGATCAAGGAAAACAACCGGCTGGAGCGCATGCTGTATTGGCCGGACCGCAAGAGCATCGGTCTGCGGCAGGTGCAGTCGACGCTTGCCGCCAAAGATCCCTCAGCCACCGATCCGGCGCAACTGGCGCAAAAGAGCGTGGCCATGCAAGGTCTCGGCGCGCTCGAATACGTGCTTTACGGCGATGGCGCCAAAACGCTCGTCAGGAAGGACGATCCCTATCGCTGCGCCTATGGCGCCGCGGTTGCCGGCAACATCGAAACGATCTCCGGCGAGGTGCGCGATGCCTGGAACAAGTCCGACGGCTTCGCGTCGCTCTGGGCCAATCCGGGGCCGAAGAACCCGCTCTACCGCGACGGCGCCGAAGCCGTGACGGAACTGGTCGGCGTCTTCATCAACGAGCTGGAAATGATCCGCGACGTGCGGCTCAAGGGCTTTCTCGGCGCCAAGCCCGATGCCGACAGGCCGAAGCAGGCGATCTACTGGCGCTCGCAGAACACGATGGCTTCGCTGGCCGGAAACCTGTCCGGCGTCGACGAGCTGTTCCAGGCTTCCAAGCTTGGCGATGCGCTGCCCGCCGATGCGCAATGGATGGCCGGATCCATCCACATCCAGCTCGTCAATGGCGTGACCACCGCGAAATCCGTCAGCGGCCCGATCGACAAAGCGCTCGCCGATCCGGCGCTGCGCGACAAGCTGGATCAATTCGCGCTGGTAACCTCCAGCCTGTCGACCTTGATCGCCACCAGGATGACCGCCGAGTTCGGCCTGACCGCCGGCTTTTCGTCGCTGGACGGGGATTGAACGATGATGTGGCCAGGTACACAGCTCATCGACCGCCGCGATTTCCTGCGGGCCGCGGGCGCGAGTTTCGCCGCCATCATGACGCCGCGCGCCTGGGCCGACACGCTGGCGGTGGATGCGGTGTTTGCCACGGCCTTCGTCAAGCGCGACGGAAGCTTCGGCGCCGCCGTGCTTTCCGAGGCCGGCAAGATCCTGCACACGGTCGATCTGCCGGACCGCGGCCATGACGTCACCTTCGATCCGGTGTCGAAACGCTCGGTTGTCTTCGCTCGCCAGCCCGGCACTTTCGCTGTGGTCTTCGACCATGCCGGACGCGACAAGCCTTTGACCATAGCCAGCATCGCCGGCCGGCATTTCTTCGGCCATGGCGTGTTTTCGCCCGATGGTGCCTTGCTTTATGCGACCGAGAACGACTTCGTCAACGCCGCCGGCGTCGTCGGCATCTACGACGCGCGCGCCAGGTTCAATCGCATCGGCGAGTTCCCGACCTACGGCATGGGGCCGCACGAGCTGCTACTGCTCGGCGATGGCCGAACGCTCGCCATTGCCAATGGCGGCATCGAAACCCATCCCGACTATGGCCGCGCCGAGCTCAACATCGCGACGATGAAGCCGTCCTATGCGCTGGTCGACAGCATCACCGGCGACCTGATCGAAAAGCACGAATTGCCGCCGGCGCTGCATCAGCTTTCGATCCGCCACATGGATCGCGACAAGGCGGGCACGGTCTGGTTCGGCTGCCAATATCGCGGGCCGGCAACCGACCGTCCGGCACTGGTCGGCCGTGCCGCGCGCGGCAACGAGCTCGAACTGCTGGAGATGCCGCAGGACGTGCTTTCCGGCTTTCGCAACTATATCGGCTCTGTCGCCGCCAATGCCGCGACGGGTACGGTCGCCGTCACCTCGCCGGAAGGAAACTCGCTGGCCGTCATCGACGCCGCCAGCGGGCGCGTGGTCGCGACCAGATCGCTGATCGAGGTCTGTGGCCTGGCGCCCGACGGCGCCGGCTTCATGGCAACGACCGGCGCCGGCGAGATCGTCGGCGGCGCCGGCGCGACCCGTTCCGAATCGGACTATGTCTGGGACAACCACATGCTGCGCATTGTCGCGACGGCGTGATCGCCGCGCGTAGAAGCAAAGCCGCTTAACATTTCTGCGCCCTGGCCCTTGCGATGGCGGGCCATGCCGGGCACAGGGAATTGTGTTTCGGTCCAGTTCGTTAACCGGTCATATGAAGCTGCTCATATGAAGTTGCTCGCCATCGACTGCGCCGCCAACCTCTGCGCCGCCTGCATCTATGACACAGGCGCGGGAGCGGAGCTTGGCCGCGAGGTGCTTGATCTCGGCAAGGGCCATGCCGAGCATCTGATGGCCGTCATCGAAGCTGCTTTGAAAGCCGCCAGCACCGGCTATCACGACCTTGGCGCTATCGCCGTCTCGATCGGACCGGGCTCCTTCACCGGCCTGCGCGTCGGCGTCTCGACCGCGCGCGGCCTGGCGCTGGCGCTGAAAATCCCGGCGATCGGCGTGACGACGCTGGAAGCCCTGGCGGCGGAGGGTGCGAATACCTTTCCCGGGCGCGCGGTGCTTGCCGCGCTCGATGCCGGCCGCGAGGAAATCCATGCGGCGCTCTATGACAAAGCGTTAGCCAAGGCTTACGGACCTTCGGTAACCACGCTTGCCGAGGCAACGACCATGGCTATCGGCGCGCAAGCGGTTTTTGTCGGGACCGCCGCGCCGCAGATTGCCGCGGCGGCCGGGCGTGCCTTCGACACTGGCCCGGTTGCCGCCACCGCCGACATTGCGACCTATGCCAGGCTGGCCTCGGCAAAGGGGCCGGGCGAAAGGCCGAAGCCGCTCTATCTGCGCGGTGCCGACGCCAAACCGCAGGCGGGTTTCATCCTGCCAAGGCAGGATAAGGGATACGATTCCTGATGCGCATACCGTTCTTTCAGCCGCGCCGCAGGGACTATGCCTTGGAACCGCTGACGGTTGCCGACAGCGCCGCTGTTTCGGTCCTGCATCGAGAGGATTTCGTGCGGCCATGGACCGATGGCGAATTCGCCGCGCTCCTCGAACAGGATACAGTCTTCGGCTATGCGGCGCGGGAAACCGGCCAAGGCGCCAAGCCGCCGGTCGGCTTCGTCCTGGCCCGGCTCGCCGCCGGCGAGGGCGAGATCCTGACCGTGGCGGTCGCCCGTACGCATCGCCGCCAGGGTCTCGGCTGGCAATTGATGGACGCGGTGCTGCGCGAACTGCATGCGCAGCGCGCCGAAGCGCTCTTCCTCGAGGTCGACGAGACCAATGCGCCGGCGATCGGGCTTTACCGCAGGCTTGGCTTCCGCCAGGTCGGTCACCGGCCGAACTATTATCGCTCGACCGAGCACGGTCCGACCGGCGCGCTTGTCATGCGCCGCGATCTTCGCTAGCCACAGTCGCGCATGACCCCGAAAATCGGCTCCGATTTTCGGAAAGGATCATGCGCCAAGTGGGAGTGTTACAGCGTCCTTTGCGCGCCCAAGGCGCGCGGCGCTGTAATGTTAGGGCCGGAGCGAATGATCAAGAAGTTACGGATTTTCCTGGCGCTCGGCTATGTCGTCGTCTGTTCACTGGTGCTGGTGCCGCTGCAGATCCTGTCGATGAAGACGGGGCTCTGGCCCGAAACTTTCATCCTGAAAATCTGGCACGGCATGATCCTACGGGCGCTTGGCACGCGGGTCCATGTGAAGGGCGCGCTGGCCAAGGAGCGCCCTCTGCTGGTGGCGGCCAACCACATTTCCTGGACCGATATCATGGTGCTCGGTTCCTTTGTCGATGTGAAGTTCATCGCCAGGGCCGATATGGAGGGCTGGCCGCTGATCGGCATGCTGTCCAAGCTGCAACGCACCGTCTTCATCGAGCGCGAGCGCAAGCGCACCTCCGGCGACCAGGCAAGCGAGATCGCCAGGCGTATGGCCAAGGGCGATGCCATGGTACTGTTCGCCGAAGGCTCGACCGGCGACGGCAATCTCGTGCTGCCGTTCAAGAGCACGCTGTTCGGCGCGGCCTCCATGGCGATTTCGGAAGGCGCGGCGGAACAGGTCTTCATCCAGCCCGTGGCGATCGCCTATACGCGGTTGCACGGCATGCCGATGGGCCGGCGCCACCGCCCGATGGTCTCCTGGATCGGCGACCAGGATCTGATGCCGCATCTCAAGGGTCTGCTTGCCGAGGGTGCGATCGATGCCGAGGTGCATTTCGGCGAGCCGGTGCCGTTCTCCAAGGGCTCGAACCGCAAGGAAACGGCAAGGCTGATGGAAGCCAGGGTGCGCGAGATGATGCAGGCCGTCCTCGCCGACCCGGCCAAGAGCCGGTAATCAATGCATGTCGCCCAAAAGTGTGCAGCGGCTTTGGGATAACGACATGCACAAAAGGGAAGAGGCCTGAGGCGCGTCTTGCTCAGTCCATACAGCACGAGGCGCTTCAGGCAAAATCGTCTGTTTTTTGTCACGGAAAGGCGGTAGAAGCCGCCCGATGGAATTGAACACGATTGAAAGCCACGACATGGGCGGTGCCACTGAGCATCAGCCGGTGCCCGCCAGGGCGGCGAAAAAGGTCTTCGTCAAGACCTATGGCTGCCAGATGAACGTCTACGATTCCCAGCGCATGACCGATGCGCTGGCCGCTGACGGCTATGTCGCCACCGACGTCGTCGAAGACGCCGATCTGGTGCTGCTCAACACCTGCCATATCCGCGAAAAGGCGGCGGAAAAGGTCTATTCGGAGCTTGGCCGCATCCGCGACATGAAAGCAGAACGCGCCGAAGCCGGCCGCGAGCTCTTGATCGGTGTTGCCGGCTGCGTGGCGCAGGCCGAAGGCGCAGAGATCATCCGCCGCGCCCCGGCGGTCGATCTGGTCATCGGCCCGCAAACCTATCACCGGCTGCCCGATGTGTTGGCCAGGGTCCGTGGCGGCGAAAAGATCGTCGAGACCGAATACGCCATCGAGGACAAGTTCGAGCATCTGCCGCAGCCGAAGCGCGCCGAGCTTGCCAGGCGCGGCGTCACCGCCTTCCTGACGGTACAGGAAGGCTGCGACAAGTTCTGCACCTTCTGCGTGGTGCCTTACACGCGCGGCTCCGAGGTCTCGCGTCCTGTGGCGCAGATCGTCGCCGAGGCCGAGCGCCTGGCTGAAGCCGGCGTGCGAGAGGTGACGTTGCTCGGCCAGAACGTCAATGCCTGGCACGGCGTCGGCGAGAATGGCCAGGAATGGGGTCTCGGCCGCCTGCTGTTCCGGCTTGCGGAAATCCCCGGCCTGGCGCGGCTGCGCTACACCACCAGCCATCCGCGCGACATGGACGACGAATTGATCGCCGCGCATCGCGACCTGCCGGCGCTGATGCCCTATCTGCATCTGCCGGTGCAGTCTGGCTCCGACCGGATTTTGAAGGCTATGAATCGCCGCCATACGGCGCGCGACTATCTGGCGCTCATCGGGCGCATTCGCGCCGCCCGCGCCGATATCGCCATGTCCGGCGACTTCATCGTCGGTTTCCCCGGCGAGACGGATGAGGATTTCGAGGCGACGCTGAAACTGGTGCGCGAAGTGAACTATGCCTCGGCTTTCTCGTTCAAATACTCGCCGCGCCCCGGCACACCGGGCGCCGAAATGAATGGCCATGTCCCTGAAGCGGTGAAGGACGAGCGTCTGCAGCGTCTGCAGGCTCTGCTTCTCAAGCAGCAGCAGGATTTCGGCTTGAGCCTGGTCGGCAGGACCATCGGCACGCTGATCGAGAAGCCTGGCCGGCAGGCTGGCCAGAAAGTTGGCCGTTCGCCCTGGCTGCAGCCGGTTATTGTTGACGACAAGGCTGGCGGAATCGGTGACATTATCGACGTACGAATCACAAGGACCGGCTACAACAGCCTGTTCGCCGAGTTGGCCTGATGCATGTCGTCCAAAAGTGCTCGCGGTTTTGGGACAACGACATGCATAGCCACAAGCCTCGGCAGATGAGGAGAGACGGTTGAGCGCTGCTGAACTGAAGAATCCGCCCCAGAGCCAGGCGTCCGGGGCCTCCGATATGGCGCACATCGTACTGACCTTCGACAACAACAAGCTTGCCAGCGCCCTTTACGGTCAATTCGACGAGAATTTGGCCCGGCTTGAGCAGAAGCTCGGTGTCGACATACGCTCGCGCGGCAACCAGCTTACGATCAAGGGCTCGGCGGCAGCCTCCGAACAGGCGCGTCGCGCGCTGGATACGCTCTATGGCATCCTGCAAAAGGGGGTCGATATCGGCCAGTCGGATGTCGACGGCGCAGTGCGCATGGCGATCGCCGCCGACGACCAACTGACGCTGCCGACGCTGGAGCGCAAAGGCAAGGTCTCGGCTGCCCAGATCGCGACGCGCAAGAAGACGATCTATGCCCGCTCGCTCAACCAGGACGCCTATATGCGGGCGTTGGAGCGCTCCGAAATGGTGTTAGGCATCGGTCCTGCCGGCACCGGCAAGACCTATCTGGCGGTGGCGCATGCTGCGATGCTCTTGGAGCGCGGCATGGTCGAGCGCATCATCCTGTCGCGCCCGGCCGTCGAGGCCGGCGAGCGGCTGGGCTTCCTGCCTGGCGATATGAAGGAGAAGGTCGATCCGTATCTGCGGCCGCTTTACGACGCGCTCTATGACATGATGCCGACCGACAAGGTCGAGCGGGCGATCGCGGCCGAGGTGATCGAGATCGCGCCGCTGGCCTTCATGCGCGGCCGCACGCTGGCGCATGCGGCGGTGATCCTCGACGAGGCGCAGAACACCACGCCGATGCAGATGAAGATGTTCCTCACCCGCCTTGGCGAGAACTCGCGCATGATCGTCACCGGCGATCCGACCCAGATCGATCTGCCGCCCAACACCAAGTCGGGACTTGTCGAGGCGCTGCGCGTCCTCGACGGGGTCCCCGGCATCGTCACGGTCCGCTTCAACGAAGGCGACGTTGTCCGCCATCCGCTGGTTGCCGAGATCGTCAAGGCCTATGATCGCGACGGCAAGCTGGCGAGAGGGCTCGGCGCCGAAAGCTGATCAAAGGCCGCATGGCTGAAGACACCAAATCCCCTGCCGGAATCCCGGTCGATATCGATATTTTCGTCGAGGCCGGCGACTGGCCCGCGGAAGCCGAACTGACGCGTCTGGTCGAGCGCGCCGTCGCGGCCGCCTTTGCCGAAACCGGCGCCAGCGGCGCCTCCGAGCTCAGCATCGTCTTTTCCGACGATGCCCATATCCAGACGCTCAATGCCGGATGGCGCGGCAAGGACAAGCCAACCAACGTCTTGTCTTTTCCGGCTTTTTCGGCTCCGAAAGGCGGCCCGTTGCCGCCGATGCTGGGCGATATCGTGCTGGCTTCCGAGACGGTGGCGCGCGAGGCCACTCTGGAAGACAAGCCGATTGCGAACCATATCACTCATCTCGTTATCCATGGCCTGCTGCATCTTTTGGGCCATGATCACGAGACCGACGCCGAGGCCGAGGAGATGGAAGCGATCGAGCGCGCCGCGCTCGCGAGGCTTGCCATTCCCGATCCCTACGCGTAACAAAAAAGCTCAATTGACCCGATGGCGATGAACGACACACCAGAAACTGCCGCCCGTCCGGACGCCGGCAGTGCTGCCAAGTCTTCCGAAAAGACGGAAGAGGGCTCCAGTCCGAGTATTGCGACCGGCAGCGCGGGCGCGGAGCCGACGCATGCCGGTCCTTCTCTCTTCGACCGTGTGCTCGGCTTGTTCCGGCACCGCAACGGCACCAGCCTGCGCGAGGAGATAGCCGGCGCGCTTGCCGAAACGGCGACCGATGCCGGCGCTTTCTCGCCCGGCGAACGCGCCATGCTCAACAACATCCTGCGCCTGCGCGAGGTGCGGGTCGAGGACGTCATGGTGCCGCGCGCCGATATCGAGGCGGTCGAGATCAACACGACGCTTGGCGACCTGCTCGGCCTTTTCGAGCAGTCCGGCCATTCGCGCATGCCGGTTTATTCCGAGACGCTCGACGATCCGCGCGGCATGGTCCACATCCGCGACGTGCTCGCCCACATCACCAAGGTCGCCCGCGTCAAGAAGGGCCGCACGAGCCGCAAGACGCCGGCGACGGCCGCGCTCGACCTCGCGCAGGTGGATCTCGCCCGCACCATCGGCGATCTCAACTTGATCCGCCAGGTGCTGTTCGTGCCGCCGTCGATGCTGGCCTCCGACCTGATGGGCCGCATGCAGACGAACCGTACGCAGATGGCGCTGGTCATCGACGAATATGGCGGCACCGACGGCCTCGCCTCGCTGGAAGACATCGTCGAGATGGTGGTCGGCGACATCGAGGACGAGCACGACGACGACGAGCCGATGATCACCCGGACCGGCGACGGCGTCTTTGTCGTCGACGGCAAGGCCGAGATCGACGAGGTCGCCAAGATGATCGGCGAGGATTTCGCCGCCGGCGAACACGGCGAATATGTCGACACTATCGGCGGCATGATCTTCAACACGCTCGGCCGCGTCCCGGCCAGGGGCGAAGTGGTGCAGGCGATTCCCGGCTTCGAGTTCCATGTGCTCGACGCCGACCCGCGCCGCGTCAAGCGCGTGCGCATCGTGCAGAGCCCGAAGGGCGAGCGGCAGCGCCGCCGCGCCGCCCGCACCGAACAGGCCTGATATCCTGGAGCAATTCCAGGAAAAGTGCGTAGCGGTTTTCCGTCCGGAATTGCGTAAGACAAAAACTTGGAGCGCAATTCCAGGAAAAGTGCGTAGCGGTTAGGCTCGGCGCCTTCGCCGTAGCCTTCCGTCCGGAATTGCGTAAGACAAAAACTTGGAGCGCAATTCCAGGAAAAGTGCGTAGCGGTTAGGCTCGGCGCCTTCGCCGTGGCCTTCCGTCCGGAATTGCGTAAAGACAAAAACTTGGAGCGCAATTCCAGGAAAAGTGCGTAGCGGTTAGGCTCGGCGCCTTCGCCGTGGCCTTCCGTCCGGAATTGCGCAAAGACAAAGACTTGGAGCGGCATGCCGATCGACGATCCGTTCAAGCACGCGGTCCTGGGTTCGGGCGTTTTCTATAAGGATCCACGCGCGGCCTTGGCCTGGCTGCAGGCCGCCTTCGGCTTCGAGCCGAGCATGCTGGTGAGCGACGCCGACGGTCGGCTTGTGCATGCCGAAATGCGCTTCGGCGACGGCTACATCATCGTCGATTCCGAATGGACCGACCACGTCGCCAGTCCCGCATCCGTCGGCGGCAGGAATACGCAGGCCGTCTATGTCCGTCTGCAGCAAGACCTTGACGCTCATTGCGAAAAAGCACGCATGGCGGGCGCGGAAATTCTTGAAGAACCGGCGGACCACTTCTACGGCGAACGGCAATATCGCGCCCGCGACCCCGAGGGCCATATCTGGACATTCACCCTAACCGTGCGCGTTGTCCTGAAGGACGAGGCCGAGCAACTGAGCGGCCTGCGGATCGAGGGCTGGCACCGCTGAGCATTTTGCAGCCAAGCGGAATCGCATGGCGTTGCGGAAATGCGGCTAAAACAAAGAGCTATAGCGGGATACTGTTCCCGCTATAGCGCAACCGTGTTCAGGCCGCGCGCCTATCTGGATTGGATCGGGCAGCGCAGCCTGTTAAATCTCTAACTCCCTGATTCGCGCGACTTGGGAAGTTGAATGCAGCGCTTTGCCGGCCGGATAATTCTGCTGTGGGGGTGGCGGCGGGCGCTGGTCGCGTTTGCCGCCGGCGCGCTCGCGGTGCTTGCCCAGGCGCCTTACGACTTTTTCGCCGTCTGCTTCGTTTCGTTCCCGGTTCTGGTCTGGCTGCTCGACGGCGCCACCGGCGAGGCTTCCGATGGCTGGTTCAGGCGCCTGAGGCCGGCTTTCGCCACCGGCTGGTGGTTCGGCTTCGGCTATTTCCTCGCCGGTCTCTGGTGGATCGGCCAGGCATTGCTGGTCGAGGCCGACAGCTTCGCCTGGGCCTTGCCCTTCGCCGTTGTCGGCATCCCCTTCGCGCTGGCTTTCTTCTATGGCTTTGCCACCGTGGTGGCGCGGCTGTTCTGGAGCAGCGATGTCGGCCGCATCGCCGCCCTTGCCTTCGGTTTCGGCCTTGCCGAATGGCTGCGCGACTTTCTCTTCACCGGCTTTCCCTGGAACGCCGTCGGCTACGCGGCGATGCCGGTGCCGCTCTTGATGCAGAGCGTGTCGGTGACCGGCATGATCGGCATGAACGCGTTGGCGGTCTTCCTGTTCTCCCTGCCGGCACTCGTCGTGGCGCGCCGCCATCTGAGACTGGGCGTCGCCCTGTTCGTCGTCCTTGTCGCCGCTCATGTCGGCTTCGGCTATTTCAGGCTCGTCGCGCCGGTCGAACCGACACGCTCGATCGATGTCCGCATCGTCCAGCCCGCGGTCGATCTCAGCGAAAAATGGGACGCCTCGGTGCGCGACCGCATCTTCGCAACTTTGCTGGGGATATCGGGGGAAGCGCCGGTAGACGGCCACGCCAGGCCGCAGCTCATTCTGTGGCCGGAAACATCGGTGCCGTTCCTGTTCACCGAGCGTCCGGACGCGCTGACGGCGCTAGGCGACATGTTGGCCGACGGCCAGATGCTGATCGCCGGTGTCGTGCGCGAGGAGGGCGGATCGGCGAATGCCCGCAGCCGCTATTACAATTCCGTCATGGCGATCAACGACAAGGGTGAGATCGTCGATGCCGTCGACAAGGTGCATCTGGTGCCGTTCGGCGAATACCTGCCATTCGCCGACCTGTTCGAACGCTTCGGCATAGGCCAGCTCGTTGCCGGGCCGATGAATTTCGCCGCCGGCAACGAACGCCATCCGATCAGCGTGCCGGGCGGCCTGCGCGCCGCTCCGTTCATCTGCTACGAGGTGATCTTTCCCGATCTGGTTGCAGTTGACGCAGCGTCAGCTGAGCTTATTGTGAACGTCACCAACGACGCTTGGTTTGGCGACACGCCAGGCCCGTATCAGCACTTCAGGCAGGCCCAGATTCGTGCGGTGGAGAATGGATTGCCTCTGTTGCGCGCGGCTAACAATGGCATCTCCGCCGTAGTCGATTCGCGCGGGCGCATTGTCGATGCGCTGGCCGTCAATGCGCGCGGCGCCATCGACGCGCATGTGCCGATTTCCGGCCACGCGCTTTTTCCTGCCGGCCAGCGGCGAGTTAACGGATTGCTGATCATGTTGGTGCTTGCTCTGGCGGCCTTCACATTGAATGTAAGGCAGCGGCTACGGGTGAATTGACAGTCGGCACATTAGAAACTCATACTGTAACGCCTAAAATTTTCTCGAAGTCGGTTGGAGGGTTCTGTTGGGGCAGGTGGCTCCGGCTTCATATGGGCGGAACAAAATAGAAAAAGCCGGAAAAATTCGGCGAGGAAAAAATGACAGAAGAGAACAAGAAGAAGCCGAATCCGATCGATATCCATGTCGGGAGTCGCATCCGGCTGCGTCGCAATATGCTTGGAATGAGCCAGGAAAAGCTGGGTGAAAATCTCGGCATCACGTTTCAACAGATCCAGAAGTACGAAAAGGGCACGAACAGGGTCGGCGCTAGCCGTCTGCAGGCGATCGCCTCCATCCTGAGCGTTCCCGTCGCCTTCTTTTTCGAGGACGCCCCCGGCGAGGAGACCGGCGGCGGCAATCGGGGATTTGCCGAAGACTCCTCGATGGCGTTCGCCATCGAATTCTGCGGCAGTCCGGAAGGGCTTCAGCTCAACCGGGCCTTTGTCAAGATCGGCGACGTCAAGGTCCGCCGCAGGATCATCGATCTGGTGAAGGCGCTGTCCGCCGACGACGCCGAATGATTTGTCTCATGCCGCCGGCGGTGACACCGCCGGTGGCATAGCCGGCTTTGCCGACATTCATGCCAGATCCGTCGCGCCGCTTGACGAGCAGCGCCCGGCACCGCTAACACGTGGCGCGCCAAAAATCGGCAGCCTGCCGATCTTTTTTCAAGAGGGGACACCCGTGACGCGGCAGAATTATCTCTTCACCTCGGAATCCGTCTCCGAGGGTCACCCCGACAAAGTCTGTGACCGTATCTCCGACGAGATCGTCGATCTGGTCTATCGCGAAGCCAAGAAGACGGGCATGGATCCGTGGAAGGTTCGCGTCGCCTGCGAAACGCTGGCCACCACCAACCGCGTCGTCATTGCCGGCGAGGTCCGCGTCCCCGACACGCTTTTGAAGAAGGACAAGGCGGGCAACGTCCTGATGGATGCGTCCGGCCACCCCGTGGTCAACCCGGCCAAGTTCAAGTCGGTTGCCCGCAAGGCGATCCGCGAGATCGGCTACGAGCAGTCCGGCTTTCACTGGAAGACCGCCAAGGTCGACGTGCTGCTGCACGGCCAGTCGCCCGACATCGGCCAGGGCGTCGACAATGCCGCCGACCGTCAGGGTGAGGAAGGTGCCGGCGACCAGGGCATCATGTTCGGATACGCCTGCCGCGAGACGCCCGACCTGATGCCGGCGCCGATCTACTACAGCCACAAGATTCTGGAACTGCTGGCCGCGGCGCGCCATGAAGGCAATGGCGACGCCGGCAAGCTCGGCCCGGACGCCAAGAGCCAGGTCACCGTTCGCTATGCCGACGGCAAGGCGGCGGAAGTCACGCAGATCGTGCTTTCCACCCAGCATCTCGATGCGAGCTGGGATTCCAAGAAGGTCCGCAAGGTCGTCGAGCCGTACATCCGCGAGGCGCTTGGCGATCTCAAGATCGCCGAGGACTGCAACTGGTACATCAACCCGACCGGCAAGTTCGTCATCGGCGGGCCTGACGGCGATGCCGGTCTCACCGGCCGCAAGATCATCGTCGACACCTATGGCGGTGCGGCACCCCATGGCGGCGGCGCCTTCTCCGGCAAGGACACGACCAAGGTCGACCGTTCGGCGGCTTATGCGGCGCGCTATCTCGCCAAGAACGTGGTGGCGGCCAAGCTTGCCGACCGCTGCACCATCCAGCTGTCCTACGCCATCGGCGTCGCCCAGCCGCTGTCGGTCTATGTCGACCTGCATGGCACCGGCAAGGTCGACGAGTCGAAACTCGAGGATGTGCTGCGCAAGGTGATGGACCTGTCGCCGTCGGGCATTCGCCGTCATCTCGACCTCAACAAGCCGATCTACGCAAAAACCTCGTCCTACGGCCATTTCGGCCGCAAGGCCGGTCGCGACGGATCCTTCTCCTGGGAGAAGACCGATCTCGCCAAGGCGCTCAAGGACGCCGTCGCCGCCTGACGCCAGTAGACGCCAAGGACAGGCCGAGCCGCGCGACCGAAGGATTTTTCGGTCGCCGGCACGGCAAGACTATACGCCCGCAGCAGGCGGTCGCCCTTGAAAGCGGCCTGCGCGAATACGGGGTCGACCTGACGGCGGAAGCGCCGGCCGACCTCCGAAGCCTGTTCAAGGCGGAAATTTCGGCCCTCCAGCTGGAAATCGGCTTTGGCGGCGGTGAGCATCTTCTGCACCGGGCCACCGAATTGCGGGCAGTCGGCTTCATCGGCGTCGAGCCTTTCGTCAACGGCATGGCCAAGATGATGACAGCGCTTGGCAAGGCGCCGCTTGCCAATCTGAGGGTTTATGACGACGACGCCACGCGCCTGCTCGACTGGCTGCCGTCAAGCTCGCTCGACGGCATCGACCTGCTTTATCCCGATCCGTGGCCGAAGAAGAAGCACTGGAAGCGGCGCTTTGTCAGCGCCGCCAATCTCGGCCGCTTTGCCCGGGTGCTGAAAGCCGGCGGCAGGTTCCGCTTCGCCTCCGACATCGACAGCTATGTGAACTGGACGCTGCTTGCCTGCCGCGATCACGGCGCCTTCGCATGGCGGGCCGAAGACGCTGCCGGCTGGCACCGGCCCTATGACGGCTGGCCCGGCACGCGCTACGAGGCCAAGGCCATCCGCGAGGGGCGGCAGCCTGCCTACCTGACCTTTATCCGGAGATAGGCCGGAAGATATCGAAGCACCAAAGCGCCGGTAGTCAGCCGCTACAAAAGCGAGCGGTCTTGTCAGAAGCGGCGCCGGTCGCCGTGGCTCGACTTGCGGCCGGCACCGAGGATCGTTGTGCCGCAAAACCCCAGCGCCGACCATACTGGCGACGCAAATACTGTGGATCCCGGCAGAACCGCGCGGGCATGGCGCATGGGCGAGGGCAGTGTCGCCATTCCCACAGGTCATTAAGATCGCAGGCCCTATCGCGATATTCTGACACCTATGGCGTGGGAGGCAATCAACGACAGCTTTATCGGTCAATTGGATGAAGGGTATCTTGGCACATCCGCTCGCCTCGCGGTCATGAAGCGCGCGCCGTTGCTACTCCAATATGGATTTTGGCCGATATTCCCGCTCTTTGACGAAAAGCTTGCCGCAGCTCTGCTGAGCACAACGGCAGATGAGCGACACGAAAAGAGTGCCCTTCAGCGCGCTGTAAGGCAATTGCTCGGCGACAAAGACATTTTCGGCGTGTATGAAAAAGAGACGCTTGAGCGGGCTTCGCACGAAGCACTTTGCCTCACCCAAAACAAAGTCCTGGATGATTTTGCGAATGCTCGGCTAATCGATTTGCGGATAATTCGCGCAGGTGTAATAAGCCCAGATGTGATTGGTGATCTGTCCAACCCAAGAAATCCGTTTGTACCTGTATTATCCATTCTACATGCAGTTGAAAAGTTTGTGCGATGGAATTTTTGACGTGGTAAATTACGAACTGGTCGTTAACGAGCTGCTGCCACGCGATGCCGGCTCAATCGAGCTTATATCAGACGGCGTCAACAAGATTTTGCGGCTCGAAGACCGCAATGATGATCTCTTCATGCGGCTGAGTCCGACGCAGTTGCACTCCAAGGCGGCTCTTCAGCACGAAGCAGCGCTCGTGCGAGGTGCTCACACTTCAGGGGTCCCATGCTGCGAGATGGTCGAAGTCGGCGGCCAGCCGGTACTTGGTCCGGTTGATATTGATGGAGTTGAGTATCACGCGGTTCTGACGCGAGCTATTGCCGGCCACCCGGCAGAGCCGAGCATCGCCCATGCGGCGGCCTTTGGGAAATCGCTTGCCAAATTGCATAGGGCCAATATCGCGACCCCTGAACGGCTATCGGAGCCGGGAAGTGAGCAGCAAGTTAAACCGATTTTCCAGCCAATCATGGACGAGCTGTCGGAGGCGCTAGATCGGATTTTCCCGGCGAGGCAACATCCGTCATCATCGGGCATACGTCATGGCGACGCGCGTATCGGCAATGCAATCATGCTCGACGACACTGCCATCTTGTTCGATTTCGAGTTCATCGGAATGGGCGATCTGGCCTACGACATAGCCACTTTTCTGTGGTGCCTTGTTACTGAACCTAAGGTTGAAACTGTTTCTGTATTTCGCTCGTTTGTTGCCTCATACAGGCAGGAACACAATATCCTGTTTGCTCAGGATGAGCTGAGACGAGCCTATCTCAATAAAGAGATGAACAACTTATATTTTCTAAGCAATTTCATCCGTATAGATCGGGACACTACACTTGCAGCCATCAACTACGCACGAGATACGATCAGCTTCGTCATGAGCGACCGATTTGACCGCTATGGGTGGAACTGACCAAAGCTCTACTCCACCGGCCGGTATATCGATACGGTCTCCGCGATTCTCGGATAAGGGTGGGCTCGAAAGGGTTTACCTGTCGGATTCGTTCAACGAATTTGTATCTATTCCCCCGGACAAGGCGACCATAGCCGCAACTGTTGATGCGAATCTCGGCGAGGCACGCCAAAATCCTCGAAAATTCATTTTCCGGGTCGCGTCTCATGCACAAGCGGTAGCTGGCTTCGCGATCTGTTACAAAAAGGAGAGCGGCAGCTGGGGGCTTCAAGTCGGCGTCCATGCCGATGCCAGGAGGCGTGGGATTGGAACGGCGCTGCTCAGGGAGATGTTTTACCAAATGGAACGGCGCGGCCCCGGTTGCTGCGAAGCAGTTGTTCACCCCAGGAATCTCGCGTCTCTTCGCCTACTGACGCCATTTTTTCACGATCGTATCGCGCACAAAAGCATGGCGGGTTTCTTAATGTGTATTTCACGCTGGTGAGCAATCGATTGCCCGCCCTCTGCTCTAACTCGCTTGTGCAACATGAGATCGTGCACCCATATGGCTAAAAGGGTTTCAATATCGTTCCGCATGCCCTCTACCGCAGCGGCACAAAATTTCGTCATCAGGGCCATTTCCCAAGAACAGCGCCTGGGAAAGGACGATTTTCCGCCCACTCTGACAGTTTCAGAACAACTGCTATTCTGACGTATTTCTACAAATATAGTAGATATTAGCTGACCTGGCGATTTCGTTATTTTAATAGAGGCTAAATTGAAGAGGTTCTAACATGATGTATCGCAGACTGGTAGGATTCGCCGGCAGCTTCAACCGCCCGTCGCGGTCCCGTGCGCTCGTCGAGCTGGTGGCCGATCTTGCCGCCGAGCGATACAACGTCACGGGGAGCGTCTACGACACTACCGACCTCGGCGCTTCACTCGGCAATGCGCATCGCTTCGCGGATCTGGACGCAACGGCGCAGAAGGTCCTGCGTCAGATCACCGATGCCGACGTGCTTGTGGTCGGGACGCCGACTTACAAGGGTAGCTACACCGGGCTGTGATCGAAGAGAGCACCGCTTTTCCTCGCGAGAATTTCCGGCTCCTTCACGAGGCGGGCCTACTTGCACTGACCGCTCCGATAGAGCTTCGCGGCTGCGGAGCTGGGCTGGCGACAACGTCAGAGGTCATCCAAATCATCGCGCGCGGCGAACCGTCGACGACGCTGATCCTGATCATGCAATATATATCAACCTCGCGACCATGCCGAAGGGATGCTGGCCGCGGCACCTAGTACGCCGGGTCGTCGCCGGACAGCCTGCAGGCTTGAATCACAATTCGGGATCGTCTATATCAGCCTCAAATTCTTGGTCGGTATGACGAAGAGTGGGTCCACCCGGTCCCGCTCTTTTTTGTTACCTGGCGGCCGGAAGCAAAAAGCGACAGGGATCTGATGACTGCAGCGGCAAACGAGGCCGACGACCGTATCATCCGCGAAAGCGGCATCGATGCGCGCATTGCGCTGATCGTGCAGCCGGTGCTCAAGGCCATCGGCTTTCGGCTCGTGCGGGTGCAACTGACCGGCCAGAACGGGCTGACGCTGCAGATCATGGCTGAGCGCGAGGACGGCACCATGACCGTCGAGGATTGCGAAGAGGTCAGCCGCGCCGTGTCGCCGGCCCTCGATGTCGATGATCCCATCGAAAAGGCGTATCATCTCGAAGTTTCGTCGCCCGGCATCGACCGGCCGCTGGTGCGCAAGTCGGATTTCACCACCTGGACCGGCCATCTGGTCAAGCTGGAGACATCGGTTCTTGTCAGCGATCGCAAGCGTTTCAAGGGCAAGATCGCCGAGGCGGATGCCGACGGCATCCTTATCGAGCGCGACAAGGCGGCCTATGGCGAGGAGCCGACGGTGCGCGTGCCTTATGACGCGATTGCCGAAGCCCGGTTGGTGCTGACCGACGATCTCATCCGCGATGCCCTGTCGAAGGACAACCGGGCGCGCAAGGAAGCCAAGAAGCGCCGCGGCGAAGCGGAAGACGCCGCCGCCGGCGAGGAAAACGAAACCGAACAGGAAAGTTGATTGAGTAGCCGGGCCATATGCCCGGCGCGAAATCGGGAGAAAGACAATGGTTGTAAGCGCCAACAGGCTTGAACTGCTGCAGATCGCCGATGCGGTCGCGCGTGAAAAGTCGATCGACAAGTCGATCGTCATCGCCGCCATGGCCGATGCGATCCAGAAGGCGGCGCGTTCTCGCTACGGCCAGGAGACAAACATCCGCGCCGACATCAACCCGAACACCGGTGAGATGAAGCTGCAGCGGCTGATGGAAGTGGTCGAGAAGGTCGAGGACTACGCGACGCAGATCGCGCTTTCCACGGCGCGCGAGCGCAACCCCGACGCTCAGCTCGGCGACTTCATCGCCGAGCAGCTGCCGCCGATGGATTTCGGCCGCATCGCCGCCCAGTCGGCCAAGCAGGTCATCGTGCAGAAGGTGCGCGAGGCCGAGCGCGATCGCCAGTATGACGAATACAAGGATCGCATCGGCGAGATCGTCAACGGCACTGTCAAGCGCGTCGAATACGGCAACGTCATCGTCGATCTCGGCCGCGGCGAGGCGATCATCCGCCGCGACGAGCTGATCCCGCGCGAGAATTACAAGTATGGCGACCGCGTCCGGGCCTACGTCTATGACGTGCGCCGCGAGCAGCGCGGCCCGCAGATCTTCCTGTCGCGCACGCATCCGCAGTTCATGGCCAAGCTGTTCACCATGGAAGTGCCGGAAATCTATGACGGCATCATCGAGATCAAGTCGGTCGCCCGCGATCCGGGCTCGCGCGCCAAGATCGCCGTCATCTCGCGCGATTCCTCGATCGATCCGGTCGGCGCTTGCGTCGGCATGCGCGGCAGCCGCGTCCAGGCGGTGGTCGGCGAGTTGCAAGGCGAGAAGATCGACATTATTCCGTGGTCGCCTTCGGCGGCTTCCTTCATCGTCAACGCGCTGCAGCCGGCCGAGGTCGCCAAGGTGGTGCTCGACGAGGATGCCGAGCGCATCGAAGTGGTGGTGCCGGACGACCAGCTGTCGCTGGCCATCGGACGCCGCGGCCAGAACGTGCGTCTTGCCTCGCAGCTCACCGGCTGGGATATCGACATCCTGACCGAGCAGGAGGAGAGCGAGCGCCGCCAGAAGGAATTCGTCGAGCGTTCGGCACTCTTCATGGAAGCCCTCGACGTCGACGAGATGGTCGGCCAGGTGCTCGCCTCGGAAGGCTTCACCAGCGTCGAGGAAGTCGCCTATGTGGATTCAGGCGAGATCGCGTCGATCGACGGCTTCGATGAGGACACCGCTTCGGAAATCCAGACCCGCGCCCGCGAATATCTGGAGAAGATCGAGGCCGAGCATGACGAAAAGCGCAAGGCGCTTGGCGTCAAGGACGAGTTGCGCGAGATCCCCGGCGTCACCACCGCCATGATGGTGACGCTTGGCGAGGACGGCGTGAAGACGATCGAGGACTTCGCCGGCTATGCCGCGGACGATCTGATCGGCTGGAAAGAGCGCAAGGACGGTGAGACCAAGGTCTATCCGGGCGTGCTCGCCAGCCACGGCGTCTCGCGCGCCGAGGCCGAGCAGATGGTTCTGGCCGCCCGCATTAAGGCTGGCTGGATCAGCGAAGACGAGCTTGCAGCCGAACAAGTCGCGGCTGACGAAGCTGTTGGTGCGTGAGGTGAAACCGCATCGCACACAACCCGCCCCAGGACGAGATGAACGATCGCACTTGCATCGTTACGCGCAGGCAGGCCGAAGCGGATGAACTGATCCGCTTCGTCGTCGGCCCGGATTCGGCCGTCGTTCCCGACATCAAGAGAAATCTGCCCGGCCGCGGTTGCTGGGTCACCGCCGATCGCCTACATATCGAGAAGGCAGCGGCGAAGAACCTGTTTGCCCGTGCTTTCAAGGCGCAGGTGACCGTTCCAGCCGATCTCGGCGGCATGGTCGACGGGCTGCTCTCCAGATCCGCTCTGGGCATGCTTGGCCTAGCCCGCAAGGCGGGTGCCGTCGTTCTCGGCGCAGCCAAGGTCGAAGGTGCGGTGCGCGACGGGCAGGCGCTCCTCGTGCTGCATGCGGCCGAGGCTGCGGACGACGGTATCCGCAAGATCAGTCAGGCGCGGCGGGCAACCGTCCATCTCGGCGGCCCCGCCATCCTTGCCTATAAACTTTTCTCCGAGGCCGACTTGAGCTTGGCATTGGGGGGTACAAATGTGATACATGCTGCCGTCCTCGCGCAGGACGCGGGACAGGCGGTTGAGAAGCGCGTTGTTGCGCTCGACCGATATCGGGGCGGTACCCCGAACGATCTGGCAATGCTTGCGGCCGTTGCTGACGAAGATGAGGCCGCAGAGGATATGGAATGAACGATACGAAATCGGGCGACGACAAGACGTTGAGCGTTACGCCGAAGAAGACCTTGACGCTGAAGCGCCCCGGCCTCGAGCAGGGCACCGTGCGCCAGAATTTCTCGCATGGCCGCACCAAGTCGGTCGTGGTCGAGACCAAGAAGCGCAAGTTCTCGTTGCCCGGCGACAAGCCGGAGCCGGTGGCGCCGTCCGTCTTCACGCCGAAGCCCGTCGCCGCTGCCCCTGTTGCCGCAGCGCCTGTCGTGCAGGAAGCGCCGAAGGCGCCGCCCCCGCCGCCGGAACGCTCAGGCATGGTGCTGAACGAACTTTCGCGCGGCGAGATGGAAGCGCGTCGCAAGGCGCTTGAAGGCTCCAAAGCTCGCGAGGTCGAGGATCGCCAGCGAGCCCAGGAAGAAAGCAAGCGCCGCGCCGAGGAAGAAGATCGCCGCAAGCGCGAGCGTGAGGACTCCGCACGCCGTCAGGCCGAGGAGGAGGCACGCCTCCAGGCTGAGGCCGAGTCGCGCCGACGCGCCGAGGAAGAGGCTCGCCGCCGCGCGCCGCTGGCAGCCGATGTTGCCACTGTCGACGACGACGAGGGGGCCAAGCCGAGGCGTACCGGCCCCGGCGCCGGCGCGAGTACGCCAGCGCGCCGCCTTGCCACGCCCGAAGTGGCGCGGCCAGCCAAGCCCACCAAGGGCGAGGAAGACCGCCGTCGCGGCAAGCTGACGCTGAACTCTGCGCTGTCGGATGAAGATGCGCGCGCCCGTTCGCTGTCGTCGATGCGCCGCCGCCAGGAAAAATTCAAACGCGCGCTCCACAATGAGCCGCGCGAGAAAGTCATGCGCGAAGTGATCCTGCCCGAAACCATCACCATCCAGGAATTGGCGCAGCGCATGTCCGAGCGCGCCGTGGACGTGGTCAAGTTCTTCATGAAGCAGGGCCAGATCCTGAAGCCGGGCGACGTCATCGACGCCGACACGGCCGAGCTGGTCGCCTCCGAATTCGGCCACACGGTCCGCCGCGTCGCCGAGTCCGACATCGAGGAAGGGCTGTTCAACATTGCCGACCGCCCGGAAGACCTGGTGTCGCGTCCGCCGGTCGTGACCATCATGGGCCATGTCGACCACGGCAAGACCTCGTTGCTCGACGCCATCCGCAACGCCAACGTCGTCTCCGGCGAGGCCGGCGGCATCACCCAGCACATCGGTGCCTACCAGATCGAGAAGAACGGTCAGAAGATCACCTTCATCGACACGCCCGGCCACGCCGCCTTCACGGCGATGCGCGCCCGCGGCGCCCAGGTCACCGACATCGCCGTGCTGGTGGTGGCGGCCGACGACAGCGTGATGCCGCAGACGATCGAATCGATCAGCCACGCCAAGGCGGCCGGCGTGCCGATCATCGTGGCCATCAACAAGATCGACAAGCGTGACGCCGACCCGCAGAAGGTGCGGACCGAACTGCTGCGCCACGAAGTGTTCGTGGAATCGATGGGTGGCGAGGTGTTGGACGTCGAGGTTTCGGCGACCAAGGGCACCAATCTCGACAAGCTGCTCGAAGCGATCCTGCTGCAGGCCGAAGTTCTCGACCTCAAGGCCAATCCCGACCGCACCGCCGAAGGCGCGGTCATCGAGGCGCAGCTGGACAAGGGCCGCGGTCCCGTCGCCACCGTGCTGGTGCAGACCGGCACACTGATGCCGGGCGACATCATCGTCGCCGGTAACGAGTGGGGCCGTGTGCGCGCGCTTGTCAACGATCGCGGCGAGCACGTGCCGGAAGCGCCGCCGGCAATGCCGGTCGAGGTGCTTGGCCTCCAGGGCACGCCGCAGGCGGGTGACCGCTTCGCCGTCGTCAACAACGAGGCGCGCGCCCGTGAGATCACCGAATACCGCCAGCGCCTGGCGCGCGACAAGGCGGTGGCCAAGCATGCCGGCCAGCGCGGCTCGCTCGAGCAGATGATGTCGCAGTTGCAGACGAGCGGACTGAAGGAATTCCCGCTGGTCATCAAGGGCGACGTGCAGGGTTCGATCGAGGCGATCAATGCCGCCCTCGAAAAGCTCGGCAACGACGAGGTGCGCGCGCGCATCGTTCATGCCGGTGCCGGCGGCATCACCGAAAGCGACGTCTCGCTCGCCGAGACGTCCGGAGCGGCGATCATCGGCTTCAACGTCCGCGCCAACGCGCAGGCGCGTGCGGCCGCGGCCGCCGCGGGCATCGAGATCCGCTACTACTCGATCATCTACAACCTCGTCGATGACGTGAAGGCGGCGCTTTCCGGCATGCTTTCGCCGGAACGGCGCGAGACCTTCATCGGCAATGCCGAGATCCTCGAGATCTTCGACATCTCCAAGGTCGGCAAGATCGCCGGCTGCCGCGTAACCGAAGGCAAGGTCGAGCGTGGCGCGGGCGTTCGCCTGATCCGCGACAACGTCGTCATCCACGAAGGCACCTTGAAGACGCTGAAGCGCTTCAAGGACGAGGTTTCGGAAGTGCCGGGCGGCCAGGAGTGCGGCATGGCCTTCCAGAACTACGAGGACATGCGCGTCGGCGACGTCATCGAGTGCTTCCGCATCGAGATGGTAACCAGAACGCTGTAAATTCGGGTATACGTGCCGGAATGAAACGGGCGGCGGCCGAAAGGCTGCCGCCCAGCCCCTTATGCAGTTGAGACATGTGGCGCGGTCCCATCCCGCGCTTCACGATTTCAGGACCGAAGAAAAATGCCCCGTTCGACCATATCAGGCCCCTCCCAGCGCATGCTGCGCGTCGGCGAGCAGGTGCGTCATGCCCTGTCCGAGACCTTGCAGCGCGGCGAGATCATAGATCCGGTGATCGAAAACAGCGTCGTCTCGGTGTCCGAGGTGCGCATGTCGCCCGATCTCAAAATCGCCACCGCCTTCGTCTCGCCGCTCGGCGCCGGCGACACCGGCGCAGTGATCGAAGCGCTCAACAAGCATGCGAAATTCATCCGCGGCCGTGTTTCCGGCGCGCTCAGGCAGATGAAATACATGCCGGAATTCCGCTTCCGGCTCGATACCTCCTTCGACAATTTCGCGAAAATCAATGAACTGCTGAAGTCGCCCGAAGTGGCGCGCGATCTCGGTGACGGCAAGAATAACGACAAGGACGAGGAATAGGTGGCGCGTCGCGGCAAGAAGAAGGGGCGGCCGGTCTCCGGCTGGGTGGTGCTGGACAAGCCGGTCGGCATGGGCTCGACCGAGGCGGTCTCCAAGATCAAATGGCTGTTCCAGGCCGAAAAGGCCGGCCACGCCGGCACGCTTGATCCGCTGGCCTCCGGCATGCTGCCGATCGCCTTGGGCGAGGCCACCAAGACCGTTCCCTACGTGCAGGATGGCGCCAAGATCTACCGCTTCACCGTCGCCTGGGGCGAGGAGCGCACGACCGACGATCTCGAAGGCCCGGTGACCAACAGCTCCGACCGTCGACCGGACGAGGCGCAGGTGAGGGCGCTGCTGCCGAAATACACCGGCGTCATCATGCAGACGCCGCCGCAATTCTCGGCCATCAAGATCGCCGGCGAGCGCGCCTATGACCTCGCGCGTGAAGGCGAGACGGTCGAGATTCCGGCGCGCGAGATCGAGATCGGCCGCCTCGAAATCGCCGAGCACGGTACCGACAAGACTGTCTTCGAGGTCGAATGCGGCAAGGGCACCTATGTGCGCTCGCTGGCGCGCGACATGGGCCGCGACCTCGGCTGCTTTGGCCATATCGCGGAATTGCGCCGCGTCGAGGTCGAGCCGTTCACGCCCGATGATTTTGTCACCGTGGCCGAGCTCGAAGCGGCCCGCTTTGGCGGCAACACCGAAGCCAGTCCGGACGAAGCCGAGGCTGCGGTCGATTTCAGCGCCATCGACGCGCTGCTGGTCGACACCGCGGTCGCGCTCGACTGCCTGCCGCAGGTCGCGGTCAGCGACGACGCGGCCACCAAGATCCGGCTTGGCAATCCCGTCATCATTCGCGGCCGCGATGCGCCGGTCGAGGCCGAGGAGGCCTGTGCCACCGCGCGCGGCAGGCTCGTCGCCATCGGCGCCATCGAACAGGGCATGTTCAAGCCAAAACGGGTCTTTGTCGGGTGAAACCGGCTGAGCGCTGAAGTTCCAGGGATCTCATGGCCAAGGCTGATACAGGCAAGAAGCGGGCATCGCTGAAAACCCGTCGGCCGCCGGTCGGGGCGTCGCCTGGCACGCTTATCGCCGATCCGGCGGCGCGGCGCAGCGAGCTTCGGCTGACGCTGATTTCGCCGGAAAATACAAAACCATCGACAACGCCAGCATCGACGATCTCAACACCCATTGCGAGAAATGGCCGGTGGTCTGGCTGGACTGCACCGGGCTTGCCAACATCCCGCTGATCGAGGAGATCGGCCGGATCTTCAATTTGCACCCGCTGGCGCTGGAGGACGTCGTCAACACCGGCCAGCGGCCCAAGGTGGATTTCTACGAGGATCACGCCTTCGTCGTCATGCGTATGGTCGACGATGTCACCTCGCATCGCTACGAGCAGATCGCGATGTTCTTCGGCAGGAATTTCGTCGTCACCTTCCAGGAGCGCGAGGGCGATCCCTTCGATCCGGTGCGCAAGCGCATTGCCGGCGCGATGCCGAACAGGCTCCGTTCGCGCGGCGCCGACTATCTTGCCTATGCGCTGATCGATGCCATCGTCGACAGCTACTTCCCGCCGATCGAGGCGGCGAGCGAATTGGTCGACGGCATCGAGGACGAGATGCTGAACAACCCGCACAAGCATCAGATGCGGCAGTTGCATGAGTTGCGGCGCGACGCCAATGTGCTCAAAGGCGTGCTGTGGCCGATGCGAGACGCGCTGGCGACGCTGATCCGCAACGACGTGCCCTTCGTGAAGGCCGAGACCAAGATCTTCTTCAACGACACGCTCGACCATTCGCTGCGCCTCATCGAACTGGTCGAGAACCAGCGCGATATGCTCACCGGCCTGATCGAGATGCATGTCTCGCTGACCCAGGCTCGCACCAACGACGTTATCTCCTATCTCACGATCGTCTCGGTGATCTTCATGCCGCTGACCTTCCTTGTCGGCGTCTGGGGCATGAATTTCGATCCGCAGACCTCGCCCTGGAACATGCCGGAGCTGAAAGCCTATTACGGCTATCCGGTGGCGCTGGTGTTCATGGTGCTGGTCGCCGCCGGTTTGATCGCGTTCTTCAAGTGGAAGAAGTGGCTGTAGCCTCTGAGTTCTGCCGTTTCGCAACCGGAACCTGCGACAAGCCGGCTTGACAATTGGGCTGGCGTTTTATCCGGAATTGCACTATATGCGCCGCAGCTTCGCGCCCTGACGCGTCGCTTGTACTGGCCCTTGCTGGACGACATCCCGGCTGTGGGCGTCCCGTTTCCTCCAACAGATAAGGAAAAGCACGATGTCGATCACTGCCGATCGCAAGAAGGAATTGATGACTGAATTCGCAACCGCCAAGGGCGATACCGGGTCTCCGGAAGTCCAGGTTGCCATCCTTTCCGAGCGCATCAAGAACCTGACCGAGCACTTCAAGGACCACAAGAAGGATAACCATTCCCGTCGTGGTCTGCTTGCTCTGGTCTCCCAGCGCCGCAGCCTGCTTGACTACCTCAAGCGCAAGGATGACGCGCGCTACCAGACGCTGATCGACAAGCTCGGCCTGCGTCGCTGACGAATTGACCGGCGGGCTCTCCAAGGGGGCCCGCCGGTCGCGCATTGGCGTATCGGATGGTCCGGTGCCTCGATGCAGGAAAAGTAAATTCCCCTCCGCGCATGGCGCGTTCCGGAAACACCGGTTTCCGGCGTCATGCGCAAGGCCGGCCGACCAATCGGCCAATCGGGTTCCGGACTTGCAGAGGGCTTTCCGGAACCGCCCATGGACGGTCATGGGGCAGGATTGCAGGACGCTCGCTCGGCTGAGAGCCGGACTTGATCGAGCTTCCCGTTGTCTTGCCCGTGGCTGCCCGAAGGAAGCCAGGAAAGGGAGAACCCGCGACCGCTAAGACGGTGCGGCCCTTTCCGCATATGAAGGACAAGATATGTTCAATCAACACAAAGTGGAAATCGAATGGGGCGGCCGTCCGCTCATCCTGGAAACCGGCAAGATCGCCCGCCAGGCTGACGGTGCGGTGCTCGCCACCTACGGTGAGACCGTTGTTCTCGCCACCGTCGTCTCGATGAAAGAGCCGAAGCCCGGCCTCGATTTCTTCCCGCTTACCGTCAACTACCAGGAAAAGACCTACGCGGCCGGCAAGATCCCGGGCGGCTATTTCAAGCGCGAAGGCCGTCCGAGCGAAAAGGAAACGCTGGTTTCCCGCCTGATCGACCGCCCGATCCGCCCGCTTTTCGCCGACGGCTACAAGAACGACACCCAGATCGTGGTCACCGTCGTCCAGCATGATCTCGAAAACGATCCGGACATCCTGTCGATCGTCGCCACCTCCGCGGCGCTCACGCTTTCGGGCGTGCCCTTCATGGGCCCGATCGGCGGCGCCCGCGTCGGCTACATCAACGGCGAATATGTGCTCAACCCGCATATTGACGAGATGCAGGAATCCAAGCTCGACCTCGTCGTCGCCGGCACCGCCGACGCCGTGCTGATGGTCGAATCCGAGGCCAAGGAACTCTCCGAGGACCTGATGCTCGGCGCCGTCGTGTTCGGCCACAAGAGCTTCCAGCCGGTGATCGAGGCGATCATCAAGCTGGCCGAGGTCGCCGCCAAGGAGCCGCGCGACTTCACGGCGCCGGATTACTCCGCGCTCGAAGCCGAGATGCTGAAGATCGTCGGCGACGAGCTTCGCGAGGCTTACAAGATCACCGACAAGCAGAAGCGCTACGCCGCCGTCGACGCCGTCAAGGCGAAGGTCAAGGCCGCGTTCGCGCCGGCCGAAGGCGAAGAGGCCAAGCACACCTCCGAGCAGATCGGCTCGGTGTTCAAGGAGCTCCAGGCCAAGGTCGTGCGCTGGAACATCCTCGACACCGGCTCGCGCATCGATGGCCGCGACCTGAAGACGGTCCGCAAGATCGTCTCCGAAGTCGGCGTCCTGGCGCGCACCCATGGTTCGGCGCTGTTCACCCGCGGCGAGACCCAGGCGCTGGTCGTTGCCACGCTCGGCACCGGCGAGGACGAGCAGTATGTCGATTCGCTGACGGGAATGTATAAGGAGAAGTTCCTTCTTCACTACAACTTCCCGCCCTACTCCGTCGGTGAAACCGGCCGCATGGGCTCGCCCGGCCGCCGCGAAATCGGCCACGGCAAGCTCGCCTGGCGCGCTATCCGCCCGATGCTGCCGAGCGCTGACCAGTTCCCCTACACGCTGCGCGTCGTTTCGGAGATCACCGAGTCCAACGGCTCGTCCTCGATGGCGACCGTCTGCGGCACCTCGCTGGCGCTGATGGATGCCGGCGTGCCGCTGGCAAAGCCGGTCGCCGGCATCGCCATGGGCCTGATCAAGGAAGGCGAGCGCTTCGCCGTGCTCTCCGACATCCTCGGTGACGAGGATCATCTCGGCGACATGGACTTCAAGGTCGCCGGTACCGCCAACGGCGTCACCTCGCTGCAGATGGACATCAAGATCGACGGCATCACCGAGGAGATCATGGGTATCGCGCTTGCCCAGGCCAAGGACGGCCGCCTGCATATCCTCGGCGAGATGGCGCATGCGCTGTCCGGCGCCCGCGCCGAGCTCGGCGAGTTCGCGCCGCGCATCGAGGTCATGCACATCCCGACCGACAAGATCCGCGACGTCATCGGCTCCGGCGGCAAGGTGATCCGCGAGATCGTCGAGAAGACCGGCGCCAAGATCAACATCGAGGACGACGGCACGGTCAAGATTGCTTCGGCGAACGCCAAGGAGATCGAGGCGGCGAAGAAGTGGATCCACACCATCGTCGCCGAGCCGGAAGTCGGCGAGATCTACGAAGGCACCGTCGTCAAGGCGGCCGACTTCGGCGCGTTCGTCAACTTCTTCGGCCCGCGCGACGGTCTCGTCCACATCTCGCAGCTCGCCAATGAGCGCGTCGCCAAGACGTCCGACGTCGTCAAGGAAGGCGACAAGGTCTGGGTCAAGCTGATGGGCTTCGACGAGCGCGGCAAGGTCCGCCTGTCGATGAAGGTCGTCGACCAGGCGACCGGCAAGGAAATCGCTCAGGACAAGAAGAAGTCGGAAGGCGAGGAAGACGCCGCCTGATCGGTCTTATGCATGTCGCCCAAAAGTGCGTAGCGGTTTTGGGATAACGACATGCATCAGACAAAAAGCCACGGATACATCGAGACGGGCGCGCCGCGAGGTCGCGCCCGTTTTGCTTCAGGGTGAATGAATGGCCGCGGAGCCGCTGAAAACGCTGTTCTATCCGTTTGAGGCCGAGGCGCTGCCTCTGCCGCGAAAGGATGCCCGCGTTCTTTTTCTGGGCGCCGAGCCCGGTTTCCGCTTGCCCGCCGGCTTCGACGCGCTGCATCTCGTGCAAGGTTTCCGGCCGCATTTTCGCGCCTTGCAGGCGTCAGGCCATAATGTGACGGCGCGGGCGGAAGGGCAGCGCTACGACATGGCTCTCGTGCTCGCCGACCGGCATCGCGGGCAAAATGAGTTGCGCATCGCCGAAGCCATCGAGCGCGTCGCCCCGGGCGGGCTGATCGCTGTCGCGGGCGGCAAGGACGACGGCGTCGACAGCCTGCGCAAGCGGATCAATGCCCTGACGCCGCTCGAAGGCCACCTGCCGAAGCATCACGGCGTTGCCTTCTGGTTCCGGCGAGCCGGCACGGAGACCGCCGCGACGCTGCGCGCCGGCAACCCCGACCTTGTCGTCGAAGGCGTCTTCAAAACCGCGCCCGGCATGTTCTCTTTTGATCGGGTCGACGCCGGTTCAAAATTGCTGGCCGCAAGCCTGCCGGGTGACCTCAAGGGCAGCGTGGCTGATTTCTGCGCCGGCTGGGGTTATCTGGCGGCGGAAGTCGCTCGGCGCTCGCACGGCCTCACGGCCCTCGATCTCTATGAAGCGGATTTCGAAGCCCTCGAAGCAGCCAGGCTGAACGTCCATGGCGCCGTCGAGCCGCGCTTCTTCTGGACCGATCTTCTCACCGAGGCGGTCGAACGGCGCTACGACGCAATCGTCATGAACCCGCCCTTCCATAGCGGCCGCGCGGCCGAGCCTGGCATCGGAGCCGGCATGATCGGTAAAGCGTCGAAAGCGCTCAAACCGGGCGGCCGCCTGTTTATGGTCGCCAACCGCCAGCTTCCCTACGAGCAAGCGTTGTCGGCCGCCTTTGCCAGCTATTCAGAGGTCGCCCGCGACGGCATGTTCAAGGTGTTTTCGGCGCGCCGCTAAAAAGCAATTCCAGGAAAAGTGTGGAGCGGTTTTCCGTCCGGAATTGCGCCGCTAAAAAGCAATTCCAGGAAAAGTGTGGAGCGGTTTTCCGTCCGGAATTGCGCCGCTAAAAAGCAATTCCAGGAAAAGTGTGGAGCGGTTTTCCGTCCGGAATTGCGCCGCTAAAAAAGCAATTCCAGGAAAAGTGTGGAGCGGTTTTCCGTCCGGAATTGCGCCGCTAAAAAAGCAATTCCAGGAAAAGTGTGGAGCGGTTTTCCGTCCGGAATTGCGCCAGGAAAAGAGCGCGCGCCCTACTGCACGCTGACGATGCGAGCCGGCTCGCGCGCGCCGAACGCCGGCCGCGCTTCGCCGAGCTCCACCTTGAGCGGTGCCGGCCGGCCGAACAGATAGCCTTGCACCACCTCGCAGCCGGCGGCCCTGAGCAGCGTGGCCTGATTCTCGGTCTCCACGCCTTCGGCAATGATGCTGACGCCCAGCGCCCGCGACAGCCCGACGATGGTCGAAACGATCGCGCCGGAGCTGGAGTCGGTGTCGATGCGGCTGACGAAGGAACGGTCGATCTTCAGCTTGCCGAAGGAGAAATCGATCAGGTAGCTCAAATTGGAATAGCCCGTGCCGAAATCGTCGACGGCCACTGAAATGCCCATCTCGGCAAGCTGCTCCAGGATCGTCGCGGCGCGGTCGCGATCCTGCATCATCGCCGTCTCGGTGACCTCGAGCTCGAGCCGCGACGGTTTGATGCCGGTCGATTCCATCACCTCCCGCACGATGCCGACGAAATCCCTGGTCATGAACTGGACCGGCGAGATGTTGACGGCGACGAAGCAATCCTGCGGCAGGTACTGGGCATCGCCGCAGGCCTTGCGCAGCACCCATTCGCCGATCGGATTGATCATGCCGGTTTCCTCGGCGATCGGAATGAACTCCATCGGCGGGATCATGCCGCGCTCCGGATGCTTCCAGCGGATCAGCGCCTCATAGCCGACGACGCGGCCGCTCGGCAGGTTCAGTTGCGGCTGATAGTGGAGGCTGAAGTCGCCACGGTCGAAAGCGGTCTTTAGCTCCGACTCGATCCATTGCCGATAGTCCGCCACGCGGCCCATGTCGGCGTGGAAGACGGACCAGTTGCCGACGCCGCTGGCACGCGCGTTCTGCAGCGCCAGGTTCGAGCGGCGCAGGACAAGAACGGGATCGACGCCGTCCTTCGGCATCGCCACGATCCCGACCGACAGGCTGACCGACTGCAGATGCGTCTGCAGCTGGTAGGGCTCCATCATCTCGTTGATGAGTTTTTCGATCAGCCGCTCGATCGAACCCCTGATGTCGCGATCCGGCAGCAGCACGCCGAATTCGCCGGCGCCGGTGCGCCCGATCACCGCACCCTTCGGCATATTCTCCTTTAGCCTGCTGGTGAAGGCGCGGATCAGCTCGTCGCCCTGGCTGTAGCCGATGGCATCGTTGATCTGCTTGAAGCGGTCGATATCGATGTCGATCAGGAACACCGGCTCGCCGGTTCGGATCGTCCCGGAGGCGGCATCGGCAATCTTGCCGACCATGGCCTGGCGCGACAGCAGGCCGGTCAGCTTGTCGAAATGGGTCTCCTTGAAGACATAGGCCTCCGATTCATCGACGCCCGCGAAGAACGACAGCGCCGCACCGCCGGCGGCAAGGGCACAGAGCGCGGCGATGATGCCCGCCATCATCTCGGCGGGCATGCCGGCCATGCCGTCGCCGAAGCCGAACCGAAGCCCCCATAATCCAAGGATGAAACTGCCCATGCCCGAGCTGGCGATGGTGATCAGCCGGAACAGCGGTGTTCGCTTCGGGTTGCTGACTGCAGACATGCAAGCTCCCTAGATTAGGGGGCCTTATAGCGGATATCTCCTTAAAATGAGTTTCCGCCAATGCATCCAATTTTACTGGAGGCTACTATCGCGGCCGCAAACTATTCGCGAGCGCCGTCGTTCTGCTTCAGTTCCTCCAGTGCAGGCATCGAAACGATGTGATAGCCGGAATCCACATAATGGATCTCACCGGTGACGCCCGACGACAGATCGGAGAGCAGGTAAAGCGCCGAACCGCCGACTTCGTCGATGGTCACGGTGCGCCTGAGAGGCGAATTGCGCTGCTGGTAGGAGAACATATGGCGGGCGTCGGAAATGCCCGAGCCGGCAAGCGTCCGCACCGGACCGGCCGAGATGCCGTTCACCCTGATGCCGCGCGGGCCGTAGTCGTTGGCAAGGTAGCGTACGCTGGCCTCGAGCCCGGCCTTGGCGACGCCCATGACATTGTAGTTCGGCATCACCCTGACCGAGCCGGCATAGGTGAGCGTGATCATCGAGCCGCCATTGCCCATCAGCGCGGCGGCGTTGCGGGCGACCTCGGTGAAGGAATAGCAGGAGATCACCATGGTGCGCACGAAATTGTCGCGGCTGGTGTCGGCGTAGAGGCCCTTGAGCTCGTTCTTGTCGGAAAAGCCGATGGCGTGCACCACGAAGTCCAGCCCGCCCCAGGCCTTGCCGAGGGTCTCGAAGGTCGCGGTGACCGAGGCGCTGTCCTCGACATCGCAGGGCACGATCAACGAGGCTCCCACCTTCTCGGCAAGCGGCTTGACCCGCCGCCCGAAGGCGTCGCCCTGGTAGGTGAAAGCCAGCTCCGCCCCATGTTCCGAGAGCTTTTTGGCAATGCCCCAGGCAATCGAATGGTCGTTGGCGACACCCATGACAAGCCCGCGCTTGCCCTTCATCAACCCGTCCATAAAAGGCATCCTTATGCGGAATAGCGCTGGAAAATCAGCGTTGCGTTGGTGCCACCAAAACCGAAGGAGTTGGACAGGACGGTGTCGATTTTGGCGTTGTCGATACGCTTGCGCACGATAGGCATGCCCTCGAATTCCGGATCGAGCGCCTCGATATGGGCGCTCTCGCCGATGAAGCCGCCCTGCATCATCAGGATCGAATAGATCGATTCCTGCACGCCGGCCGCCCCCAGCGAATGGCCGGTCAGCGACTTGGTCGAGGTGATGTAAGGCATCTTGTCGCCGAACACCTCGCGGATGGCGCCCATTTCCTTGGAATCGCCGACCGGCGTCGAGGTGCCGTGAGTGTTGATGTAGTCGACCGGGGTCGAGACGGTGGCAAGCGCCTGCCGCATGCAGCGCATGGCGCCTTCGCCGGATGGGGCCACCATGTCGTAGCCATCGGAAGTCGCGCCGTAGCCGACGATCTCGGCATAGATCTTGGCGCCGCGCGCCTTGGCGTGTTCCAATTCTTCCAGCACCAGCACGCCGGCGCCGCCGGCGATGACGAAACCGTCGCGGTTGACGTCATAGGCGCGGGATGCGGCCGATGCATTGTCGTTGAACTTCGACGACATTGCGCCCATTGCGTCGAACAGGTCCGACATCGTCCAGTCGAGGTCCTCATGGCCGCCGGCAAACATCATGTCCTGCTTGCCCCACTGGATCAGCTCATAGGCATTGCCGATGCAATGCGCCGAGGTCGAGCAGGCCGACGAGATCGAATAGTTGACGCCGTGGATCTTGAACCAGGTGGCCAGAGTGGCCGACGCCGTCGACGACATCGCTTTCGGCACGGCGAACGGGCCGATACGCTTGGGACTGTTGTTCTTGATCGTGGTTTCCGCCGCTTCGACGATGGTCCGGGTCGAGGGGCCGCCGGAACCCATCACGATGCCGGTCCGCTCATTGGTGATGTCGCCTTCGCCGAGTCCGGCATCGGCGATCGCCTGATCCATGGCAACGTGGTTCCAGGCAGCACCCTGGCTCAGGAAGCGCATGGCGCGGCGGTCGATCATCGGGGCGGGATCGAGCGTCGGCGCGCCCCAGACCTGGCAGCGGAAGCCGTGTTCGGCGAAGGAATTGGAAAAGCTGATGCCGGATTTGGCATCGTAAAGCGAGCTCTGCACCTCATTGGCATTGTTGCCGATCGACGACACAATGCCGAGCCCTGTCACTACGACCCGTCTCATTCGCAACTCCTTCCGGCGTATTGGGACGAAAAACCTAGCCGGTTTTCGCCTTTGATCATACGCAAATAAACTGCTCCCTTGCGGTCCGTCGGACACGCGGGCGCCACGCTAATCGGTCAGGCGGCGGACTGCTTGGACAGGCCGACCTTCAGATCCGTAGCCGCGTATATGGGTTCGCCATCCGCCTTGAGCCAGCCGTCGGCAATGCCGAGCACCAGGCGGCCGCGCATCACGCGCTTGAAGTCGATGCCATATTCGACCTTCATCACCGACGGCGTCACCATGCCCTTGAACTTCACCTCGCCGGTCGAAAGCGCCATGCCCTTGCCCGGCTCGCCGAGCCAGCCGAGATAGAAGCCGGTCAACTGCCACATGGCGTCGAGGCCGAGGCAGCCCGGCATGATCGGATTGCCGATGAAGTGGCAGGCGAAAAACCACAGGTCCGGCTTGATATCGAATTCGGCGCGGATGAAGCCCTTGTCGAAAGCCCCGCCGGTCTCGCTGATCTCGGTGATACGGTCGAACATCAGCATCGGTGGGTAGGGCAGCTGGGCGTTGCCTGGCCCGAACAGGTCGCCGCGCGCGCAGGCAAGCAGTTCCTCGTAATCGTAGCTGGACTTTTGATCCGCCATCAAATTTCGGTCCCCGTGTTCTTCGCGGGCGGCAGGGCGCCCTTGTCGGTGGTTTCCTAACACACTCTGTTTGCGGCCGGAAACCGGCGTTTGCGCTTAACCCGTGCGTCTGCCCGGGTCAATGCGCGCTATTGATCGCATTCGGACTACAGAATATATGTCGGCTGATGTCCGGTTTTGGCTTTTGACGTCTTTTTGCCATTCTGGACCTGTTGATGGGCTGGGCAGCAAAGCTTCGACGCGAAGATGGATTCGGGCTACCGGAAGGAAAATGTCGCTGTGGACAAGCGGGTTCGCGAAGCCGGCCTGAGGCCGACGCGTCAGCGCATTGCGCTGGCCGATCTGCTTTTCGCCAAGGGCGACCGCCACCTTTCGGCCGAGGAACTGCATGAAGAGGCGATCGCGGCCGGCGTGCCGGTTTCTCTGGCGACGGTCTACAACGCGCTCCACCAGTTCACCCAGGCCGGCCTGCTGCGCATCCTGGCGGTCGAAGGCTCGAAAACCTATTTCGACACCAACACCTCCGACCATCATCACTTCTACGTCGAGGGCGAGAACCGGATTTTCGATATCGAAAGCGGGCCGGTAACCGTCTCCAACCTGCCGGCACCTCCGGAAGGCATGGAGATCGCCAATGTCGACATCGTGGTGAGGCTGCGCCCCAAACGGTGCGATTGATCCGTTCGCGATGCGTCCCGTCGACCTGGCAGTCCGGCTGGAATGGGTCGCCGTCGCTGTAGCTGCCATCGTTTTCTACGCAATGGCGGGGGTCTCCTGGTGGCTGTTCGCGCTGCTCATCCTGGCGCCCGACCTGTCGATGCTCGGCTATCTTGCCGGGCCGCGCATCGGCGCGATTGCCTATAACGCCCTGCACATCCTGATAGCACCGCTCGTTCTGGCGCTCGCCGGCAAGCTTCTTGGCAATTCAACGGTCACTGCCGTGGCGCTGATCTGGATCGCCCATATCGCCGTCGACCGCGCGTTGGGCTATGGCCTGAAATTGTCCACTGGTTTTCAGGATACCCATCTCGGGCGCATCGGGCGCCGTGGGGCGGAGCCTTCCGGCAAACTCAGTTCTTGACCTTCTCGCCCGGATAGGCGCCCCACACCTGCGACTGGGCCATCCAACCGGTGTGGCCGTCGAAGGTCATTTCGCACCATTGGCCGTCGCATTTCTTGATCGCGCCGATCACGCCCGGCTCGATGATGGCGATGACACCGGCATCCTTGTCGGGCCCGTTGAGCAGGTTGATTCGCCCGCCCTTGCCGCGCTGCCACGGCGCGACGATCGCGGTGCGGCGGCCGGAGAGCAGCGATTGGTTGATCCAGCCCTCCGAGCCGTCGGCATCGCGCACGCGGCGCCAGGTATCGAATTCCTGGATGACTTCCATCGGCAGGCCGGCCTTCATGTACATCCAGTTGACGGAGTAATTGGCGCCAGGGCCGACGCGCGAGTTGACGCGGGCCGGCTTCAGGCTGACGAAGCGCGGCAGCGGCAGGCCGCTTGGGCCGAGCGTTATGGTCTGCGCCGGCGCGGCCGCACTCTGCGCGAATGCCTGCGGCGCGCAAAGCAGGGCACCGAGAATGGCTGCGCTGAAGGCCAGGCGAAGCGACGCGATACCAGACACTTTCGTTCCTTTCGGCGCCGGTCCGTCGGGATGAGCGCCCCTTTTTCTTTGTCTTCGGCGGCACCGCTTGTTACAGGAGTGGGCTGATGCCGCGATTGGCTACAAGTTTCGCCGGTCTTGGTTAAAGAGGTCTCAACGAGATCGGTTTCGAGAGCATGATCCCGAAAAGTGGGAACCGGTTTTCGGAAAGATCATGCTCCAAAAAAGAGTAGGATCAGGATGACGATTCAACGAAACGTCATTCTGATCTAGGAAGCTTCGGGGATAAAATGGCAGGCAAAAAACGGCCCCTCGTCGTCATCACGCGCAAGCTGCCCGATCCGGTCGAAACCCGCATGCGCGAACTGTTCGACGCGCGGCTGAATGTCGAGGACCGGCCGATGACGCAGCCGGAGCTGGTCGCGGCGGTCAAGGAAGCCGATGTGCTGGTTCCCACCATCACCGATCATATCGACGCCGCGCTGATCGCCCAGGCCGGCGAAAACCTCAAGCTGATCGCCAATTTCGGCAACGGCGTCGACAAGATCGACGTCGCTGCGGCAGCCAAGAAAGGCATCACCGTCACCAACACGCCGAATGTGCTCACCGAAGACACCGCCGACATGACCATGGCGCTGATGCTCGCCGTGCCGCGGCGGCTGGCCGAAGGCGCCAATGTGCTTACAAGCGAGAAGAAATGGGCCGGCTGGTCGCCGACCTGGATGCTCGGCCGGCGCATCTGGGGCAAACGGCTGGGCATCGTCGGCATGGGCCGCATCGGCACGGCGGTCGCCAGGCGGGCCAAGGCCTTTGGACTGTCGATCCACTACCACAACCGGCACCGCGTGTTGCCGGCGGTCGAGGAAGAACTGGAGGCAACCTACTGGGAAAGCCTCGACCAGATGCTGGCCCGCATGGACATCATCTCGGTCAATTGTCCCTCGACGCCGGCGACGTTCCACCTGCTGTCCGGCCGTCGGCTGGCGCTGATGCAGCCTTCGGCCTACCTCGTCAACACCGCGCGCGGCGATATCATCGACGAGGAATCGCTGATCAAGCTCATCCATGACGGCAAGATCGCCGGCGCCGGCCTCGACGTTTACGAGCACGAGCCGGCGCTGAACACCAAGCTGTTGAAGCTTGCCGCCAAGGGCAAGGTGGTGCTTTTGCCGCATATGGGCTCGGCCACGCTCGAGGGCCGCATCGACATGGGCGAGAAGGTGATCATCAACATCCGCGCCTTCTTCGACGGCCACCGCCCCCCGGACCGGGTTCTGCCCCTGAGGACCTGAAAAGGTTCAAGCGGCCACGATGACTGCACCGTCCGCGGCGACCGTCACGGCGGTCCCGTGATAGGTATCGAACGCGCTACGTTCGAGCCGCACCGCCATCGGCGTTTCCCAGCCCATTTCCCTGGCGACGATCAGGCCGAGCAGAAGGATGGCGTCAGGCTCGTGCAGCACCAGGGCCGCCGGCGCCCGTCCGTTGTGGACGAGCTCCATCAGCACCGCCGAAGCGGATGACGAGCCGATCGTGCCCGGCAAAAACAGCACCCGGCCGGCGATGACTTCGCCATGCTGAGGGTGGCGAACGTCGGCGATGCGCCCGGTCCTGGGATCGACGCCGCCCCAGAAGCTGATTGGCGCCGTCAGCACCAGCGCCTCGCCTTCGCCCGCCTTGCCAGGCAGCAGGATTTCGGCCCGAGCGCTCATGTGGCGATATCCGTAAAGACCGGCTTGCCGAGGACCGCGCTTTCGACGCAGTCGGCCAGCGATGCGTAGAGCACCGCATAGCCGGTGTTGCCCGGCGCGTAGTGCGCGAACTTGCCCGAATTGGTCATCAGCACGCCGTTGCCGAGGTCCGGCATGATCGGCGTCACCACCACGCAGGTATCGGCGACGATGACGACGCCGCTGGCTTCGAGCCTCTTTCGCCGGCCGTTCTGCTCCAGCAAGGCAAGCGCGTGGCGGCCGGTGCAGGCATAGACCGGCACCGCAAGCCGCCGCCCGGCGATCAGCCGCTCCAGGCTGTCGAACTCGGCGTGCGACAGATGCGGGCTGCCGATCGCCACCGCGTCGATGGCTTTGCCCGCGGCGGTGGTCGACAGGCCGGCGCGAGCCTTCGCCGCCATCTCGCGCGTCACGCGGATCACCGCCTCCGGTTCAGCTCCGGCCAGAATGGTTTCGACGTCGGGAGCCTCGGGCGTGACGCCGGCAATATGGAACAGGCCGACCGCGCCGGACGAAGCGGCTGCGGCGCCGAAGGCCTTCAGCGCGTCCTCGCCGGGATGACTGGCCACGCCGGTGACGACAGCGATCGCGTTGCCGACCTCGCGGCCATAGAGGCTGCCCAGAACAGGCCAGGCGATCTCCGAGGCAAGGAAAGATGGCGACAGGCCCGAGACATCGAAAATGAGCCGCGCCCGGCGATTATCAGGCCGGTGCAGGCCGTAATCCGGCGCGCGGCCGGTAATGGCGCACGCAATGTCCAGGAAATCGCCGTAGCGGTTGGTGCGCGCCCCCAGCACCGAATTGCAGAAGACCACCGCGTTGGACTCGCCCCAGGCGACGTCGCTGCCGAGCGGGGGCCTGTGTCCGGCCTGATAGGGCGCGCAGGTCCAGCTCTGTTCGCAGCCGAGCTTGCGATAGGCCTCCATCATCCGGCGAGCCATGCCGCGCTGCGGCTCCTCGAGACGAATGCGCGAGCAACCCGTCAGGTCGAGCGCTCCGACATTGAGCGTCGAGCGCACCGCGATCTTCGCGCCGCCTTCGACCAACTTCTCGGCAAACAACGTGCCGGAATCGCCATGGTAAAGCGCGCCGTCGATATGGGTGGAGGCGATCGGGATGAGCCGCGGCGCGCCGAGCAGGCGAGCGCTTTCGGCGACGATGCGCATCGCCATGCCGGCGCCGTCCTGGCCGGCGGCGATCGCCTGTTCTTGCGGGCTGAGTGCGAGGCTCAAGACAGCACCTTGCGCATGGTGATGGAGGTTGGCCTGTCATAGCCCTCATGCGCCGTGCGCTCGGTTTCGCGAAAGCCGAGCCGGGCGAAGGCTGCGTGGTTTGCGGTCAGTTCGATACGGGTCTGAAGCTCAATGGCATCCTTGCCGCGTTCGCGGGCAAGATCCTCGACCGCCCGCATCAGCCGGGTTCCGATGCCCTGGCCCTGGAACCGTGGCTCGACCGCGAGCTTGCCGACATAGAAATCCCGCACTCGCTCCAGCGCGAAGACGCAGCCGACGATGCGGCCGTTCTCGACGGCCAGAAACCCGGTTTCCTGTTTTGCCCTCCCGCCAAGCCTGTCGGCGGTCAAAAGATGAGCCGATGACGGCGGGTCGATGACGCCGTCCATATAGGCAAAGGCGCGCCGGATCAGCGCGAGCAAGTCGTCCCATCGGTCGAAATCCGCGGGAAGGCCGACTATGGAGATGCCGACGGTCTGGTCCATGTGCTCAGACGGCCTTGTAGCGGATGGTGTCGAAGCGGGCGGTGAGCCCATCGTAGAGCAGAAGCCGGCCGATGAGTGGCTCGCCTATGCCGGTGATCAGCTTGATCGCCTCCATCGCCTGCAGCGTGCCGATGACGCCCGTCAGCGCGCCGACAATGCCGGCAACGGCGCAGGACGGCACCAGCCCTTCCGGCGGTGCTTCCGGGAACAGGTCGCGATAGCTCGGATTGCGCTTGCCGTCGGCGCCAGTTTCGAATGGCTTCAGCACCGTCACCGAGCCGTCGAAGCGGCCGACGGCGGCGGTGACGAGGGGTTTCTTCTCGCTGACGCAGGCATCGGCGACCGCGTAACGCGTGTCGAAATTGTCGGAGCCGTCGACAACGATATCGTAGCGGGCGACGAGGGCAGGGGCGTTCTGCGCCGTCAGCCTCAGGCGGTGCGATTCCACCGTGACGTTGGGGTTGATGCGCATGATCGCTTCCCGTGCACTGTCGGTCTTGGCCATGCCGATCGTGTCGCCGCCATGGATCACCTGCCGCTGCAGGTTGGACAAGGACACCGTGTCGTCGTCGACGATGCCGAGCGTGCCGACGCCGGCGGCAGCAAGATATTCGAGCACCGGCGCACCGAGCCCGCCGGCGCCGACCACCAGCACCCGCGCCCGTTTCAGCTTCTGCTGCCCTGGGCCGCCGATCTCGGGCAGCACGATGTGGCGGGCATAGCGTTCGAGCTCTTCGTCGGTCAGGGCGGTATTGGTCATGGCTGGACCTTATAGCCGGTGCAAAGCCTTGTCATGTACGGGCAAGGCGCAGCCTTGTCCCGCAGGCACGGCAAGGCGAAGCCTTGTCCCGCAGGTACGGGCAAGGCGCAGCCTTGTCCCGCAGGACACGCGCTGATGCCGGTTTGGTTCTTCAAGAGATCAGCCGGTCGGCCCGACGCTGCCGTGATCGACCGTCAGGAACTGCGCGCGCCCGGCAAGGCTCGAAAACAAGGCGGCATCCGTGCCCGTCATGAAGGCCTGGCAGTTCAATTCCTCGAGGATGGAAAACAGTGCCGCGCGCCGGCCTGCATCCAGATGCGCGGCGATCTCGTCCAGCAGGAGGATCGGCGTCAGGCCCGACATCTCGCCGGTCAGCCTGGCATGCGACAGCACGATGCCGACCAGCAGTGCCTTCTGTTCGCCGGTCGAGCATAGTTCCGCCGGCGTCGACTTCGGCCGGTGCCGCACCACGAGATCGGAGCGGTGCGGGCCATCCAGCGTGCGGCCGGCGGCGCGGTCGCGATCCCGGCCGTTGGCAAGCGCCGCGCGATACCGCTCCTCGACATCGACCGCCGGCGCGCTGTCGAGCGCGCTCTCCAGATCGCCGGCAAGACTGATGTCGGCCTGCGGAAACGGCCCGCTGCCGGGCAATCTGTCGATCATGGCGGCAAGCAGCCGTACCAGCTCGGCCCGCGCCGCCGCGACCGCCACTCCCGTTTCGGCCATCTGCGTCTCGATTGCGTCGAACCAGGCACCGTCACGGGAGCCTTCGGTAAGCAGGCGGTTACGGCCACGCATGGCTTTCTCATAGTCGAGCGCGCGCTGGCCGTGGCCGGGGTCGATCGCCAGCACCAGCCGGTCGAGGAAGCGGCGGCGATCGGCCGCCGGTCCAGGAAACAACCCGTCCATAGCCGGCGTCAGCCAGACGATCCGCAGCCATTCCAGCATGTCCTCGGCCGATCGCGCCGGCGCACCGTTGATCCGCACTCTCCTGCCGCCTTCTCCGGCGGCGTCGCCGCCGGAAATGCCGGTGCCGATCTCGACATAGCCCTCCGGCCCCTCGATGCGCGCGTGCAAGGCGAAGCCGCCATCGCCGCCTTCGCGCGCCACATCGGCATAGGGCGCGCGGCGCAAGCCCCGGCCCGGCGTCAGGAACGAGATCGCTTCCAGGAGATTGGTCTTGCCGGCGCCATTGTCGCCCGAGAGCACCACCGCGCCGGGCGCGAGCTCAAGCGACAGCGCCGCATAATTGCGGAAATTAGTAAGTGTTAGCTTACTAACGTAGCTTTGCTGCCGAAGCTGTTTCGCGTCCGCGGTCACGGTCAAACATCGGGTCCGCTAGAGCAATTCCAGGAAAAGTGTGACACGGTTTTCAGTCCGGAATTGCGACAGACAAAAGCGCAATTCCAGGAAAAGTGTGACACGGTTTTCAGTCCGGAATTGCGACAGACAAAAGCGCAATTCCAGGAAAAGTGTGACACGGTTTTCAGTCCGGAATTGCGTCGGCAAAGAGAACCTAGACCCGCATCGGCATCAGCACGTAGAGCGCTGTCTCGTCGGCCATGTCGTGGATCAGCGTCGGCGAGCCGGCATCGGCCAGCATGAACTTGGCTTCCGAGCCGGTGAGCTGGGCCGCGACGTCGAGCAGGTATTTGGCGTTGAAGCCGATCTCGATCGGATCGGACGAATAGTCCGCCGCCAGCTCCTCGGTGGCGCTGCCCGAATCCGGGTTGTTGACGGCAAGTGTGACCTGACCTTCGTTGATCGAGAGCTTCACCGCGCGGCCGCGTTCGGACGAGATCGTCGACACGCGGTCGACGGCGGCGGCGAAGGTTTGACGGTCGATGATCAGCTGCTTGTCGTTGCCGGTCGGAATGACGCGCTGATAGTCGGGGAAGGTGCCGTCGATCAGCTTCGAGGTCAAAACGACGCTGCCGATGGTGAAGCGGATCTTGGTGTCCGACAGTTCCGTGGTCACCGCCACATCAGGGTCGTCGACCAGCTTCTGCAGCTCGCTCACCGTCTTGCGAGGAATGATGATGCCGGGCATGTCTTCCGAACCGGCAGGCGCGTCGATCTCGGCGCGCGCCAGGCGGTGTCCGTCGGTCGCCACCGAGCGCAGCTTCAATTTGCCATCCACCTCATGCGTGTGCAGGAAGATGCCGTTGAGGTAATAGCGCGTCTCTTCGGTGGAGATGGCGAATTGGGTCTTGTCGATAAGTCCCTTGAGCGCCGCCGATTCCAACCGGAAGATATGCGAGAACGAACCGGCCGAAAGCTCCGGAAAGTCGGATTGCGGCAGGCACTGCAGGCGGAAGCTCGAGCGGCCGGAGGTGACGGTCATCGCGTTGCCGTCTTCGTCCGTCTTCAGCATCACCTCGGCGCCGTCGGAAAGCTTGCGCACGATGTCGTAGAGCAGATGCGCCGGCACTGTCGTCGCACCGCCGCGTTCGACCTTGGCGGGCGTCGCCTCCGTCACTTCGAGATCGAGGTCCGTAGCCTTCATCTCGAGGCTGGCGCCCTCGGCGCTGAGCAGCACGTTGGACAGGATCGGTATGGTGTTGCGCCGCTCGACCACGCGGTGGACGTGGTTGAGGGACTTCAAGAGATTTGACCGTTCCAGGATAACACGCATGACGAAACAGGCTCGCTTCAATGAATGAACGGGTCACCGGCGGGCGGCATCCCGCGAAAGCTCTGAAAGGCTTTCAGAATCTGTGTAAGCTGACAGTAAAAAGCCTGCGAACGCAAGCCCGCGGCACCGGTTCCGGCCGGTTGCGCGGGCTTTCTGGGGATAAAGCCGGCGAAGCACGCCGACCGATGCACGTCGCCAAAAAGTGCGCAGCGGCTTCGGGAAAACGACATGCATGAAAACAACTGCAGGTCGCCCAAAAGTGCGCAGCGGTTTTGGGAAAACGACATGCATGAAAACAAGGACTTAAAGCGCGTCGCTCGAATCCGTGCGACACGACGCGCTTTAGCGTTTTGCGCTGTCTCAGGCCTGGTCGTTGATCAGCCTTCTGAGCAGCTCGAGTTCCTGCGCCAGCGTGTTGTCGCCGCCTGAAAGGTCTTCGATCTTGCGCACGGCATGGAGCACGGTCGTGTGGTCGCGGCCGCCGAAACGCCGCCCGATCTCCGGCAATGAGCGCGGCGTCATCACTTTCGACAGATACATTGCCACCTGCCGCGGCTTGACGATGGTGCGCGTGCGCCGGTTGGACAGCAGCTCCGTCTTCGACACGTTATAGTGGCGCGCCACGATGCGCTGGATATCCTCGATGCGCACCCGCTTCGGCTCACCCGACCGGTAGATGTGGCCGAGGATCTCGTCGATACGGTCGATCGTGATCTGCGGCTCGAAGGACTGTCGGAACAGAAGCTGGTTGAAGGCGCCTTCAAGCTCGCGCCCGCTGCCGGTAACCGTACGGGCGACATGCTCCAGGATCTCGTCGGAGATATCGAGCGAGGTGTCGTCGGTCTTGGCGGTGGCACGGCGCAGCTTGAGCATGCCAAGCCGCATGGCGAAATCCGGCGCCGACATTTCCAGCGCCACGCCGCCATTGAGGCGCGAACGCACCCGCGGCTCCAGCGATTCCAGTTCCGACGGCGGCCTGTCGGCCGCGACCACCACCTGCTTGGCGCTGTCGAGCAGCATGTTGATCAGGTGGCAGAACTCGTGCTGGATCGATTTGCCCTGCAGGAACTGCATGTCGTCGATGATCAGGAGATCGATGTCGCGCAGCTGTTCTTTCAGCGTCAGCGCGTTGTTGTCGCGGATCGCGGTCGCGAAGCGCCACATGAAATACTCCGCCGTCAGATAGACGACGCGCGACTTCGGATTGTGCCGCAGCGATTCGGCCGCGATCGCCTGCAAGAGGTGCGTCTTGCCGAGCCCGACGGTGGCATGCAGGAAAAGCGGGTTGAAACGCACCGCGCTCGACTGCGATTCCGCCACCGCCCTGGCCGCGGCGAAGGCAACCCTGTTCGACGGTCCCTCGATGAAGGAGGCGAACGTATAGCGCGGGTCAAGCGGCGACCCCAGCACATTGTGGCGGAACTCCGGTTCCACGGGCACGCCCTGGCGGGGCGCGGGTGCCCGTTGTTCCACTCGCCCGGCGCCCGCGGTGCCGTTGGCGAGCGCGGTATGCGTCTGCTTAGTCATCTTGCGCGCCGGTGCGATTTCCGGCTCGACATGGTTGCGCCCCTGGCGCGTCGCGGTGCGCACGACGATCTCGATCTTGAGAATGTCGGGATCCTCATGCCGCCACAGCTCCGCGATAAGCTCGAGATAATGGCCGTTGATCCAGGACCGCAGGAAGGCCGTGGGCACCGAAATGCGGACAATGCCGCGGGAAGCCTCGGCGACCTTCATACGGCCAAACCAGCTCGAATAGACCTCGGCCCCCAGACGCGCCTTCAGCTGGGTCTTGACCCGCTCGAACTTCTGTTCCGCGTCGCTGGATGCCGCCACGTCGCTGCCCCCGACAAAAGTTGCTGGAAGTGGAAGCTCGCCCGCCAGCTCCCTCTCAATGCCGCTTTGCATGATCAAAGTTCCTTGTCTTCTCGTACCCTTTTCCCGCCGGGGATGCGCCTCCTGCATCCTCGGTCCGGCGACCTCATTTCGCTGCGCCGCCACTGCCGCCGCCGGCAATGATGGTCGCAACGCGCGCAAGGGACCGGCTGCCGTCTCCGCACGCCGGCTTTCCGACAACGACAAGGCAATACCTCACCCTCCGGCGAAAACGCCGGCGAGACATCGACCGCCATGTACAATTACGCCAGTCCCCTACCCGCACCGAAGAGACAGACCAAGCCACACGCGGAATTGCTCCACGTCATGAATTCTGCCATTTTGTGCTGGCCGATTCAGGCTGGGTCAGGGGCAAGAGCCCGTCCCTTCGATGGATGGACATTACCGAAATCGTTGTGGATAGGGCAAGGCCACGTCTAACGGTTTTTTAACGAATCTGGTTACCGGACGGGCCTTGAAATCCGGTGCTGCGACGGCACATTTTGACAAAGCCATTGTGATTCAAACCCTTTTCCGGCGAATATGAAAAAGGCCGCCCGAAACGAAATAATCTGAAATAAATCTCTTGACAGCTACTTCTCCCCCGCCGCTCGATCATGAGTTGAACAAGCTGTGGATGACCGGCTGTAAGTCACTGAAAAAACAGCAGATTTTTTGACAGGAGAAATTTGGCAGCTTGCCGCGGAGCGGTCCCGTCAATATCGGCGGCGCTGTATATGCCGGCAAAGCATCCACGCCATTGCAAGTCCATTCCGAGAGCTGTTCTCGCGTTTTTTTTAAGTACTTGCCGGCAAACGAAAAAACCCGGCCTGTGGGGCCGGGTTCAACGTCGATGGATCGAGGGTTAAATCGGTCAGGCCGACAGCGTCTTGACCCGCTGGGCCAGCCGCGAAACCTTGCGGGAAGCCGTGTTCTTGTGGACGACGCCCTTGGTGGCGGCGCGCATCAATTCCGGCTCTGCCACCTTGAAGGCTGCCACCGCCGCGGCCTTGTCGCCGGCGGCCAGCGCCTCTTCGACCTGGCGGATATAGGTGCGGACACGCGAGCGGCGGTTCTTGTTGACCGCCGCGCGGCGGGCGATCTTGCGCGTTGCCTTTTTGGCCGAAGACGTATTGGCCATGATGCCTCTCTTCTGATCTGGTGGGCGCCAGCGGGGTGCCGCAGGGCGCAAAAAACAAACGGGCAGCCACAGGGCCGCCTCGGTTGGTGCGGCTTATAGTTCAGCTTTTCCGGCGCGTCAACGCCACTTGGCGGTCTTTTTGGAGACTGGAAGCGCGTCACGTCACGACCCGCTCTCAGTCATTGGGCAGCATGCCCTAGCGATTGGTGAAATTCGGCTTCCGTTTCTCGACGAAGGCGGCCATGCCTTCTTTCTGGTCGTCGAGCGCAAACAGCGAATGGAACAGGCGGCGTTCGAAGCGCAGCCCCTCGGTCAGCGTCGTCTCGTAGGCGCGGTTGACGGCTTCCTTGGTCATCATGACCGACGGCAGCGAGAACTCGGCGATCTTCGCCGCCGCCTTCAGCGTTTCCTCGAGCAGCTCTGCGACCGGGACCACCCGCGACACCAGTCCGCAGCGCTCGGCCTCGGCCGCATCCATCATGCGCCCAGTCAGGCACATGTCCATGGCCTTGGACTTGCCGACGAAGCGGGTCAATCGCTGCGATCCGCCCATGCCCGGCATGACGCCGAGCGTGATTTCGGGCTGGCCGAACTTGGCGTTGTCGCCGGCGATGATGAAGTCGCACATCATGGCCAGCTCGCAGCCGCCGCCGAGCGCATAGCCCGCGACCGCCGCGATGATGGGTTTGCGCGTGCGCGTGAATTCCTCCCAGCCGACGAAGAAGTCTTGCGTGTAGGCGTCGGCGAAGGACATCGCCTGCATTTCCTTGATGTCGGCGCCGGCGGCAAACGCCTTTTCCGAGCCGGTAAGCACCATGGCGCCGATCCCGGCATCGGCGTTGAACGCGCTCGCCGCCGCCACCACCTCCGCAAGGACTTGCGAATTCAGCGCATTGATCGCCTTGGGCCGGTTCAGCGTGATCAGCCCGACCTTGCCGCGCGTCTCGACGAGAATGGTTTCATAAGCCATGGTTTCGCTTCCTCCGCGGCAGTGGGACGATCGATACCGTTCCTAGCTTACCGCTGACAGGTCCGGCAATAGAAGGTCGAGCGGCCGCTTTGCACGATGCGCTCGACGTGGCCGCGGCAGCCCGGTTTCGGGCACGGCTCGCCTTCGCGATCGTAGACTGCGAAGGAATGCTGGAAATAGCCAAGCGATCCGTCGGCCTGGATATAGTCGCGAAGCGAGGAGCCCCCGGCGGCGATGGCGTCGGCGATGACCGAGCGGATCGCCTCGGCAAGGTGTTCGCTTTGCTCTCTCGCCTTCTTGGCCGACCCGGCAATGGTACCGGCTTCGCGCAGCGGCGAGAGGCCGGCGCGCCACAAGGCCTCCGCTACATATATATTGCCAAGCCCGGCAATCAGCCGCTGATCGAGCAGGGCTGCCTTGAGCGGCGATCTGCGGCCCTCGAGCAGCGACGCGAGCAGCGCGCCGTCAAGCGCGTTGCCGGTCGGCTCCACACCCAGTCCGGCCAGCATCGGATGCGTGTCCGGCGCGCCTTCGGCAAACAGCATGAAGCCGAAGCGGCGCGGGTCGTTGAAGATGACGCGCGAGCGCTCGCCCTTCGGCGAGACGACGTCGAACACGACGTGATCGTGCGCGGCGCTTTTCGAGCGCTCGTCATGGAAGGTGCCGGGGACGTCGCTGCTCTCGGCGGCTTCGACCCGGAACGATCCCGACATGCCGAGATGACAGATCAGCACGGGACCGTTTTCGATATGCATCGTCAGATATTTGGCGCGCCGGCCAAGCGCCGTCACGGTCCTGCCGGTAAGCCGCTCCGAAAAGCGTTCGGGGAAAGGAAAGCGAAGGTCGGGCCTGCGCGCCTCGACCTTGACGAGCCGCGCCCCTTCGAGCACCGGCTGCAGTCCGCGCCGGACGGTTTCGACTTCAGGCAGTTCAGGCATGGCCGCCTATCGTTGCGAGGAATGATGTTCCGTGGCGGCCGGCTGCCAGGCCAAGGTGATCCGCGACCGTTTCGCCGATATCGGCGAAGGTTGGCCTCAGCCCGATGTCACCGCCCTTCAGCCCCGGCCCGATGCCGATCACCGGAACGCGCTCGCGTGTATGGTCGGTGCCGCGCCAGGTCGGGTCATTGCCATGATCGGCGGTGAGGATGAGAAGGTCACCCGGCCTGATGCGCGACAGCGCCTCAGGCAGTCGGCGGTCGAAGGCTTCAAGCGCGGACGCATAGCCGGCGACATCGCGCCGGTGACCGAAATCGGTGTCGAAATCGACGAAATTGGCGAAGACCAGGTCGCCTTCGCCGGCGTCGTCCATGGCGCCGAGCGCCTTGTCGAACATCGCCATGTTGCCGCCGGCCTTGCGCACTTCAAAGATGCCGCGATGGGCGAAGATGTCGCCGATCTTGCCGACGGCGATGACCTTGCTGCCGCGGCCGGTCAGCCGGTCGAGCAAGGTCTCCTCTGGCGGCGGCACCGCATAGTCGCGGCGGTTGTGGGTGCGCTGGAACGTGGCTGGTGTCTCGCCCACGAAGGGACGCGCGATCACCCGCCCGATCTTCAGCGGGTCGACCAGGCGGCGCACGGTAAGACAGAGCTCATACAGTCGCTCGAGGCCGAAATGCGTCTCATGCGCGGCGATCTGCAGCACGGAATCGACCGATGTGTAGCAGATCGGCTTGGCCGTCCGGATATGCTCTTCGCCGAGCCGCTCGATGATCTCGGTCCCCGGCGCATGGCAGTTGCCGAGGATTCCCGGCACCTTGCCTTCGCGGATGATCGCCTCGGTGAGCTCGGCCGGGAAGGCCGGCACGGTGTCGGGAAAATAACCCCAGTCGAAGCGCACGGGCAGGCCGGCAATCTCCCAATGGCCCGACGGCGTGTCCTTGCCGCTCGACACTTCCTGGGCGGCGCCATGGAAGGCCGAGGCACTTAGCGGCGCGTCGATGCCTGGTCTCAGTCCAGTCGCGGTTCGCGCCGCACGGCCGAGCCCGAGCGACATCATGTTGGGCACGGCGAGCGGCCCGTTGCGCAGACCTTCCCGATCGGCGCGACCTTCGGCGCAGGCCTTGAAGATATGTCCGAACGTGTCGGCGCCGGCATCGCCGTAGCGTTCGGCATCGGCCGCGCCGCCGATGCCGAAAGAATCGAGAACGAACAGGAAAGCGCGCGCCATGGGTATCTTTGTTGTCAGTCCTGGCTGCCAGACATAAGGTTCCCCGGCGGCGTTGGCAAATCGGAAACCAAACCGCAAAGGGTTCGCGCCATAGTTGCGACGAGGCGCAGACGCGGCGGGAGCAAAGCAGGTATGGCGAGGCGCGGCAGAACCGCGGCAAGACTGGCCGTGAAGGTGTTCGCGGCCGCTCTCATGGCGTTAGGCGCTGCCTCCTGGCCGGCACGCGCCGACTGGCGTGACGACATCGGCACGTTCCGCATCGGCGTCGTTGCCGAGCCGGGCGGCGGCAACACCATCCCCGGACTTGCGCGCCTGACGGACGCCTATGCCAATGCGCTCGGCATGAAGGTCGAGTTCGTCGTCGCGCGTGACTATGCGGCGTTGATCGAGGCGCAGGCGAGCGGGCGCGTGCAATACGCAGTCTATTCGGCTCTTGCCTATGCTACGGCCTCGGAGCGCTGCGGCTGTGTGGAACCGCTGGTGGCGCCGGTCGATGCCGACGGCGCCGTCGGCATCCGCTCGGTCTTGGTGACGCGCGACGGCAGGCTTCCGGATATTGCCGCCATGGCCTCGCATCGGATCGCGATCGCGCCGGCCGAAAATGTCGGCGGCGCGCTGCTGCCGCTGGCGGCTCTTTCCGCCGAAGGCGTCAAGATCGCGCAGGATTCGCCCTTCCTGGCACGCGCCGCTTCGGCCACCGCGGCCGAGACGATGCTGGCCGGCGGCGAAGTGGACGCCCTGTTCGGCTGGGAGCCGGCCGATGCAGACGGCCAGCCCGCCCATTCCGACGGCACGGTGGCGCGGCTGGAGGCTGCGGGCATCCCCGGGGCGTCGCTTCGGGTGTTGTGGATTTCGGGCATCATGCGCTACGGCCCGCACGCCGTCCGCAGCGATCTCGATCCCGAGGCGAAGCGCCGGCTGACGGTCTTCCTGACCAATCTCAAGTCCCAGACCCCTGATGTGTACGGTCTGCTGGAATCGACCCATTCCGGCGGCTTTGCGCCGGCCGTGCAGAAGGACTACGCAATGGCTCTGGCGATCGTGCGGCGGGAAACGGCCGGAAAAGAATAGCCGGTCAGCAGTCGCTGCAAGGGATCGTCGGACTCCGGCGAGGCCTGAGATAATAAGTCTCGCTCATGTTTATGTGGCTGAAGGTCGACAGCAATCCAAACGATTTCGCTTTTTCATCGGTCGCGCTCCAGGCGATGACCGGTGTATAGCCGAGATCGCTTTCCACACGAATTAGGAAAGTGTTGCGGACTATCAGCGTCGAGGGGACAGTCGTGGTGTCGCCGGGCTTGGCATCGGCGCTGTAGGTGTTGCCCACCAGCTTGCGCGACCACACCACCTTCACTGTCGGCGACGCCTCGTCCGACATCTGTATGGCGGTGATGTTGATCGTCGGATCCGAGCGGTTGTAGGGCAGAAGCGTCGTGCTGCCGATCTTCATGATGGCATCGAGGTTCGCCTTCATGACCGCTTGCTGCTGCGTCACGAGATCAGCCACCATGCTGCCGATGCGGCTGACCTTCTTGCTGGTCTCGATGGCCTGCGAGGCTTCCATCGTGATGAAATACATGATGAGCAGCACCGGAACGATGAACGCGAACTCGATCGCCGCGACGCCGCGCCGATCGCGGCCAAACCGCCTGGCTCGCGCCACGATGGCCGAAATCCCCCAATGTGCCCCCGCACGGTACATCCTATCCTCCAGATCGCCGCAGTCTCAGCCGTCCACCAGTCTCAGTTGTTGTCGAACGGTTCGTTCTGCCAGGTTACGGACGCGAAATGCAGCGTGGTGCCGTCAGTGAAATTCTGCATCTGTTTGGCCAGGAGATCAGTCATCACCGGCCATTTGTAGAACACCCGCAGCATGTTGATCGATTCGGCCAGCCCGGGCGAAATCGTGAAGGTCTTGTCGCTTCCGCTTTGCGTCAGCACGATTTGGTCGCCATTTATTCTGTAGCCTGCCGTGGCGGCGTCCGCGAAGCTTGAATATTCGCGCAGATCCACCAGCAATCCAGGGCAGTCCTTGGCCACGATAATCTCCAGCCTGGTGCAGATCAGTTGCTTGATGGAGGCCTCGGTGACGTTCGACTTCTGAAGCTGCCCTGTCCGCAACTGGCGGGCGACATCGTCGGTGATGTTGGCCATCACCTCCTGGCCGGCGAACGAAATGCAGCTCTCGAGGATGGCGAAGACGAGAAGCGCGAACGGGACGGCCAGCATCGCGAATTCCATCGCCGTGCTGCCGCGTCTGTCGCTGAAGAAGCCGGGGCGGAATTTGGCGCGCGCCTTGCTGTCCATGCCGTTGCCGGATGTGGCATCCTTGCTCATTTTGCGTTTCCTGCCGATCCCATAGCGGTACGGCGGCAAGGTTAGCGAAAACCCATTGAGGGCCGGTTTGGATGATCGATAAATTCGCCGCGCAAGCTTTAAGCTGTCTTTAACGCCTGCGGGTCGCCCTTGTTTGGGCTCAGTGCGCGGCGCTCATTTCGGATTCGGAAGTCTTCTCGGCCTCGGTCTTGAACGCACTCTCGCAATAGGGCGTGCAGGACATGGTCTGGATTTCGGCGCGCCTGTAGATGCGTACCGAGGACGCGGCCTGTCGCACGACGGTCACCTGTTCATCGATGATCGGGCTGCCGTCCGAGTCGAGCACGACCAGATTGGTGACGCCAAAACCTTTGCCGGTGAGAACGATGGTCGAGGCGTCCTGCACGGAGGCGTCGGCGATCAGCGGATTGCCGACGACGACCGTGTCGGCCGCGCGTGACAATTTGACGATCTTTGCCTGGTTCATGGTGACTTCTATCCCCGCGCCGGCCATGGCCGGCATGACCAAGGCGGCAGTTGCCAGCAGCGCGGCGACTGGAAACAGCGATCTGGACAAGGTCATGGAAGCGCTCCCGGCGGGCAGATTCTTCAACGGAACATGAACGAGATTGGTGAACCAACGGTTAAACCGTGCCTGGCCACGATGGAGGATCGGCTTCCCATGCCTTGCGCATCAATGGAGCTCGCTGTTTTAGCAATATTGCAGGAGCCGCCGGTTTCCGCCGTTTTCCGGGATCCCATGCTGCCTGACAGTGTTTAGGTCACGGTTAACCACGCAACGCGTTCGCCATCGGAAAGGAATCGGTAAGGCTGTTTATTAAGCCGATTGAAAGGGCTTCTCCCTAGATTTGCAGCATCCGATCAACCGTGAAGAGAAGTTGACGGAAGTGCTGTAACACGTGGAGTAGGAGCTCTCGAATGTCTAATCTCATTGCACGTTTTGTGAAGGACGAATCCGGCGCGACCGCTATCGAATACGGTCTGATCGCTGCTCTCATCGCGCTCGCCATCATGGTCGGCGCCAGCCAGCTCGGCGGCGCCCTGAATGCCAAGTTCGTCGCCATCGCAGGCGCCGTCAACACCGGCACGGCTCCGTGATAAACGGAAACCTCCTTGTCTAGCAAAGAGGGCCGCCAAAGGGCGGCCCTTCTTGTTTGATACGGGCCACCAATGCATGTCGCCCAAAAGTGCGCAGCGGTCTTGGGAGAACGACATGCATCAAACAAAGACTTAAAACGCGTCGCTTGAATTCGTTTCGTCGCGGCGCGCTTTAAGAGCGCCCCCGTCTCATCAATCGTTAATCGGATATGCCTAGGGTGCAGGCCGAGAGTTTTCCACGGGCGCCGCGTCGATGCTTGAAGCTGTGATCTTCGTCGTCTTTCCTTTCTGCATGCTGTTCGCGGCGATCTCGGACACGCTGTCGATGACGATCGCCAACCGGGTGCCGGTGCTGCTTCTGGCGACATTCGCCCTGATCGCTCCGTTGACCGGAATGGACTGGGCCACCTATGGCTGGCACTTCGCGGCAGGTGCCCTGGTGCTGGCAGTGACATTCGGCCTGTTCGCGCTCGGCGGCATGGGCGGGGGTGATGCCAAGCTTCTGGCGGCGACGGCCGTCTGGATGGGGCTCAACATCAATCTCGTCGGCTATCTGGTGACTTCGACACTGATCGGCGGCCTGCTGACGATCGCCATTCTGGTCTACCGAAAATCGCCGCTTGCGGCCTACACCGGCCACAACCGCTTCCTGCGCCATTTCGCCGACGAGAGGGTAGGTGTTCCTTATGGTGTCGCGCTGGGGCTCGGCGGGCTCATCACCTTTCCGGAATCCCCGCTAATGGTCTGGGCGCTGGAGAGGCTCACTGCCTAATGCATGTCGACCAGAAGTGTGCAGCGGTTCTGGGACAACGACATGCATAAAAACAAAGACTTAAAGCGCGTCGCCTGAATCCGGTTCAGCGCGACGCGCTTTAGTTCGCCCCGTCGACGAGAACTGGCTAACGAGGCGGCAAGGCCGCCTTTTTTCGTTAACGGCAAGCGGTTCGTTCCAATTTGAGTAAACCTTAAATTAATCACGATCGTAAGCATTGCATTAACCTTGTTTTGACGATTGCGGTTGCAAAGTCCGGCCTGGCGAGGGTGGTTGCCACGAGGCGAGGGTTTCGGACGAATGCCAGCATCCCGATTGATCATTCTGGGCGTGGCCGCGGTGGCGGCGGGTGGTGCAGGCTATGTCGCGAAGAACATGGTCGTGGCGCCTGCGCCTCAGCTCATTGTCGATGGGCCCAAGCAGCCGGCGATCGCGTTGCAGGATGTGCTGGTGCTTTCCGGCGACGTGCCGATGGGCAGCCAGCTCGCCAACAACATCAGTTGGGAAGAATGGCCGGCCGACGGCGTCAATGCCAATTTCATCACCCGCGCCGCCGAACCGGATGCGATCGAAAAGCTCAAGGGCTCGGTCGCGCGCGTCGCCATGTATACGGGCGAGCCGCTGCGACGCTCCAAGCTGGTCGGCGAGGGGCAGAGCTTCATGTCGTCGATCCTGCCTTCCGGGATGCGCGCAGTCGCCACTGCGATATCGGCCGATACCTCCGCCGGCGGCTTCATCCTGCCCAACGACTTCGTCGATGTCATCATGACCCGCCGCGCCGACACCGGCAATGGCGGCACCGGCTTCAACACCGAGACGATCCTCAAGAACATCCGCGTGCTGGCCATCGACCAGACCATCCAGGAAGACGAGGAAGGCAAGAAGACCAGGGTCGGCCAGACCGCGACGCTGGAGCTGACGCCGCAGCAGGCCGAGATCATCACCGTGGCGCAGCAGATGGCGGACCGCCTGACCCTGGCGTTGCGTCCGATCACCGACATCCATGACAAGAATACGGGCGAAGCCGACTACCTGGTCAACGGCAATGGTCGACGCGGAACGGTGCGGCTGATCAAGTCGGGTGAGGTTTCCGAGGTAGGAGCAAGGAAATGAGGCGAGACGGTAAACTGCTGCCCTTCTTGGCGGCCGCGGCGATCGGCCTGTTCCTGCTCGGCACCAACGCCGTGGGCTTGGCCGAAGCCAAGGCCGCGAGTGCCGGCGTATCGGCTTCCGTCGCCACGCAGCGCGTCAAGCTCGGCCTCAACAAATCGGTGGTCATCGACCTGCCAAGCGACGCCTATGATATCCTTGTCGCCAATCCGGCGGTTGCCGATGCCGTGACCCGCACGGCGCGGCGCATCTACCTGTTCGGCAAGGCGGTCGGCGAAACCAACATCTTTGTTTTCGGCCCCAATGGCGAGCAGATCGTCAGCCTGGATCTGGCCGTCGAACGCGACGTCGCCGGGCTGGAGGACTATCTGAAGCGCTTCATCCCGTCCTCGCAGATCAAGGTCGAGCTTCTCAATGACAACGTCGTCCTGACGGGCATGGTCGACACGCCTCTCGACGCCAAGCGTGCGGTCGACCTGGCGACCATCTTCGTATCCGGCGGTGAAGCGACGACGGGTCAGTATTCGCAGACTGCCGCCGGTGGCTCGGTCAATGGCGGCGTCGACATCAACAACCCCGACCAGCAGCGCCGGGTCTCGAAGATCGTCAACCTGTTGCAGATCATCGGCGACGATCAGGTGACGCTGAAGGTGACCGTCGCCGAGGTGAGCCGCTCCGTGATGAAGCAACTCGGTGTGAACATGGTGGGTAACGGCAGCGCCAACGGCATAACCTTTGGCTCCGCCGTCGACACCTATCCCGGCCTCGGCAAGCCGCTGTCTAATTCAGGCTTCAACATCAAAAGTTCGTCCCTGCAAGGCACTATCAACGCCATGGAGCAGTCCGGCGTCATGAAGACACTGGCGGAGCCGACACTGACGGCCGTGTCGGGCGAGAAGGCGACGTTCAAGGTCGGTGGCGAATACAACATGGTGAGTACCGTCACCAACAACAAATCGACAGACAATCAGACCGGCGAAAGGACATGGACGGCAGACAAGGTCGAATACGGCATCGGGTTGGAATTCCAGCCCGTGGTATTGTCTGCCGGCCGTATCAGCCTGAAGGTAAGAACCGCGGTTTCGGAGCCGACTACGGAAGGCTCGTTCGCGTTGGGCGACACGAATATCATATCGCTGCGCAAACGCTTGGCGGATACGACGGTCGAATTGCCTTCCGGCGGCTCGATGATGATCGCCGGCCTCGTCCGCGACGATGTCCGGCAGGCTGTCGACGGCTTGCCCGGGTTAACAAAAATCCCGGTGCTCGGCGCGCTGTTCCGCAGCCGCGATTTCGTCCGCAACGAGAGCGAGCTCGTCATCATCATCACGCCCTATCTGTCGCGGCCGGTGGCGCGCAACGACCTCGCCAAGCCGGATGACAATTTCAATCCGGCGAGCGACGGCGCCGGCATGTTCCTCGGCCGCGTCAACCGCGTCTACGGCACCATGCAGACCGACAGGCCGCCCGGCCGTTACCACGGCGTCGTCGGCTTCATCTACAAATGAGTGGGAATGCGGATATGTCCAAGTCAGCATCGAAAGTCATGACAGTTCGGACCGCATCCGGTATCGCGAGAATCCGTCTGCAGGTGATCCCGGCGCTGGCGATCGCCCTTGCGGCGTCGCTTGCCGGCTGCGCCAATCGCGACAGCATCACGGTCGGGTCAGTCCCGGACGATTACCGCACGACCCATCCGATCGTCATTGCCGAGAAGAACCAGAAGATCGACCTGCCGGTCGGCGCCGGCGATCGCGGCATGACAGGTGCCCAGCGCGACACGCTGCTCGGCTTTCTCGACGGTTACGACAAGAGCGCCGCGCCGACGCTGACGATCGCCATGCCGGCCGGCTCCGCCAACGAGATTGCCGCCCGGGCGGCAGGCCGCGATTTTGCCAGGCTCGCCATGGCGGCGGGCGTCAAGCGCAACCGTATCGTCATGACATCCTATCAGTCGGCTGTGCCGGAGGCGTCGGCGCCGGTGCGCGTCGCCTTCGTCGCAGTGCGGGCCCAGACCGACAAATGCGGGCGTTGGCCCGATGACCTGACGGAGACGTCGGAAAACAAGCACTATGCCGATTTCGGGTGCTCCTATCAGAACAACCTCGCGGCCCAGGTGGCCAATCCCAACGATCTGCTCGGGCCGCGCAAGCAGTCCGACATCGATGCCGAAAACCGCGGCGCGGTCATCGACAAGTACCGCGCGAGGGGCATCACCGGCGAATTCCTCGGCGGTTCTGAAGTGACGTACTGAGCCGCGCCAGACGACGGAAAGAGCATGACGATGAGCAATCTTGCCTACGACACGCCCGCGGAAACCGGCGACCTTTCGCAGCAGGACATCGCCGCCATGCAGGCGCTGCGTCCGGTGCCGCGCATTTCGATCCAGGCCTTCTGCGAGACCGAAGGCGTCGCCAACCCCGTGGAGCGCGCGGGTGAAGACCGCCGCATGGCCAAGGCCCATCTCAAGGTCCACATGGGCGGCGTCCCGACCGCGATCGAGTTCTACCAGTCCGCGCCGACACCGAACCTGATCCTGCTGGAATCGCGCAGCGAGCCGCAGCAGCTGCTCGAACAACTCGGCCAGCTCTCGGAATACTGCGATCCGTCCTCCAAGGTCGTGGTCATCGGCCACTACAACGATGTCGGGCTCTACCGCGAGCTTATCCGTTCGGGCATTTCAGAATATGTCATCGCGCCGGTCTCGATGACCGACATCGTCAGCGTCGTGTCGTCGATCTTCGTCGATCCTGAATCGGAGCCGATCGGCCGCTCGATCGCTTTCATCGGAGCCAAGGGCGGCGTCGGCTCATCGACCATCGCTCACAATGTCGCCTGGGCGATGTCGTCACTGTTCAAATCCGAAGTCGTCATCGCCGATCTCGATCTCGCCTTCGGCACCGCCAACATCAATTTCGATCAGGACCCGGCGCAAGGCATCGCCGAGGCCGTGTTTTCGCCTGAGCGGGTCGATGAGGTCTATCTCGACCGCTTGCTCGCGCAATGCGCCGAGCATCTGTCGCTGCTTGCTGCTCCCTCCACGCTGGAGCGCGTCTATGATTTCGATGCCGAGGCGTTCTCGCAGATCATCGAGACGGCGCAGCGCAGCGCGCCTTTGCTTGTGCTCGATATCCCTCACGTCTGGAGCGGATGGACGAAGAGCACGCTGATCAAGGCCGACGAGATAGTCATCACCGCCACGCCCGAGCTCGCAAATCTTCGCAACACCAAGAACATGGTGGATATGCTGAAGCGGCTGCGTCCGAACGATCCGCCGCCGAAGCTGATCATCAACCAGGCAGGTGTGCCGAAACGGCCCGAGATCGCGGCTTCCGATTTCGCCGAACCGCTCGGCATCACGCCCATGGCCGTGATCAACTTCGAACCGTTGCTGTTCGGCAATGCCTCCAACAACGGCCGCATGCTCAGCGAGATGGACGCCAAGAGCCCGGTCGTCACCACCATCAATGAGATAGCGCATGTCCTGACCGGACGCAGCGAAATCAAGGCAAAGAAGAAGGCGGGCCTGGGCTCCATCCTCGGCAAGCTCTCGCGCAACAAGAAGTGACGCTGATTGAGCGGCATCGGGTAGTCGATCATGTTTGGTAAAAGAGGCAAGGACGACGGCAACCGGGCAACGCCCGAATTCCGTCCGCCGGCATCTGCTCCCGCCGCTGCCGCTTCAACGGGAACGATGACGGCCGAGCGGCCGGCCGCGCCGACGTCCAGCGCGCCGGCCGCGCCGGCGCCTCGCCGTCCCGTCGAGGCGCCGCCGATGGCGTCAGAGCCGCCGAAAAGGGTCCAGCGCGAGCGCAGCGAACTCTACTACGACACCAAGAGCCAGGTTTTTTCCGCGCTCATCGATACGATCGACCTGTCGCAGCTCGCCAAGCTCGATCCCGAGAGCGCGCGCGAGGAAATCCGCGACATCGTCAATGACATCATCGCGATCAAGAACTTCGCGATGTCGATCTCCGAGCAGGAAGAGCTGCTCGAAGACATCTGCAATGACGTTCTGGGCTATGGACCGCTGGAGCCGCTGCTTGCCCGCGACGACATAGCCGACATCATGGTCAACGGCTCCAAGAACGTCTACATCGAAGTCAACGGCAGGGTCGAACAGACCGGCGTCCGCTTCCGCGACAATCAGCAGCTGCTCAACATCTGCCAGCGCATCGTCAGCCAGGTTGGCCGCCGCGTCGATGAATCGAGCCCGATCTGCGACGCGCGTCTTCCCGACGGCTCGCGCGTCAACGTCATCGCGCCGCCGCTCTCGATCGACGGCACCGCGCTCACCATCCGCAAGTTCAAGAAGGACAAGCTGACGCTGGATCAGCTGGTCAAGTTCGGCGCCATCTCGCCGCAAGGCGCGGAAATCCTCAAGATCATAGGCCGCGTCCGCTGTAATGTCGTCATCTCAGGCGGTACCGGCTCCGGCAAGACGACGCTGCTCAACTGCCTGACCAACTATATCGACCGCGAGGAGCGCGTCATCACCTGCGAGGATTCGGCGGAACTGCAGCTGCAGCAGCCGCATGTGGTCCGTCTCGAAACCCGGCCGCCCAATCTCGAGGGCGAGGGCGAAGTGACCATGCGCGACCTGGTCAAGAACTGCCTGCGCATGCGTCCGGAGCGGATCATCGTCGGCGAAGTGCGCGGACCGGAAGTGTTCGACCTGCTGCAGGCGATGAACACCGGTCACGACGGCTCGATGGGAACGATCCACTCGAACAGCCCGCGCGAATGCCTCAACCGTATCGAATCGATGATCGCCATGGGCGGCTATTCGCTGCCGCAGCGCACTGTGCGCGAGATCGTGGTCGGCTCGATCGACGTTATCATCCAGGCGGCCCGCCTGCGCGACGGCTCGCGCCGCATCACCCACATCACCGAGGTGGTCGGCATGGAAGGCGACGTCATCATCACCCAGGATCTTGTCCTCTACAACATCAAGGGCGAGGACTCGAGCGGCCGGCTGGTCGGCGAGCATGTGTCGACGGGCATCGGCCGCCCGCATTTCTGGGACCGCGCCCGCTATTATGCCGAGGAACAACGTCTCGCCAATGCGCTCGAGGCGATGGAGAAACGCGCTGACTGATGCAGCTGGAGGTCTAGAGCAATTCCAGGAAAAGTGTGAAACGGCCGGGCTCGGCGACTTCGCCGTAACTTTCCGTCCGGAATTGCGTGAAATTAAAGAGATAGAGCGGTTCGTCGTTTCCGTGAAACGATGAAACGCTCAGGGATACCGGTCGATGTTCGGAATTGACACCACCGTACTGGCTTTCATCGTGCTTGCCGGCTTCAGCGCAGGCGCGATAGCCTATGCTTTCCTGTTCACGCGCATCGACAACGAGAAGCAGGCCGGCAAGCGGCTTCAGACCATCAAGACAGCCGAAACCGACCGGTCCGTGGTGAAAGCCACGCGCGACCGCGCCTCGGAAGCGGTCAAGCGGCGCAAAAGTCTTCAGGACTCGCTCAAGCAGCTCGACGAGAAGCAGAAGGCCAACGATCGCAACGTCAAGAAACCGCCGCTGAGGGTCCAGATCCGCCAGGCCGGCATGCAGGTTCCGATCGAGCGTTTCTACATCTACTCCGCCGTCTGCAGCATCGTCCTGACGGCCATTCTCTTTTTCCTCGGCGCGCCTCTTTGGGCTCTGCCCGGTGCCCTGCTGGTGGGGGGCCTCGGCCTGCCGCGCTGGTTCGTTACGTTTCGCCGCACGCGTCGCGTCAAAGCCTTCCTGGAGGAGTTCCCGAACGCGCTCGACATCATCGTACGCGCGGTCAAGTCCGGTCTGCCGCTCAACGACGCGATCCGCCTGATCGCCACAGAGTCGCCAGAACCGGTCCGGTCCGAGTTCCGCCGCATCGTCGATTCCCAGCAGCTGGGCATGTCGGTGCCCGACGCCGCCTTGCGCATGTCCGAGACCATGCCGTGCAGCGAGGCCGGCTTCTTCGGCATCGTCATCCAGATCCAGTCACAGGCCGGCGGTAACCTGTCCGAGGCGCTGGGCAACCTTTCGCGTGTGCTGCGCGACCGCAAGAAGATGAAGGCCAAGGTCCAGGCGCTGTCGATGGAAGCCAAGGCATCCGCCGTCATCATCGGCGCCTTGCCTTTCGTCGTCGCCGTCCTCGTCTATCTGACAAGCCCGACCTATATCATGCCGCTGTTCACCACCAACGTCGGTAACCTGATTCTCGGCTGTTCGGGTGTCTGGATGTCGATCGGCATCCTGGTGATGCGCAAGATGATGAACTTCGAAGTGTAGGGGCGCGGATCCAGTGACAGAGCAGGTCGTCAAAACACTCACCGATCCTTCCTTCCTGATCGCGCTGCTGGTCGGCATCGCCGTGTTTGCGACCGTCTTCACCCTCATGCCCGCGCTCGGCGGCACTTCGCTCAAGTCGCGCATGAAAACCGTGGCGCTCGAACGCGACGAACTGCGCGCCAAGCAGCGCCAGCGTCTTGCCAACGAAGCCGACCGCCGCCGCAAGGGTCTGCGCGAGGAGCAGTCCATCGGCATGCGCAACATCGTCGACCGCCTGGATCTCAGGCGCGCGCTTGCCGACGAAAACACGATCCAGAAGCTCAAGGTCGCGGGCTTTCGCGGCCAGAACCCGATGACGCGTTTCCTCTTCTTCCGCCTCGTTCTGCCATTCGTCGGCTTTGCCCTGGCGGCGATCTACCTGTTCGTGCTCGGCGGCCTGCCGCAGCAGCCGGCGTTCGTCAAGCTGTTCGTCTGTGTCGTCGTCGCTTATGGCGGCTTCTACGCGCCCATCCTCTATGTCAACAACCGCGCGACCAAGCGCAAGCAGTCGATCCAGCTGGCGTGGCCTGACGCGCTCGACCTGATGCTGATCTGCGTCGAATCCGGCATGTCGGTGGAAGCGGCCTTGCGCAGGGTTGCCGACGAAATCGGCGCGCAGTCGGTGGCGCTTGCCGAAGAATTCGTGCTCACCAATGCCGAGTTGTCCTATCTGCAGGATCGCAAGATCGCTTATGAGAACCTGGCAAGCCGCACCGGCCTGGAATCGGTGAAGTCGGTGTCGCAGGCCCTGGTCCAGGCCGAACGCTACGGCACGCCGGTGGCGCACGCGCTGCGCGTGCTCGCCTCGGAAAGCCGCGACATGCGCATGAATGCGGCCGAGAAGAAGGCCGCGGCACTTCCGCCCAAGCTCACCGTGCCGATGATCCTGTTCTTCCTGCCGGTCCTATTCGCCATCATTCTGGGCCCGGCTGGCATCCAGGTCAGCCAGCGTGGTGTCTTCGGCGACCAGCACAGTTCCTCGAGCCAGTAGGCGAGCCCGTTCGCATCAGTCAAAAAGCCGCGCGTGGTCCGCGCGGCTTTTTATCTCCAGCAGTGATCGGCGCCCAGAGCAATTCCAGGAAAAGCGTGACTCGGTTTTCCGTCAGGAATTGCGTCAAAACAAAGAGATAGACAGCGCCGTACGCGGTCAGTTCGTGGCGACTTTCGCCTTGTTCTTGTCCTGATCCTTCAGCTGGCTCCAGGCGTTCTGCTGGGCAAGCATCTGGCGCAGATAGGCGACGTTGGCCTGGGCCTGCTCCGGCGAAAGCTCCTGCGAGGCGATCTTCTCGGCCTCGTCGAAGCGGCCCTGCAGGCCCACCACAAGCGCGAGGTTCTGTCGCACCCGGCTGTCGGCGCCGGGCTGTTGCGCGGCCGAACGCATATAGGTCTCGGCGGTGCGCAGGTCGCCTTCGAGAACATAGGACATGCCGAGATTGGACAGCACCGAAGGCTCGTTCGGCTTGAGTTCCAGTGCCTTCCTGTAGTTCTGCCGCGCTTCGTCTTTCTGGCCCATCTGGTCGAGAATGGCGGCTTCCGCCGAGACCAGCTTCCAGTCCGGATATTCGGGCGTCTGGGCGCGGCGCACGGCGTCGAGCGCCGGCTCGAACTGCCCGTTGGCGGCGAGCGCCTTGCCATAGGCGGCAAGCACCTCACGATCCTTGGGGTAGGCGATCGCCAGCTTGCGCATCACGGCCAGCGACTGATCGGCATCGCCATCCATCTGCAGGGCCGCCGCGAAATTTATCGCCATGCGCTTATCGTTGGGATTGCGGGCGTAGGATTCGCCGAGCCTGGATGTGGCGGCGTGCAGTTCGCCGGTCGACATCGTTTCCAGCGGCCTGCTGTCGGAGCGGGATATGGAGCCGGTGGTGAGCCTGCTGGTGCTGCCGCAACCCGCCACGCTGGCTGCCAGTGCCGCGATGAAGGCCGTGGTGATCAGACGCTTGGCTGTAAGGTTCAACGCTTTGATCGGCATCGGCGCCCGGTCTCCATTCCTGTGCGGCCATTGGCTGGCCGTCTTCCCTCCCGCAGAAATATTCTGTTAACCCTAACGGACCGTTAAGAAGCCGACTCGTCGTGTTCGGCCGGAGATCATCGCATGCCTGTCGAACTCGTCGAGCAAAAGCCGGACGCCTCCTTGCCTGTCTATCTGGTGGCAAGGGACGCCCTTGAAGCCGCGGCGCTGCCGCCGCCCGCCATCGCCTGGGCAAGGGCCAACGGGTTTTCCGGTGAGGCCGGGCGCACGCTGGTCTTGCCGGGCGAGGGCGGAGGCCTTGGCGGCGCATTGTTCGGCACGGGCGACGGCGAGAGCGCGCTTGCGCTCGGCGCGCTTGCAAGGGCGCTGCCTGAAGGCGATTGGCATTTTGCTTCGGACTTGCGGGAGCCCGATCTGGCTGCGCTGGCGCTGGTCCTCGGCGGCTACGTCTTCACCCGCTACGGCAAGAAACCGGGCAAGGCGTTGCGCTTTGCGCTTCCGGACGGCGCCGACCGTGCGCATGTCAGCCGCGTCGCCGATGGCGTGTTCCTGGCACGCGACCTCGTCAACACGCCGACCAGCGACCTCGGCCCGCTCGAGCTGGAAGAAGCCGCCAGGAAGCTGGCGGCCGCCCATGCCGCCGATATCTCCGTGATCTACGGCGATGATCTTCTGGCGCGAAATTTCCCGATGATCCACGCCGTCGGCCGTGCCTCTACCGGCGCGCCGCGGCTGATCGACATGACCTGGGGACCGACCGAAGCGCCGAAGGTGACGCTGGTCGGCAAGGGCGTCTGCTTCGACACCGGCGGCCTCGACATCAAGCCGTCGTCGGGCATGCTTTTGATGAAGAAGGACATGGGCGGCGCCGCCAATGTGCTGGGTCTCGCTTCCCTGATCATGGCGGCGAAACTGAATGTCCGGTTGCGCGTGCTGATTCCCGCCGTCGAGAATTCGATCGCCGGCAATGCCTTCCGGCCCGGCGACGTGCTGCGCAGCCGCAAGGGCATCACGGTCGAGATCGGCAACACGGACGCCGAAGGGAGGCTGATCCTGGCCGATGCGCTGGCGCTGGCCGATGAAGAGCAGCCCACCTTGCTGATCGACATGGCGACGCTGACCGGTGCTGCCCGCGTCGCGCTGGGACCCGATTTGCCGCCTTTCTACACCGCCGACGAGACGCTGGCGGCCGATCTGGCCGCCGCGTCCGTTGCGGTCGAGGATCCGCTCTGGCGCATGCCGCTGTGGCGTCCCTACGATGCTAAGCTCTCTTCGAAGATTGCCGACATCAACAATGTCACCACCGACGGTTTTGCCGGATCGATCACCGCAGCGCTTTTCCTCAAGCGCTTCGTCGAGAGGACTCACGGCTGGGCGCATTTCGACATCTTCGCCTGGAACCCGGCCGATCGCCCCTACGGCCTGGCCGGCGGCGAGGCGCAAGGCATTCGCGCGCTGGAGCGGATCATCGCTCAGCGATTTGCGTAGAGGCCAAGGAGCAAGTAGGCGGGCAAGCCGTCACTGAAACGGAACCGAAACAATTTGCCGGCATGCTTGGGCGATGTCGATCTCGATGCGCCCGAGCCAGGCCTTGCGACTGTGGCAGCAGGTGATGCTGGCCCAGGTGCGCGACGGCGCGCCGGATCTCACCATGCGCCAGACCGCGATCCTGTTCACCATCTATCTCGATCCGCCGCCCCATACGGTGCGCGGGCTGGCCGCCAAGCTCAATGTCACCAAGCCGGTGATCACCCGAGCCCTCGATACGATGGGCGCGCTGAAGCTGGTTTCGCGCCATCGCGACGAACTCGACAAGCGCAACGTGCTGATCAGGCGAACGGTGGAAGGCGCGCTCTTTGTCGAGCGCTTCGGCGATGGTATCGTCGCCAGGGCGCACGAACTGCCCATCTAGAGCATGATCCCGAAAAGTGGGAACCGGTTTTCGGATAAGATCATGCTCCAACAAAAATTCGACTGGATTATCGATTTGACCGCCAGGGATGCCCGCCTTCATGCCTTCCGCTCCGACCTTGCCGATGCGAGGCTGAAAGGCGAGGTCGCCGCCGACCGCTTCGTCATCGGCCGCCCGGCGCGGATCACGGCATCGGTCGCCGATCTGCGCAAGGCGCCGCGACCCGATGCGGGCGTGAACACACAGGCGCTGTTTGGCGACGACGTGCTGGTCTTCGAGGATGCCGAAGGCTGGGCCTGGGTGCAGGCTGAGCGCGACGGCTATGTCGGCTATGTGGCGGACAATCTCCTTGGTCAGCGCGACCATGCGCCGACGCACATCGTTTCGGTGCCGCGCACCTTCCTCTATCCCGGGCCGGATCTGCGCTTTCCGATAGGTGGGCAACTGTCGATGGGCTCCACCGTCACGGTGACCGGCTCGGCCGAAACGCGCGGCACGCATTATGCCTTGCTGCCCTCCGGGGAGGCGATCATCGCCAGACACCTGCGGCCGGTCGACGACATGGCGGACGACTATGTGACGGTCGCCGAAAACTTCCTCGGCACCCCCTATCTGTGGGGCGGCGTCTCCGGCTTCGGCATTGACTGTTCCGGCCTCGTGCAACTGTCGATGCGCATGACCGGCAGGCAAGTGCTGCGCGATTCCGATATGCAGGCGGCGAGCATCGGCACGCCGTTCGAGCCGGGTCCGGATTATTCAGGACTTCAACGCGGTGACCTCGTCTTCTGGAAAGGCCACGTCGCGATCATGACCGATGCCCGCGACATGATCCACGCCAACGGCCACACCATGCTGGTCTCGCGCGAGGGGCTGAAAGAGGCGGTTGACCGCATCGGCTATCTCTATGGCGGTCCGACTGGGTTCAGGAGGCCGTAGCGTCTTCACCTCTCCCCCTCCTGTGGGAGAGGTCGGATTGCCCCGATTTGTCCTTCGCAAATCGGATGGCAATCCGGGTGAGGGGTAAGTGGCGCCAAGCTGGAACACCCCTCATCCGTCTCGGCGCTGCGCGCCGATCCACCTTCTCCCACAAGGGGAGAAGGGAAGAATGATCCCCTTTTGTTCCGATTTTTCTTGGCGATTGCTTGCGGTCGCGCTACCTGTTGCGCGTGACCGAGCAGCCGCGCCTCGCCGAACGGAATGCCGCCGTCCTGCTGCCTGAGCCATTCGTCAAATGGTTCGGCGAAAAGGGCTGGTCCCCGCGCGTCCACCAGCTCGAGCTGCTTGCGAAGGCGCAAGCCGGCCAATCGGTGCTGCTGATTGCGCCGACCGGCGCCGGCAAGACGCTGGCCGGCTTCATGCCGTCGCTGACCGAGCTGGCCAACCGCCCAAAGCGAAAGCCGGGCCAAGCCCACCGCGGCATCCACACGCTCTACATCTCGCCGCTCAAGGCGCTGGCTGTCGACATCGAGCGAAATCTCGGCAAGCCGGTCGAGGAGATCGGACTGCCCGTCACCATCGAGACGCGCACCGGCGACACGCCTTCGCACAAGCGCCAGCGGCAGAAATTGGTGCCGCCCGACATCCTGCTCACCACGCCCGAGCAACTCGCGCTGCTGATCGCGTCGAACGACGCAAAGCGTTTCTTCGAGGATCTGCGCTACGTCGTGCTCGATGAATTGCATTCGCTGGTCACCTCGAAGCGCGGGCACCTGCTGGCGCTCGGGCTGGCGCGGCTGCGCGCGTTCGTTCCGGAATTGCAGACCATAGGTCTCTCGGCGACGGTAGCCGAGCCGGACGAATTGCGGCGCTGGCTGGTCAGCCAGGCTTCGCCCGGCGCGATGTCCGAACTGATCGTCGTCACCGGCGGCGCGAAACCTGAGATTTCCATCCTCGACTCTGAGGAGCGCGTGCCCTGGGCTGGCCATTCGGCGCGCTATGCCACGCCGGAAATCTACCGTGAGATCAAGCGGCACAAGACCACGCTGCTCTTCGTCAACACCCGCAGCCAGGCCGAGCTGCTGTTCCAGGAGCTTTGGCGCGTCAATGAAGACACTTTGCCGATTGCGCTCCATCACGGCTCGCTCGACGTCGCCCAGCGCCGTCGCGTCGAGAAGGCGATGGGCGAAAACGCGCTGCGCGCCATTGTCGCCACTTCCACGCTCGATCTCGGCATCGACTGGGGCGATGTCGATCTGGTCGTGCATGTCGGTGCCCCCAAGGGCGCCAGTCGCCTGGCGCAGCGTATCGGTCGTGCCAACCATCGCATGGACGAGCCTTCAAAGGCGATCCTCATTCCCGCGAACCGTTTCGAGGTGCTGGAGTGCCGGGCGGCGCTCGACGCGAACTATCTCGGCGCCCAGGACACGCCGCCGCTGGTCAATGGCGGACTCGATGTGCTGGCACAGCACGTGCTGGGCTGCGCCTGCGGCGCGCCGTTCCATGCCGACGCGCTGTTCGATGAAGTAAGGACGGCTGCACCTTACACCAGCTTGGATAGGCCAACCTTCGACAGGGTCATCGATTTCGTTGCCACGGGCGGATACGCGCTCAAGAACTACGAGCGCTATGCCCGCATCCGCTTGAACAAGGAAGGCCTTTGGCGGGTTTCAAATCCGGGTGTCGCCCAGCAATACAGGCTCAATGTCGGCACCATCATAGAAGTGCCGGCGCTGAACGTTCGCTATGTCCAGGCTGGCAGCCGAGGGGCAGCCTCGCGCGGCGGCAGGGTGCTGGGAAAGATCGAGGAAGCGTTTCTGGAGACTTTGACCCACGGCGACACTTTCATGTTCGCCGGCAGGATCTTGCGCTTCGAAGGTATCCGCGAAAACGAGTGCTTCGTCTCGAACGCACCGGGCAGCGACGCCAAAGTGCCCTATTACGGCGGCGGTAAATTCCCGCTTTCGACCTATCTCGCCGAGCAGGTGCGGGCCATGCTCGATGACCCGCAACGCTGGAAGAAACTGCCCGAGCAGGTGGCGGATTGGCTGCGGTTCCAGGCGGACAAGTCCGTATTGCCGAAACGGGACGATCTGTTGATAGAGACGTTTCCGCGCGGAAACCGCTTTTATCTCGTCGCCTATCCGTTCGAAGGCAGGCTGGCGCATCAAACGCTCGGCATGCTGCTCACGCGCCGCCTGGATCGGGCCGGCGCGAAGCCGGTAGGCTTCGTCGCCACCGACTACGCGTTGGCTATTTGGTCCCTGGCTGACATGGCCTGGATGTTCAAAAATAGGAAGCCTTCCCTGGCCGCGCTCTTTGATCAGGATATGCTTGGGGATGATCTCGAAGCCTGGTTCGCCGACAGCTGGCTGCTCAAGCGCACCTTCCGCAATTGCGCGCTGATTTCCGGACTGATCGAGAAGCGCCACCCCGGCAAGGAGAAAAGCGGTCGCCAGGTGACCGTCTCGACCGACCTTATTTATGACGTGCTGCGCAGCCACGAGCCCGACCATATTCTGCTGCAGGCCACCCGTACGGATGCCGCGACCGGGTTGCTCGATGTCAGCAGACTTGCCGAGATGCTCTCGCGCATCCGTGGTCGAATCATGCATAAGAATCTTGAACAGATATCGCCGCTGGCGGTGCCGATCATGCTCGAAATCGGCAAGATGCCGGTGAACGGCGAGGCTGATGAAGCCCTGTTGATGGATGCCGCTACCCTCGTTGAAGAGGCCATGGGGCCGGAGATGGCGGACTGAGAGAAGGCGGAGAGGGGATGAATTTTTCGCTGTCGCGCGCAACGCTGATCGCCGAGGCCGACCTTGTCGGCATCGCCGGCGAGCGCGCGGTCTGCGACCGTCGTGGCGTGCTCTATTTCCCCGATCTTCGCTTGCTCACGGTTTCCGATCTGCATCTCGAAAAAGGTTCGTCCTTCGCCAGGCGCGGTGCGCTGATCCCGCCTTACGACACTGGCGCGACGTTGCTCCGGCTGCAGGCGGTGATCGCCGACTACCAGCCGCGGATCGTCGTCAGCCTCGGCGATTCCTTCCACGACGGCGGCGGCGCCGAACGCATGCATGAGAGCTTCCGTGAGCGCTTGGAAGCCATGATGGCCGGACGCGACTGGTTCTGGGTCGCCGGCAACCATGATCCGGATGCCCCAGCCGACCTGCCCGGCGAGACGGTCAAGGAACTCGCCATCGGCTCGCTGCTCTTCCGGCACGAGCCGTCGAAATTGCGTGTCGAAGGTGAGATCGCCGGTCATCTCCACCCTTGCGCGCGCATCGTCCAGCGTGGCCGCTCGGTCAGGCGGCGCTGCTTCGCCGGCGATGGCGGCCGCATGATCATGCCGGCCTTCGGCGCCTATACCGGCTCGCTCAACGTGCTCGACCGTGCCTATGCCGGCCTGTTCCGCCTGGAAACGCTTGTGGCCTATGTGCTCGGCGCCGAGCGCATCTTCGCCATTTCAGGCTCGATGCTGCGGCCGGGCTGAGACCTACTGCCTGCCGTAATAGAGCGTGACCGTGTGCTTGGCTTCGGCGAAGAACAGCCAGCGCTCGACCAGCATGCCGGCCAGTTGCGCGACGGCTGCAAGCACGGATGCGATCGCGCCCAAAGGCCATGGCAGGAAGAACACTATGGCCAACAGGACAGCGGGCGTTACGAAAGCCAGAGCCTGCGCGATCAGCCGCAGCTTTGCGCTGTGCTTGCGCGCGATGCGGAATCCCATCTCCTTGAGCAGATAGTTCTCTTCCGTATGCGGCCATTCGATCGACCGCACCGTGCCGCCGGCGAGGCCTGTCGCCGTGTTGGCAGTGGTCGCGATTTCCAGCCGGTCGTTGTGCCGCCAGGTCGCAAGCTTCCAGCCCCAGCCGGCGAGCGTGGCAAGTATCGCGCCGATCAGCACCGCCGCCGAACCCATCGCGAAACCCTGGAGAAGGACATTCAACAGCACACCGCCCGTCATCGCCGCGAAGATAAGATAAGCCGGCAAAGTATAGCGGCTATGCCACTGCGCGATCGGCTTGAGCGACGCATAGATCATCCCGGTCGTGCAGACGGTTATAGCCGCGCCTGTCGCCGTCAGCAGGCCGGCGACCGCCACCCAGCCGCCGCTCTTGCCGAGAAACACCCAGCCGATGCCGAACAGCCCGGCCGGAATGAAGGTCGCCACCGAAGCCACGCCTTCGCGCGACAGCCACGAACTGCGCCATTGCGAGAAGGCGCGCCAAGCGCGCTCGGGCCGGCCGAGATGGCCGGTGGAGGACAAGAGCCCGGCCGCGATCAGGCCGAGCGCGAGCGCCATGCCGACAAGGCCAAGCCAGAAATCGGCGGGGATCGATCCAAGCCCGCCAAGCAGGCCGAGCAGCGCCAGCAGGCCGTAGCCGGCCCCGGTAGCGGTGGTGAAGAAGACGACCGAGAAAGCGGGATGCATGATCGCTAGTTCGAAAACATGCGGTCGATCCAGCCGAGGAAACCGCCCTCGGCCCGGATCGGCTCCAGCGCTGGCGCGTCCACCTTCGCCGCGCGCTCGCTGCGGGCACGCGGTGGCAGGTATCTGTTGGTCGGCTTGTAGCCAAGCTCCGGCATCAGCGCGACGCCGCCACGCTCCTCGACAAGCTGTGAGATGGCCGAGGCCGGATCGCCGAGGTCGCCGAAATGCCGGGCGCTGGTCGGGCAGGCGGCGACGCAAGCCGGCACGCGATCCTCCGCGGCCAGATTGTCGTTGTAGATGCGGTCGACGCAGAGCGTGCATTTCTTCATCACGCCGACATCGGTGTCGAACTCGCGCGCGCCATAGGGACAAGCCCAGCTGCACAATTTGCAGCCGATGCATTTATCCTCGTCGACCAGCACAATGCCGTCCGCGGCGCGTTTGTAGGAGGCGCCGGTCGGGCAGACGGTGACGCAGGCAGGCGTCTCGCAATGCAGGCAGGAGCGCGGGAAGTTCACCGTGCGGCCGCCGAATTCCGTCGTGTGCTCATAGCTGTGCACCCGATTGAACCAGACGCCGTCGACATGTCCGCCATACGGGTCGATGTCGGTCAGCGGCGCCATGTGTCCGCCCGTGTTCCACTCCTTGCAGGCGGTTACGCAGGCCTGGCACCCGACGCAGGTGTCGAGGTCGATGACGAGGCCGAGCTTTTTCTCGGTTTGGGCGGGAAGGCAGGTCATTCGGCGGCTTCCCTCTTCATGCGAAACGCGGCGCCGAAGCGAAGAACGTCCGGTGACGCTTCCATATGTGGCGGCTGACGGAAGCGCTCGAATTGCGGCTCGGTGAAGCCGGCTTCCTGCGGCGCGCATTTGACGATGCGCACGCGCACGTCGAACCATGCCGCCTGTCCCGTGACGGGATCCGAATTCGAATAGCGCTTGCCGTTGGCATCGGCCGACGTCTGGTCGCCGATGATGTGGTTGAGCAGGAAGCCGCGGTTGGACTCCGCCGCATCGTCCTTCAGCCCCCAGCTGCCGCGCCGCTTGCCGATAGCGTTCCAGGTCCAGACCGTATCCGGGTTCACGCCGTCGATCAGCTTGATCTGGCCCTTCACCCGGCCATTGATGCTCTCGATCCACACCCAGTCGTCATCGTCTAGGCCAAGCCCGGCGGCCGTCTGGTGATGGACGAAGAGCCGGTTCTGGCTGGTGATCTGCCTCAGCCACGCATTTTGCGAGCCCCAGGAATGGTACATGTGCATCGGCCGCTGCGTCAGCGCATGCAGCGGATATTTTTCAAGATCGACGGTCTCCTCCTCGAAGGGCGCATACCAGAACGGCAGCGGGTCCATATAGGCTTCGATGCGGCCGCGCTCAGCTTCCGGCGGCTGGACCTTGCCTTGGCCACGCGCGGCGAGCCTGAAGCGCTGCATGGGCTCGCAGTAGAGTTGAAAGACGATAGGCTCGGCCTTCGGGATAAAGCCCATCTCGACCGCGAAATCGAGATAGGAGCGGTTGCCCATCTTGTAATAGCGCTGGTCGTCGGAAAAATCGTGGTGCCAGAAGCCGCCATTGTCGATGTAGCGCTGCAACTGGTTGGGGTTGACGTCGCCCTTGCCGATCGCGTCGCCATTCTTGCCGCGCCAGCCGGCGAGCGGACCGATGCCGGGCGTGCGCTGATGGTTGACGATGTAATCGGCATAGTCGCGATATCTCGCCGAGCCGTCCTCGTCGACGAAGCCGGGCAGGCCGAGCCGCGCGCCGAGCTCGATCAGCACCGACTGGAACGGCCGCACATCGCGGTCCGGCTGCACCACCGGATGGCGGATGGCGTCGCCCGGACCGTCGGCATGGCTGATCGGCCGGTCCAGCAGGCTGATGCAGTCATGCCGCTCGAGATAGGTGGTGTCGGGCAGCACCAGATCGGCGAAAGCCACCGTCTCGGAATAATAGGCGTCGGAATAGATGATGAAGGGGATCTTGTGGGCGCCCGCCTCGTCCTTGTCGGTCAGCATCCGAATCGTCTCGACGGTGTTCATCGACGAGTTCCAGGCCATGTTCGACATGTACATCATCAGCGTGTCGATCGGATAAGGATCGCCGGCCCAGGCGTTGCGGATGACGCTATGCATCAGCCCGTGCGCGGCCAAAGGCGCCTCCCATGAATAGGCCTTGTCTATCCGGGTAGGCCGGCCGGCCTCGTCGACCAGAAGATCGTCCGGGCCGCAGACGAAGCCGAGCGGCATGCCGTCGAGCGGCGTCATCGGCCGAACGTTTTTGCCGCATGGCTTGGGACCAGGGGGCGCGCAACGGGGATAGGGCGGCTTGAAGCGGAAGCCGCCTGGAACGTCCACCGTGCCCAGCAGCACTTGTAAGAGATGGATGGCGCGGCAGGTATGAAAGCCGTTGGAATGGGCCGAGATGCCGCGCATGGCATGCATCGAGACAGGCCGGCCCTTGATCGTCTCGTGCCGGCGGCCCGCCCAGTCGGTCCAGGCGACCGGCAGTTCGATGGTCTGTTCGAACGCGACATGCGCCAGTTCGGCCGCAATGCGCCTGATCGTCTCGGCGGCAACACCGCAGCGCTCCGCCACGGCGTCCGGCGAGTAGGTCTCGCCGAGATAGCGCTCGGCCATGAGCTGAAACACCGGCACGCAGCGCTGTCCGCCGACGTCATAGCTGCCGGTCAGCGCCGGCTTTGCTTCAGGGTCGGCTGCATTGACCGGCCGCTTCGCCACCCTGTCCCAGGCAAGCGGATTGCCGTCGGCGTCGCGAACGAACAGCCCGTCATCGGCGGCCCCCGGCTCCTGCACGACCAGCACCGGCGCGTTGGTGTAGCGCAGCAAATAGTCGAGATCGACGCGGCCGGCCTTGAGCAATTCATGGACGAGCGCCAGCACGAACAGGCCGTCGGTGCCGGGGCGGATGCCGATCCAGTCGTCGGCGATCGCATTGTAGCCGGTGCGGCAGGGGTTGATCGAAACCACCTTGGCGCCACGCGCCTTGAGCTTGCCGAGGCCGATCTTGATCGGGTTGGAATCATGGTCCTCGGCAACGCCGAACAGCATGAAGTATCTGGTGTTGTCCCAGTCGGGCTCGCCGAACTCCCAGAACGAGCCGCCGATCGTGTAGAGCCCGCCCGCCGCCATGTTGACCGAGCAGAAGCCGCCATGCGCGGCGAAATTGGGTGTACCGAACTTCGACGCCCACCAGCCGGTCAGCGATTGCGACTGGTCGCGTCCGGTGAAGAAGGCGAGTTTCCTCGGGTCGGTGCGGCGGATCGCCGACAGCCTTTCGGCGGCGATGGTCAGCGCTTCGTCCCACTCGATCTCGCGGAATTCGCCCGAGCCGCGCGGTCCGCTGCGCAGCAACGGCTTCCTCAGCCGGGCCGGGCTGTAATGCTGCATGATGCCTGAACTGCCCTTGCCGCAGATCACGCCGCGGTTCACCGGATGGTCCTTGTTGCCGTTGATGTAGCGGACCTTGCCGTCTTTGATATGGACATCGATGCCGCAGCGGCATGCGCACATGTAGCAGGTGGTCTTGGCGATGCGGTCGGAGACGTTTGGCGAGGTCTCGACGCCGTCGCCTTCATTCGGCGCTCGGCTGTCGGCCAGAGGCCGCTGCGAGGGGGCGGAATTGGCGCCGCGCGGCGCGGCTTTGCTCATGATTCGCGAACGCTCTTGCCGTTCGCCATCTTGGCCTTTGTCTTAGGTCCCGGGCCGCGCATGTAGTGGAGCTCGGGATGATAGCGCTCGCCGGCGAGCTGCCGCTTCAGCCGGCGGCTCCAATGCGCGAATAGGGATTTGAAGCGCCCTGCCATTTCCAACTCTTGGCGTAAGACGGCCAATTTTTTCCATCTTCCGGCAAAAACTTAGAACAAAGCAATTGATCCGTCTAACAAGCAGCTCTTGTAATTCCGATCGATTTTGCTTCTTAGTTAGCCCATGACCCTCGACCAGTTGCGCATATTCGTCGCCGTCGCCGAGCACGGCCACATGACCAAGGCCGCCGAGCGGCTCGGCATCTCGCAGTCGGCGGCATCGGCCGCCATCCGCGCGCTCGAAAGCCAGCACGGCGTGCGCCTGTTCAACCGGGTCGGCCGCAACATCGAATTGGCCCAGACAGGCCACCGCTTCCTGCCGGAGGCGAAGGCGGTCCTGGATCGCGCCGCGGCTGCCCGCGGCGTGCTGGAGGATGTCTCGCAGACCGTCGCCGGCAGCCTGTCGATCGCGGCCAGCCAGACCATCGCCAGCTACTGGCTGCCGCGTCGCCTGGCGTCCTTCCATGAGGCCTATCCTGCAGTGAAGCTGAGCGTGACGATCGGCAACACGAGGCAGGTCGAGACCAATGTGCTGGACGGCCGCGCCGATTTCGGGCTGGTCGAGGGCCGCACCGAGTCCGACATCCTGCGCCGCGCCACGGTCGATGAGGACCATCCGATGCTGGTGGTGGCCCGTTCGCATCCTGAGATTCCGATGACGCGAGCGGGAAACCTCGACATCAGGGCATTGCGCTGGATCATCAGGGAAGGCGGATCGGGCACGCGCGAGGCGCTGGAGGATTTCGCGCACAGTCAGGGCGTCCCGCCGGCGGAGCTGCAGATTTTCCTCGTTCTGCCCAGCAACGAGGCAGTGCGTCAGGCGGTTGAGGCCGGCGCGGGGGCTACGATCATCTCGGAACTCGTTGTCGCGCGCTCGCTGGCGGAGGGCAGCCTCAGGGCCGTGCCGGTCGAATTGCTGAAGCGCGACTTCGCCATGATCACGCACCGCGACCGCCAGGCGAGCCTCGCCCAGATGGCGCTGAAGGCGCATCTTAGCGGGAAGCTCGGCTGATCTCAGGGCGCGGCCGGATTGCGTCGTTGGATTGCAGATCCATCGCGAACGTTCGCGATTGGCCGAAGATTGCGAACTTCGTCATCCACGGGCGGAGCGACGCGAAGCGGAGCGCAGACCCGAGGATCCATGCCGTTACCTTGGCCGAGGAGCTCAACGGAGCAGAATTCTGCACCCTAGCAGCGCTCTGAAGTCACGGCATGGATCCTCGGGTCTGCGCCGCGTCGCTTCGCTCCCTGCTCCGCCCGTGGATGACGACGTCACGGGCGTTTCGTCCAACCTCCGGGCATGCCATCGCTACCTGATGGACAACCCCCGCGGCTACCTTGCATCAGAAACGCTCACGCGTATTTGCGCTGCGCGTCGAGCGCCAGGCCGAGGCCGACCGAGCCGAACATGTCGCCTTCGATGACGGAGGCCTGCGGCACCAGCGAAAGGATCTGCCGCTTCGCCAGTGGGATGGCGGTTGAACCGCCGGTGAGGAACACGGCGGTGATGGCCGAGGCGGCAACGCCGGCGTCGGCAATCGTCTGTTGGACTGTAGCGGCCACGCGTTCGATGTCGCCGCGGATCGTCTCCTCAAGGCCGGCACGCGTGATCTCGGCCGCGAAGCGCGCGCCCGGCAGCGACACCTTCACTTCGGCCGAAGGCTGGTCGGTCAGCGCGATCTTCGCCCTTTCGACCAGTCCTGCCAGCGCATGGCCGTAGCGATGCTCGACGACATGGACGAAGCGGTCGACGAGGTCGGCCCGCTCGGCTTCGTAGCGGATCTGTCGCAGGTCGTTCATCGCCTTGGCGGTGTAGACGAGGTTGATGCGCTGCCAGGTCGCGAGGTCGATGAAATAGGCCGCCGGCAGGTTGCGCTTGTGGTCCTTGGTCCGCGTCAGATAGCCGAGCTCGGGCATGACATGGCCGATGCTGAGCAGCCGGTCGAAGTCGGTGCCGCCGATATGGATGCCGCGATTGGCAAGGATATCGGCCTTGCGATCGGTCGAGCGGGCGCGCTCCGGCGAGACCCGCACGATCGAAAAGTCGGAGGTGCCGCCACCCATGTCGACGATCAGCGCCAGCTCCTCACGGGCGACCTTCTGCTCGTAGTCGAGCGCCGCCGCGATTGGCTCGAACTGGAAGGCGATATGTTTGAAGCCTTGCGCATGGGCGGCCTTTTCAAGCTCGCCTTGTGCCTTCGCATCGGCAGCCGTGTCGTCGTCAACGAACTGCACGGGCCGGCCAAGCACGACGCTTTCGACCGGACCGCCTGCGTCTTCTTCCAGCCTCTTCTTGAGATGGTCGATGAACAGGCCGATGATGTCGATGAAGCCGATCTGGCGCGCCTTGATGCGCGTCTTCTCGTCGGCAAGCGAGCTGCCGAGAACGCTCTTCAGCGAGCGCATCAGACGGCCTTCGATGCTATCGGTGTAGTCGCTGATCGCGCGGCGGCCGAAATAGGTGAAGCCGTCCTCGAAGTTGAAGAACACGGCGCTTGGCAAGGTGGGCTGCTCGCCTTCCAGCGCCACCAGTCGCGCCCGGCCGTTGCGGATCACGCCCACCGTGGAATTGGACGTGCCGAAATCGATGCCGCCGAATGCCGATTGCATCGCAGCCTCCTGTCGTTTGCCTTGTGGCAGGATTGCCAATGACGCGAAGCGCGCCGTCATCCGGATGGCCGGACCGCTCTGCCGAATTGATCGTGCGTGCTTACCTTGGGCTGGGAGGCGGCGGTTTATCGCATGATCGCTTGAAGGGAAACCCCTTTTCACGGAAAAATGGGTCGCCCCATTTTTCCCGGGAAACGTCAATCTTTGCGGAAGATGAGCCGGCCCAGCCAGCCGGTCAGCATGGCGAGCGATATGGCGAAAACGCCATAGAGGAAGGAATAGTCATGCGCGACGCGGAAGACCGACTGCTCGAAACCGGACTTGCGGATTTCGAGCTGGGCCGAGCTCTCCTTGATGAACAGGCCGCTCTTGAACAGGAACGCGCGCGCCTTGTGCGTGCCGACTGGAACATTGGGCGCCAGGCGCACAGTGGCGCGAAACAGGTTCTGCGACAGGAACTGCACCCCGCCGACATTCTCGCTGTAGAGGCCCGTCGCCGCCTTGCGGTCGCGAAGCGCCGCGGTGAATTCCTCGATGGTGGCCGGGCTGTCGGTCTCGTCGGCGGGCTTCATGTAGAGGTTCTGCGCGCCGAGCGAGAGCTGCTTGTATTTGGCAGGCTCAGTGATGTCCTGCAGCGGCCGCGTGGTTGCGACGGAATAAGAGACCGGCACATTCTCGAACGTCTCCGACTCCAGGTTGATCCAGACGCCGAGCACCCGGTCCTTGCGCCGGACCACGACAGGCCGTGGCGGCCCTTCGAGCACCACGATCACGTCGTAGCGCCCCTGGCGCGCGACCAGCGGGTCGGGATTTTCCAACGACCCGAAGATCGTCAGGTCGGCGCCGGAGAAACCCGCCGTGATCGAAATGGCGTCGGTCGACAGGCCGATCTGGATGCTTTCGGCGGGCGGCGTCTGCGCGGTCGCCGGGGAAAGGGCAAAGAGCATCGACAACGAGACGGCGGCTGCAAATGCTCTCAATCCCGCCATCAGTTGAGGCCCGCGGCGGTAAGCGAATAGAGATTGGGCGGCGTCACGAAGAGATCGACGGCAAGGCGGATGGCAACGGCCAGCACCAGCATCGCCAAGAGCGCGCGCAACTGTTCGCCGCGCAGCCTCTGGCCGGCCTTGGCGCCATATTGCGCGCCGGCGACGCCGCCGGCCATCAGCAGGAAGGCCAGGATCACGTCGACCGTCTGGTTGGTCGTGGCGTGCACCAGCGTCGTGTAGGCCGAGGTGAAGATGATCTGGAACAGCGAAGTGCCGATAACGACATTGGTCGGCACCTTGAGCAGGTAGATCAGCGCCGGCACCATGATGAAGCCGCCGCCGACACCCATGATCGACGACAGGAAGCCGATCCCGGCTCCGAGCCCAAGCACCGGGATGACGCTGACGAACAGCTTCGAGGCGCGGAAGCGCATCTTGAACGGCAGCCGGTGGATCCAGTTGTGCTGTCCGGATTTCTTCAGCACGGGCGCCGCGCCGCTGCGGCTGGCGCGCAGCGCATTGACGCTTTCGACCAGCATCAGCCCGCCGACGGTGCCGAGCAGCACGACGTAGAGCAGCGAGATGAACAGGTCCAATTGGCCAAGGCGGCGCAAGAGCGCAAAGACGAAGATGCCGGCCGTCGAGCCGACGATGCCGCCGGCCAGCAGCACGCCACCCAGCTTGAAGTCGAGCGTGCCGCGCTTGAAGTGCGAGAGCGCGCCGGAGAAAGAGGAGGCGATGACCTGGTTGGCGCCGGTGGCGACCGCGATCGCCGGCGGGATGTTGTAGAAGATCAAAAGCGGCGTGATCAGGAAGCCGCCGCCGACCCCGAACATGCCCGACAGGAAGCCCACCGCCGCGCCCATTGCCAGCAGCACGAAGACGTTGACGGAAATTTCCGCGATCGGGAGATAGATGCCCACCCGTCTGTCTCGATCAGTTTGTCTGTCGGCGCATAGTGCCGTCCCCGGACAATAAAGCACGAAAAGCCAATTTTTTCTTGCACCGACGCGGCGGCAGGGCCAAACCCTGCCGCCGCGTCGAAACAAAAACCATCTCAATCAGTTAACAGGCAAATGTGTGGCAAGGCGTCGCGTATGCGACGCGTCTGCCGTTATTTGTGCGCCAGCAGCGCCTTGACGAGCGGTGCGTCGATCTCCCCGGTAGGCTTCATCTGATTGTCGGTCTGGAAGGCCATGATGGCGTTCTTGGTTTTGCCGCCCATCACGCCGTCGGCGCCGCCGGCATCGTAGCCGTTCTTGCTGAGGATCAGCTGGATGTTCTTCACCGCCTTCTTCATGTCGATGCCGGCGGTGGTCTGTGGCGTCGAGTCCTGCCAGGACTCCGGAACGTCGGCCGAGTTGGCGGCCGGGTTGAGCGGCTTGGCCTTCCACAGCTCCGTGGCGGCACGCGCCCGCTCGAGCTGCTCGGGCCGCAGCGCATTGGCGATCTCGTCGCGCTTGGCGGCGGCGTCCTTGTCGCCGGTCTTGGCGACCAGCGCGAACCATTTGTAGGATTCTTCCAGGTTCTGCTTCATGCCGACGCCCTTGGCGGCCAGGATGCCGAGGTTGAACTGGCTGTCCTTGACGCCGAGATCCGCGGCTTCCTGGAACCAGTGCGTCGCCGATTCATTGTCGGTCACCCCGTCCGCGGCCATGGCGAACAGCACGGCCAGATTGTGCATCGCGCTGGCGTTGCCCTGTTCGGCGGCGAGCTGGTAGTAGGTCTTGGCCTTCTTGATGTCGCGCGCGACGCCGATGCCTTTTTCGTAGAAATTGCCGATGCGGTATTCGGCCGGCGCGAAGCCCAGCTCAGCCGACTGCTCATACCATTTGGCGGCTGCCTTCATGTCTTCCTTCACGCCGCGCGTTTCCGCGTAGCGCGAGCCGATCTCGAACAGCGCCTTGGCGTCGCCGCCGGCGGCTGCGTCGCGCAGCGCCACCGGGCCGATTTCTGAAGGAATGTCGAATTTGGCCGCGGCCGGCTGGCTCCCGGCCGGCGGCACGGCGCCTGTCGTGTCGGCGGTGGTGGCCGCCGGTACGCCGGCTACTGCGCCGTCGGCCGCCGGACTGGTCGTCGCCGGTTCCTTGGCCATCGGCCGCGTGTCGCCATCCGTGTCCGTCGCGGTGGCGGCCGCGGCGGCAGGTTCGGCCGGCGTCGCCGAAGCCATCGGCGCAGGTTCGGCAGGCATCGCAAGCGCCAAAGGCGCCGGTGCCGGCTCGGCGGGCATGGCGGCGGCATTTTCAGGACTTGAGGGGATAGAAGCGGCCGGTGCCGTGTCCTGGACGGGCTCGGCCTGCCTGACGGGGCGGGCCGGGGCGCTTTCGGCCTGTGCGGTCCCCGTGTCGACTTTCGGCGTGTCGGCCTTCGGCGCGGCGGTAGCATTTAGCGAAGCCGTATCGACCGTCTGCGCGGAGACGATCGGGGCGGGCTGGTTGTTGGCCACTGCGACGGGATCGGAGAAGAAGGCCTTGCCCAGTTGCAGGCCGGCCAGCGCCATCATGATCGCGGCCGCCGCCATCAGGATCGGCTTGCGCCGCGCCTTGAGCAGGTCGCCGATCCTCAGCGCCTTCACCGGGCCGGTCATGGTCGATTGCCGCTTCAGCGTGTCGGCTTCCGCGGCGGCCGCCTGGGCCGCGCGGCGGGCCGCGGCGATGAAATCGGACTTCGCGGCATCGCTCTCGTTGCGCCTGACCGGCTGGCCGCCGCGTTCGTCGCGCACGCGCTTCATGATGGCGTTGAGGTCCGGCGCGCCGGAACCGGGTTCCAATGGCCGGTTGGCGGCCTTGGGGTCGAGTGGTTCGTCAATGTCGACGCTTGGCACGTCGCCGACCGGTGCCGAGCCGGCAAGCGGCTGCGTATCCGCATCCCTCTTGCCCTTGAAGGCGCGCGCCAGGCCGCCGAACATCGATCTCTTGCGGCCGGCCGTCTCGCTCTTGTCGCCGACCACATCCGGTCCGAGCGCAGCCATGGCCGCTGCTGCCGCAGCCTGCGCAGGCGTGCGCGGCGCATCTGGCTCTTCGCGCATGATCGCCGCGGCGCGGCCTTCAAGACTGGCCATGTCTCCCGTAAGAGGCAGTGGCTGGTCGATATCCATCGAAGGCGCGTCCTGCACCGCGATCTTGCCGCCGCGGCCGCCGCGCTTGCCGGCCGGTTGCGGATCGACCAGTTCGCTCACCGCTTCGCTGGTTTCATCCGTTTCCAGCGAGCCGAGCCGATCGACGATCTTCAGCAGCGTGTCGTGGATCGCCTCGAATGTCCGCGAGTTGCGCTCGTCCGAGCGGCGGGTCAGCGCTTCGAGCGTCTTCAAGTCCTGGGCAAGGCCGGCAACGGCGATCGCATTGGTCTGGGCGGTGCTGGAAGTCGACTCGGCGAGCGATTTGACGGCGCCCTCGGCCGCCTCGCGCGCCACGCTCAGGATGGAATCGCGTGTGCCGGCCAGCGACTTCTCGATCTCGTTGAGACGCGGGCCGATGTCTTCGAATTCGGGCAGCGGCGTGCCGGGCTTGGAAAGATGCGCCGACAGACCGGCGACCTGGGCTTCCAGGCTGCGGATCAGGGCCGGATCGATGCCCGCGACCTGCTGCGCCGACGATTCCAGCCGGCTGGAAATATCCTCGAGCCGGCTTTCCAGTCCGCGGATCGCCATGTCGCTGGCGGGATCCGGCGCGCGTGTCTCGATGCGCTGGGCAAGCGCGGTAAAGCGGGCGTCGATCGCTTCCATGATGCCGGCGCTGTCGTCCTGGCGCATGCGCTGGTCGAGCCTGTCGGCGACCTCGTCCAGCCGACGCTCGAGATCACGGAACAGGAGATTGCCTTGTTCCATCGCATCGCCCTGGCGACGCTCAAGCAGCATGGACAGAGCGTCGAAGCGCTGCTCCAGGCCCTGGAAGATATGATCGGCGTCGGGCATGGCCGGCGCGCTGTCCATCTTGTCGGTGATCAGCGCGATTTGCTTGCCCAGCCGCTCCATGGCCTGCTCGGGCAGGTCGGCGCGGCCGGCCAGCTGGTCCACGCGGCTGGAGAGAAGGCTGAGGCGGTCGAGGACCTCCGCTCCCGGCCGCGACTGCGCGACCTCTTCGATCTGCACCGCCAGGGAGGCCATGCGCTTCTCGATCCGGCCGAAGGTTTCAGGATCGAAGGCGTTGGCCTGCGCGGCCACGGTCGAGGCGACGATGGCGCGCGAAATCTCATCCAGCCGCTCGTCGATCATGGCGAGCGTTTCGCCGCCGCGCACGGTCTGCTGGCCGGCGAAACGGTCGACCGCGCCGGCAAGCGTGCGCACCTTTTCCTCCAGCGAGCGTAGCGAAAGCGATTCCGGCAGGCTGTTGACGGCGCTGCTGATCTGCTCGAGCCGGTCGGTCAGCACCGAAAGGCCCGGACCTTCGGCGCGTTTGCGCTGATCGGCGTCGACGCGGTCCTCGAAGGCGCTCCAGCGGCGATCGAAATCGTCCCAGCGGCGGTCCACCTTCTGAACGCTTTCCTCGCGGGCCAGCGTGTCGAGCGCGCCCTTCACCTGCTCCAGTTCCAGCCGCAGCAGGTTGACGCTGCGGTCGTCGCTCTTTTCGGCGAGCGTCTGGATGGCGCCCGAAAGCCGTTCGAATTCGAGGCCGAGCTCGGCGCTGCTCTTGTCCGGCAGGCCGTTGGCGCCGCGCTGGCTGTTGGCCTGCATGGCACGGTCGATGTCCTGGCGAAACGCTTCGAATTCGCGCTGCAGGCCGACGGTCATCTGGTGGCGCAGTTCCTCGCGCAGCCCGCGCAGCTCGACGGCGATCTTGCCGACCATGGCGACGCTGTCTTCCTGGCCGCGCACCTGATCGATGTCGCGCGCGATCGCCTGATAGCTCTGGCCGAAGGCAGGTGCGGCGGGCGCCGGATTTTGCGGAGCGCGATATTGCGGCCGCGGATTCTGCGGGCCTGGAGCCTGTGAGCCAGGGGTCTGCGGCGCCGGACTTTGCGGCGCCCGGTCCAGAGGCCTTTGCGCGGAATAGGGATCTTCGTACCAGCGCGGCTGGCCATAAGGCTGGGCGCTGGGATAACGCGGCTCGACGGGCGGCCGCCGCAAGTCGGGGCGATCGGGCATGTCGGCGCGCGTGCGGTCCAGCCGCTGCTCCAGCGTTTCGAGCGAGCGGTTCAGTTCTTCGAGCGAGGCGTGCGACCGGCGTTGCCTGCCGGCGTTGAGTGTATCGAGATAGGACCGCTTGCTGTTCATCGATGCGCCCGTGTTCAGAATGGCCGGCCAAAGACCGGCTTCCCAGTAGCCTGCCGGGAACGAAGCGAGCCGAGCGGTTTTGCTGCGGAGGAAGACGAGCTTCCCGGGTTTTCACCCGCGCTTCGAAAAACCGTGAAAAATTCGCTACAGGATAAACACGGGTGACCGACATGCGCACATTTCGCCCAACGTGGTAAACAAGGCGTTAACCAAGCTTAAGAGCCGCGCATAAATCATGGGCCGCCTGCCGGGTGCGGCATAAAGGTCCGTTTTGACAACGCCCTTGCGTCACCTCGCGGCTGTCGGTATAGAATTGACGTAAACGTAAAAGGTGCGAAGCCGTGCCTCTTGCGATTGACTTGTTGCAACCACGATTGGAAGCACGCCCCCGCTTCCATTCAGGCGACGCTTGGTCCGCGACCGCGACGCCGCCAGGGGAAAGCCAGTGACCATGAAACTTGTTTCGCCCGGCGAAGCCGCGGCTAATACCAATGACATTCCAGCTGAAGCAGGCGAGGAATTCGTCCGCATCGGCGAGATGGCCAAGAAATACGGCGTGACCCTGCGCACGCTGCGTTTCTATGAAGACAAGGGCCTTCTCAACCCGCATCGCGACGGCTCGACCCGTCTCTATACGCGCCGCGACAAGGCTCGGCTGAAGCTGATCCTGCTCGGCCGCAAGGTCGGGTTCTCGCTGCGCGACGTCAAGCAGATGATGGATCTCTACGATCCGACCGGCACCAACACCAAGCAGTTGCGGCTGGCGCTCGACAAGTCGGAGAAGCAGCTCGCCCGCCTGCAGAAGCAGCGCGCGCTGATCGACGACGCCATCAACGAGTTGAGCACGTCGATGACGGCGGTGCGCCAGATGCTCGTCGAACGCACTGCGGCGCCGCAGGCCAGCGCCGCCGGCTGAACGCTCGCGTTCAACAGCGACGATCCCGGAAACGGAGAGCCGCGCGGCTATAGCCGCGCGGCTTTTTTGTCGCCACAATGCCTGACCGCTCACAAAATTTTTTGGCTGCGACGAAGTTGACGTTTACGCAAACGTCAATATTTGCTATCCGGGCATCGACATTGGCCCGGCCTCCTGTCCAGGACGAGGACAAGGCAACTTGCCGGCCGGGACTATAAGGGTGGAGGAAGGCATGACGATCTACAGGGCGCCGATCCAGGACACGCTGTTCGTGCTCAACGACGTGCTGGGCTATCAGCGCTATTCCAATCTTCCGGGTTTCTCCGACGCGACGCCCGATGTGGTCGAGGCGATCCTTGCCGAGGGCGCCAAGCTTGCCGAGAACGTCATGCATCCGCTGAACCGTGTCGGCGACATGGAAGGCTGCGTGCGCCATGACGATGGCTCGGTGACGACGCCCAAGGGCTTCAAGGACGCTTACGACCAGTATCGCGAAGGCGGCTGGATGGGGCTTGCCGCGCCTGCCGAGTTCGGTGGCCAGGGCCTGCCTTACGCCGTCCACACCGCCGTCTCCGAATACATGATCTCCGCCAACATGGCGCTGATGATGTATCCCGGCCTGACGCAGGGCGCGATCGCGGCCATTGTCACCCACGGTACGGACGAGCAGAAGGCAACCTGGCTGCCGAGGCTGATCGAGGGCATCTGGACCGGCACCATGAACCTGACCGAGCCGCATTGCGGCACCGACCTCGGCCTGCTGCGCACCAAGGCCGTCCCCAACGGCGACGGCACTTACAAGATTTCCGGCCAGAAGATCTTCATCTCGGCCGGCGAGCACGACATGTCGGACAACATCGTCCATCTGGTGCTGGCCCGCGCCGAGGGCGCGCCGGAAGGCGTCAAGGGCATCTCGCTGTTCATCGTGCCGAAGTTCAAGCTCGATGCCGCGGGCAATCCCGGCCAGCGCAACACACTCTCCTGCGGCTCGATCGAGGAGAAGATGGGCATTCACGGCAACTCGACCTGCGTCATGAACTATGACGAGGCCGAGGGCATGCTGCTCGGCGAATTGAACGGCGGCCTGAAGGCCATGTTCACGATGATGAACGAGGCCCGCCTCGGCGTCGGCCTGCAGGGGCTTTCGGTCTCCGAGATCGCCTATCAGAATGCCGTTTCCTACGCCAAGCACCGGCTCCAGGGCCGCTCGCTCTCGGGCGCCAAGGCGCCGGACAAGAAGGCTGACCCGATCATCGTCCATCCCGACATCCGTCGCTCGCTGATGACCATGAGGGCCTTCAACGAGGCCGGCCGTGCGCTGGCGTTGTGGACGGCGATCAAGTCGGACGTCGCGCATCGCTCTGGCGACGACAGGGACCGCGAGGCGGCCGACGACTACACCGGCCTGATGACGCCGGTCGTCAAGGGCGTGCTCACCGACAAGGGTTTCGATCACGCCGTGATGGCGCAGCAGGTGTTCGGCGGCCACGGCTATATCGAAGAGCACGGCATGAGCCAGTTCGTACGCGATGCCCGCATCGCCATGATCTATGAAGGCGCCAACGGCATCCAGGCGCTCGACCTCGTCGGCCGCAAGCTGGCGCAGAATGGCGGCCGAGCCGTCCAGGCCTTCTTCAAGGAGGTTGGCGAGTTCTGCGAGGAAAACCGCGCCGACGAGAAGATGGCGTCCTTCACCAAGGCGCTGAAGAAGGGGCTCAACGACCTGCAGGCGGCTACCATGTGGCTGATGCAGAACGCGATGGCCAAGCCCGACAATGCGGGTGCGGCCTCGACCGACTACATGCACCTCTTCGGCCTGGTGGCGCTGGGATATATGTGGGCGCAGATGGCGAAATCCGCTGAGGCGAAGCTCGCGGAAGGCGCCAATGGCGCTTCGGCGTTCTACGACACCAAGCTCACGACGGCGCGCTTCTTCATGGAGCGCATCATGCCTGAAACGGCGACGCGTCTCGCCCGCATTTCCAGTGGCGCGGACACGCTGATGGCGCTGCCGGCGGAAGCGTTCTAGTTTGGCGGGCCGGCACCGCCGGCCCACAATTGTCGGAACGCGGAGGAAATCGTGGCGACAAACCCAGCCGAAATTCTTGGTCTTCCGAAGCCCGCCTGGGCGGCGGACGAGGTCGGCATGCTCTACGACATGGCGTCCCGCTTCATGGCGGAAGAGATTGCGCCGCGCTACGACGAATTCGAGAAGAACGAGATGTTCGATCGCGAGAGCTGGCTGAAGGCGGGTGCTGCCGGCCTGCTCTGCGCCTCGATGCCGGAAAAATACGGCGGCTCGGGCGGCAGCTTCGCGCATGAGAGCGCCATCATCGAGGCGATCGGCCATGTTGGCGTCGACGGCTTCGGCATCGGCCTGCACAATTCGATCGTAGCACCCTACATCCTGCATTACGGCTCCGAGGAGCAGAAGCAGAAATGGCTGCCGAAGCTTGCGACCGGCGAGCTGATCGGCGCCATCGCCATGACCGAGCCCGGCGCCGGCTCCGATCTGCAGGGCGTGAAGACCCGCGCCGAGAGGGACGGCAACCATTACAAGATCAGTGGCTCGAAAACCTTCATCACCAATGGCCAGCTCGCCAATCTGATCATCGTCGTCACCAAGACCGATCCGGACAAGGGCGCCAAGGGCACCTCGCTGATCGTCGTCGAAACCGACGAGGCCGAGGGCTTCGAGCGCGGCCGCAATCTCGACAAGATCGGTTTGAAGTCGAACGACACCTCCGAATTGTTCTTCAACGACGTGCGTGTGCCGACCTCCAACCTGCTCGGCCACGAGGAGGGCAACGGCTTCGTCCAGCTGATGCAGCAACTGCCGCAGGAGCGGCTGCAGATCGGCACCGGGGCGATCGCCATGATCGAGCGGGCGCTGGCGCTCACCATCGACTACGTGAAGGAACGCAAGGCCTTCGGCAAGGCGGTCATCGATTTCCAGAACACCCAGTTCAAGCTTGCCGAATTGAAGACCGAGGCCACGATCGGCCGCGTTTTCTACAATGACTGCGTCGCCCGCCACATCGATGGCGGCCTCGACCCGGTCACCGCCTCGATGGCCAAATACTGGCTGTCCGACCTGCAGGGCAAAGTCGTCGACGAATGCCTTCAATTGCATGGCGGCTATGGCTACATGAATGAATATCCGATCGCCCGCATGTACCGCGACGCCCGCGTCCAGCGCATCTACGGCGGCACCAACGAAATCATGAAATTGCTGATCGGGCGCTCTCTCTGAGCGCGGCGACCGGCAAAGCCAAGGAGCACGAAAATGACTGAGGCTTACGTCTATGACGCCGTGCGCACGCCGCGCGGCAAGGGCAAGAAGGATGGCTCGCTGCACGAGGTGCCGGCGGTACGGCTCGCCGCCAGGACGCTCGAGGCATTGCGCGACCGCAACGGGCTCGACACCGGCAATGTCGACGACATCATCTTCGGATGCGTCGACCCGGTCGGTGAGGCGGGCTCCGTCATTCCGCGTGCCGCGGCGTTCGAGGCCGGCTACGACACCAAGGCCCCTGGCATGCAGATCTCGCGCTTCTGCGCCTCGGGTCTCGACGCCATCAATTTCGGCGCCGCCAAGATCGCCCAAGGGGCGGACGAGATCGTCATCGCCGGTGGCGTCGAATCGATGTCGCGCGTCGGCATGGGCATGTCCGGCGGTTCCTGGTTCATGGACCCGTCCGTCGGCCTGCCCGGCTGGTTCGTGCCGCAGGGCATTTCGGCCGACCTGATCGCCACCAAATACGGCTTCAGCCGCGACGACGTCGATGCCTATGCCGTCGAGAGCCAGAAGCGCGCCGCAAAATCCTGGGCTGATGGCCGCTTCAAGAAGTCGGTGATCCCGATCAAGGATCAGAACGGCCTCACCATCCTCGACCATGACGAGCATATGCGGCCTTCGACCGACATGCAGTCGCTGGCCTCGCTCAACCCGTCCTTCGTCATGCCTGGCGAAATGGGCGGCTTCGACGCGGTCGCCGTCCAGAAGCATCCGGAAGTCGAGGAGGTCAACCACGTCCACCACGCCGGCAACTCGTCCGGCATCGTCGATGGCGCCGCCGCCGTGCTGCTCGGCTCCAAGAAGGCCGGCAAGGCGATGGGCCTGAAGCCGCGCGCGCGCATCCGCGCCTTCGCCAATATCGGCTCCGAGCCGGTGCTGATGCTGACCGGTCCGGTCGACGTCACCGAGAAGCTCCTGAAGCGCGCCAAGATGAAGCTGTCAGACATCGACCTGTTCGAGCTCAACGAGGCTTTCGCTTCCGTCGTGCTGCGCTACATGCAGGCCTTCGAGATCCCGCACGACCAGATCAACGTCAATGGCGGGGCGATCGCCATGGGGCACCCGCTCGGCGCCACCGGCGCCATGATCCTGGGCACGGTGCTTGACGAGCTGGAGCGCCGGGATCTCAACACCGCGCTGGTCACGCTCTGCATCGGCGCCGGCATGGGCACCGCAACCATCATCGAACGCGTCTGACGGGGAGAGAAGAAATGAGCTACACCAATTTTACCCTCGATATCGACGCCGACGGCATTGCGCTGGTCACCTGGAACATGCCGGACCGCTCGATGAACGTGTTCACCGAGGAGGTGATGCGCGAGTTGAACGCCATCGTCGATCACGTGGCCGGCGATGCCGGCATCAAGGGCGCGGTCATCACCTCCGGCAAGGACTCTTTCTCCGGCGGCGCCGACATCGCCATGCTGCAGAAGATGCTGGCGACTTTCGCCGTCGACAAGGAGAAGGACCTCGAAAAGGCGACCAAGGCGCTGTTCGACAATGCCGGCTACATGACCGGCCTGTTCCGCAAGATCGAGACTTGCGGCAAGCCGTTTGTGTCGGCGATCAACGGCACCTGCATGGGCGGCGCCTTCGAGATGTCGCTCGCCTGCCACGGCCGCGTCGCCGCCGATTCCGACAAGGTCAGGATGGCGCTGCCCGAAGTGAAGATCGGCATCTTCCCCGGCGCGGGCGGCACCCAGCGCGTGCCGCGGCTGACCGACCAGCAGCAGGCGCTGCAGATGCTGACCACAGGCCAGAACCTTTCGCCGCAGAAGGCGAAGTCGATGGGCCTGATCCACGAGATCGCCGAGCCTTCGAAACTCGTCGAGACCGCCAAGGCGATGATCAGGAACGGCCTGAAGCCGGTGGCGCCCTGGGACGAGAAGGGTTTCAAGCTGCCGGGCGGGCCGATCTATTCGGCGGCAGGCGCCAATCTCTGGCCGCCGGCCATCGCCATCCTGCGCCGCGAAACCTACGGCAACTATCCGGCCGCGGCCGCGATCCTGAAATGCGTCTATGAAGGCCTGCTGGTGCCCTTCGATACGGCGCTCAGGATCGAGCAGCGCTATTTCACCGAGATCATGCAGTCGAAGGAAGCGGCGGCGATGATCCGCTCGCTGTTCCTGTCGCTGCAGGAGCTGAACAAGGGCGCGCGCCGGCCGGCCGGCGTGCCGGACACCAAGTTCAAGAAGATCGGCATCCTCGGCGCCGGCTTCATGGGCGCCGGCATCGCCTATGTGACTGCACGGGCCGGCATTCCGGTGGTGCTGCTCGACCGTGATCTGCCGTCGGCCGAGAAGGGCAAGGCGCATTCCGACAGCCTGATGGCCGATCAGGTCAAGAAGGGCCGCGCCAAACCGGAAGACAAGGACAAGCTTCTGTCGCTGATCACGCCGACGGCGGACTATGCCGACCTTGCCGGCTGCGATCTCGTCGTCGAGGCGGTTTTCGAGGATTCAGGCGTCAAGAAGGAGGCCACCGAGAAGGCGGAGGCGGTGCTGAAGTCGTCGGCGATCTTCGCTTCCAACACCTCGACTATTCCCATCACCGCACTGGCAAAGAACTCGGCGCGGCCGAAGAACTTCATCGGCATCCACTTCTTCTCGCCGGTCGACAAGATGATGCTGGTGGAGATCATCCTCGGCAAGAAGACGGGCGACAAGGCTTTGGCCGTCGCGTTCGACTTCGTGCGCGCCATCAAGAAGACGCCGATCGTCGTCAACGACACGCGCGGCTTCTACGTCAACCGCTGCGTGCTGCGCTACATGTCGGAAGCCTACAAGATGCTGATCGAAGGCGTCCCGGCGGCAATGATCGAGAACGCCGCCAAGGCTGCCGGCATGCCGGTCGGCCCGCTGGCGCTGACCGACGAGACCGCCGTCGACCTTGCCCAGAAGATCATGAAGCAGACCATCAGGGATCTCGGCGAGAAGGCTGTCGACCCCAGGCAGATGGCGCTGATCAACACCATGGTCGACACACATCGCCGCTTCGGCCGCAAGAACGGCAAGGGTTTCTACGACTATCCGGCGAAGCCGGCGAAAAAGAAGCTGTGGCCAGGCCTGAAGGATCTCTATCCGCAGATGAAGCCAGAGGAGGTCGACTATGAGGAGCTGAAGCAGCGCCTGCTGGTCACCATCGCGCTGGAAGCGGCGCGCGTGATGGAGGAAGGCATCGTCACCGATCCGCGCGAAGCCGATGTCGGCTCGATCCTCGCCTTCGGCTTCGCGCCTTTCACCGGCGGCGCGCTGTCCTATATCGACGGCATTGGCGCCAAGCGTTTCGTCAAGATCGCCAAGGGCCTGCAGAAGAAGTATGGCGCCGAGTTCAAGGCGCCGAAGCTTCTGCTCGACATGGCGGAGAAGGGCGAGACCTTCTACCAGCGCTTCGACCCCTACCAGAAGGGCGAGGTCAAGCAGGCGGCCTAAGCCCTTTCGATGTATGTCTGGGGGCGCATGGCCCGCACCATGGCCACGGCGTCGAGCCGTGGCCCTTACCGGGTCGGCGACGAAAGCCGGCTGGCCTTTCGCTGCCTGCCGATCGACATCGACTTCAACCTGCATCTCAACAATGCCCGCTACATGATGCTGGCCGATCTTGGCCGCATCGATATCTTCCTGCGCATAGGCCTGATCGCTCTGGCGAGGCGCAACGGTTGGGCGCCGATGATCGGCGGGCTGCAGGTGGCCTATGTGCGCGAGATCAAGCTGTGGCGCCGCTTCGAGGTGGTCTCGTCGATCGAGACCTGGGAAGATACGTCCGTCATCGGCCGGCACCGCTTCGTTCTCGACAATGGTGAGACGGCGGCGCTGATTCTGACCACGGGCGGCGTCTATGATCTCGGTGGTCGTCGCTTCCTCGACATCGACCAGGTCGTTGCGGCGCTCGGCCACGCCGCCAGTCCACGCCCGTCGACCGAAGCCGAGCGGGCGTTCATGCTTTCGCACCGGAATTTGCGCGAACAGGCCAAGGGGGCCTGATCGCGCCTCGAAGCGGCTCAGGCCGACTTGCCGAGCAGGAAATCGGCCACCTCATCCGAAAAGACCATCATCTATGCATGTCGCCCGGAAGTGTGCAGCGGTTCTGGGACAACGACATGCATCAAAACAAAGAATTAAAGCGCGTCGCCTGAATCCGGTTCAGCGCGACGCGCTTTAGCCGTCAAGGTGAGGACGGCCCGCCTGCCTTGAGGGTCTGGCCGTCCGGCCGGCATGAGGCATTCTTAACGATCCGCCGGCTAGGCCGGTGGACAAGGGCGTGACTGCGCGCTAGACAGGATCGAGGCATTTTTTCCTGTTTGAAGGAGAGCGCGCGTGCTCTCACACGACCGCGTTTGGGCCGCAATCGACGCACTCGCCGAGCGCTATTCGCTGTCGGCTTCCGGCCTCGCCCGGCGCGCGGGTCTCGATTCGACGGCCTTCAACAAGTCGAAGCGCCTGTCGTCCGACGGCCGGCCGCGCTGGCCGTCGACCGAATCGCTGGCCAAGATCATCGAGGCCACCGGCGCTTCGCTCGAGGAATTCACCGGACTGGTCGAAGGCCGCGGCGTCGACTCCATAACCCAACAGCGCAGCGCCGTTCCGTTGCTTGGCTTCGCCCAGGCCGGTGCGGGCGGCTTCTTCGACGATGCCGGCTATCCGGCGGGGCAGGGCTGGGATCTGGTCGAGCTTCCAGCGCGGGCGACCGAGACGTCCTACGCGCTGCAGGTGCAAGGCGATTCCATGCTGCCGCTCTACCGCAATGGCGACGTGCTGATCGTCGAACCGGGCGCGCCGACGCGCAAGGGCGACCGTGTCGTCGTGAAGACCACCGCCGGCGAGGTGATGGCCAAGGTGCTCGACCGGCAGACCGTGAAGTCGATCGTGCTGGTTTCGCTCAACCCCGCCCACCCGGACCGGGACATCCCGGCGCGCGATATTGAATGGGTGGCGCGCATCGTCTGGGCGAGCCAGTAGGTCCGGACCGGTGCGGCTTCTTCAAACAGCCCTGGCGGTTCTGGCAATTCCGGTGATGGCGGCGCTCGTCATTGCCGGCGGCCGCGCGGTCAAAGGCCATGAGAGCGTGATCGCCGTGGATCAGATCGATCCGGCCGCGATCTACGATCCGGGAACCGACACGCCGGCGGAAGAGGCGGCGACCTCGGCCATTCCCGCGCCCGCCGCTCCGCAGCCACCTGTTCATTCGAGAGCCATCGATCCCGAAACGGTCGCGCCGCCCGCTCTTTCGGACAACCAGCTCGAACGGGTGGAACCGCGCGCGCCGCTCAGCGACCTGGCGCTGGCCGGGCCGCCCAAGCCGCCGAAATTGAAGATGCCGGGCGACTGGAACGGCACCAAGCTGTTCCAACCGGTCGCCATCGCCGCCGGGCTGATCGAGGCGAATGGCTATGCGGTCGCCGTGTCCGGCGTGGACGTCGTCAAGGCGGACGAAACCTGTAGCGACGCCGGCAACACCTGGGCTTGCGGCGCGCGTGCCAGGACAGCCTTCCGCGCCTTCCTGCGCGGCCGGGCGGTCGCCTGCACGGTGCCGCCGGAGGGTGGCCGCGACAGCATTTCCGCCGAGTGCCATATCGGCAATCAGGACATCGGCCAATGGCTGGTCGAGAATGGCTGGGCGCGGGCCGCGCAAGGCGGCCCCTATGTCGAGGCCGAGAACAAGGCCCGCACGGCGAAGAAGGGAATCTTCGGCCAGGCGCCGAGCCTTGGCGGCTTGCCGGCGATGCCGGCAGCGCCAGAACCGGCGCCGGTCGCGCCGGATTCGATCCTGCCGGCGGAAGGCGGCGCCGTTACGCCGCCAGCTGACCAGCCAGCGCCCGCTCAATGAGCGCGCGCGTCTCGGCGATGCCGTAAAGTGCTGCGAACGAGCCGAAGCGCGGTCCGCGCTCCTGGCCGATCAGCACCTGGTAGATCATCTGGAAGAAGGCGACGGATACGCCGGGCCCGCCTTCCGGGCTCTGCTTGGAATGGTCCTGGTAGCGCTCGATGCGGCGCGCGACATTGAGCGCCGCGTTCTGGATCGCCTCGCTGTCGGCGCCCTGCGGCAGCGCGCCAAGCGCCTCGGAAAGCTTCGCCAGCGCCTCGCACTCCACCTCGTCGGCGGCGCGGTAGATCTTGGACGGCTTCACGAAGTCGTCGAAATAGCGGATCGCGTAGCCGGTCAGCCGGTCGAGCTCCGGATGCGTCTTCGGCGTCACGCCGGGCGCATGCCGCGAGATGAAGCCCCACAGCACCGCCTTGTCATGCGCGTTGGAAGCGCTCACCAGGTTGAGCAGCAGCGCGAACGGCACCGGCAGGTCGATGGCTGGCGGGTTGCCGTCATGCATGTGCCAGACCGGATTGCCGAGCCGCTCCTTCCAGTCCTGGCGCGGATAGGCGCCAAGGAAAGCGTAATACTCGTCAACCGCCTTCGGGATGACGTCGAAATAGAGCTTCTTCGCCTGCCGTGGCCGCTGGTACATATAAAGGCCGAGGCTTTCCGTCGGCGCGTAGGTCAGCCATTCGTCGATGGTCAGGCCATTGCCCTTCGACTTCGAGATCTTCTGGCCCTCCTCGTCGAGGAACAGCTCGTAGACGAAATGCTCCGGCGCGCGCCCGCCGAGGATGTTGCAGATGCGGTCATAGATTGCCGCGTTGGTCTGGTGGTCCTTGCCGAACATCTCGAAATCGACGCCGAGCGCTGCCCAGCGCATGCCGAAATCCGGCTTCCACTGCAGCTTCACATGGCCGCCGGTGACAGGCAGCGTCGTCTCGGTGCCTTCGTCGTCGAAGGTTATGGTGCCGGCCTTGGCGTCGACATCCTTCATCGGCACGTAGAGCACGCGGCCGCTCTTCGGCGAGATCGGCAGGAACGGACTGTAGGTCGCCTGACGCTCCGGTCCGAGCGTCGGCAGCATCACGCCCATGATCTCGTCGTAGCGCCCGGCGGTGCGCAGCAGTATCTCGTCGAAGCGGCCGGCCTTATAGTATTGGGTCGCGCTGGCGAACTCGTAGTCGAAACCGAACGTATCGAGGAAGCGGCACAGCATCGCATTGTTGTGGTCGGCAAAGCTCGCATAGTCGCCGCCGAACGGATTGGGCACCGCCGTAAGCGGCATGTGCAGATAAGGCTCGAGCGCTGCGCGGTCTGGTACGCTCTCTGGGATCTTGCGCATGCCGTCCATGTCGTCGGAGAAGCACAGAAGCTTGGTCTTGACCTTGTTCCCTGTCAGAACCCGAAAGGCGTGGCGCACCATGGTCGTGCGCGCCACCTCTCCGAAGGTGCCGATATGCGGCAGGCCGGACGGACCGTAGCCGGTCTCGAACAGGACGGTCTCGGGATAGTCCTTGCCCTTGTATCGCGCGATGATCTTCTTGGCTTCCTCGAACGGCCAGGCCTTGCTTTCGGCGGCCGCGGCAAGCATCTCGGGAGTGAGATCGATGATGTTTGATCCCGTCATGTCAAAGTTCCAGTCATGGCCGTCTTCGCGGCGGTAAGATTTTTCAACCGGTCTCTAGGCGCGACAGGCCGGAGCGTCAACGATTTGCGGCTGTTTTCCTTGCGGCGGCATGACGGCGTCCCTACTTTCGAACCTCATCGTCAAGGAGTTTTGGATGCCTTTGCTGAACCCGCATGAAGCCCTGATCCACCTGATGGTCATCACATCGGCCTCCGATCGCGACATGACCGATGTCGAGCTGGCGCGGATCGGCGACGTCGTCCGCTCCTGGCCGGTGTTCGTCGATTTCAACCAGGACAGGCTGGTGGCAGTGGCGCAAGCCTGCCAGAAGGCACTGCATGAGAAGGACGGGCTGGAAGGCGTGCTGGCGCGCGTTGCCGAAGCACTGCCGGAGCGGCTGCGCGACACCGCTTACGCAGCTGCTTTCGAGGTCGCCGCCGTCGATCTCGAAATGCGCATGGAGGAGGTGCGCGTCCTGCAACTCATCCGCCTCAAGCTCGATCTCGACACGCTGACGGTGGCCGCCATCGCGCGTGCGGCCAAGGCGCGCCTGCGCACGCTGACGTGAAGCGATGCCAGGAAAAGTGCGCAGCGGTTTTCCGCCCGGAATTGCGTAGATAACGGCTAGAAAAAGCTCACAGGAAAATAGCGCAGATAGAACTCGGCGAACGTGCCCTTGATCGAGATTTCCTGCAGCGCGTAGTCGAAGGCCGCCGCCAGCGCGGGGTCGCCCGCCCTGGTGGCGATCGCCATGCCCGAGCCCAGATATTCCGGCGCCAGATACGGGCCGCCGGCGAAGCGGCAGCAGCCGGCGGCATCGGAGCCGCCCAGCCAGAAGGCGAAGCGCATGCCGTCGCCGAAGGCGGCGTCGATCTTGCCGGCCTTGAGATCGGCATACAGCTCCTCGGCCTTGTCGAAGGTCACGACCTGCACGGTGTTGAAGTAATCGCGCAGCATTTTCTCATGCGCCGAGCCGGCAACGACGCCGACCCGCTTGCTGCGCAGCTTGTCGAGGATCGGCTCGGCGAAGGCATTCGCCTTCGGCATGATGAAGCGCGCCGGGAATTGCATATAGGAGCGCGAGAAAGCGTATTTCTCGCGGCTGTCCGGCGTCGCGGCGATGCCGGCAATGATCGCCTCGCCTTCGCCTTTCTGGAGAGCATCCTCAAGCTCATTCCACGGCAGTGCCTGGACCTGGCATTTCTCGACGACGCCCAATTCGGCGCAGATCGCCCGCGCCAGATCGATGTGGAAGCCCGACAGGCGGCCAGAGCCGTCGAGGAAGTTGAAGGGTGGAAAATCGGTGGTGGTGAGGAATCTGAGTCGCGGCAGCGCGGAGAGATCGGGTTTCGGCAGCCGCTCCTTGGCATCCCACAGCACCGGCACCTGCGGCTCCGCCGCCTGAGTCGCGCCGGCAAACGGCAACACACCGATCAGCGCAGACATCAGGGCCAGCAATATCCACCGCAATTTCACGACATGGCTCCGCCCGGTCCTTCGCTCGGAGGCTTTTCGTATGAAAATGATGCAGGCACAACGGTTTTTGATTTCAAGCGGTCAAATTAGGCGTATGGTTTAGCAGGTTTGCAAGTGACCTCGCGGCGCCGGAAAGGGGAAGTTACCGGCATTCGCAAAGGTGTTTCCAATCCGGGGGTTGATGGCGAAGGACGGTTCGGGCATCTACCGTCGGTAACGAAAAAACAGAAGCAACATGGGGTAGATGTTGCGATGAGTATGTTCGACAGAACTCTGGAATACATCGACCAGCTGCAGAATGCTGGCACCGCGGCAGCGGTTTGCGAGCGCCTGCTGGGTGTCACCTCGAATTTCGGCCTGACGGCCCTGATGGCGGGAACCGTGCCGCAGCCCGGCACGCCACGCGGCCAGCAGAAGCAGCACGTTCTGCTTTGCGATTGGCCCGGTGCTTGGCTGGAGCGCTACGTGGCGCGCAACTATGTCGACCATGATCCGGTCGTCAGCCACATGAAACAGCTGCAGGCGCCGTTCCAGTGGCGAGAAGCGTCTCGCAGCATCGCCATCGACAAGAGCAGCGACGAAGTCATGGGCGACGCCCGCGAGTTCAAGCTGCGCGACGGCCTCGCGTTTCCGCTGGTCACGCTCGACGGCCAGATCGTCATGGTCTCGCTCGGCGGCGAGTCCGTTGAACTGTCGGATGCCGAATTCGGAATGGTCTCGCTGGCGTCGACCTACGCGATCGGCCGCGCCATGCAACTGCACACCAAGGCCGACAACATCATCGATCACATTGAATTGACGCCGCGCGAGCGCGAATGCCTGCAATGGGCCGCCGTCGGCAAGTCCGAGTGGGAAATCTCCCAGATTCTCGGCATCTCGGAGCACACCTCCGAGAAACATCTTCTCAACGCCAAAGGCAAACTCGGCGCAGCCAATCGCGTGCAGGCTGTCGCCGAGGCAATCAGGCGCGGCTATATTAGCTAGGACGTGCCGGCCTAAAATTCCTGCTTACGCGATCACGTGATATCTTCAGAAAAGCGCAGCCGAATCTCCCTCTTGGGAGAGGGCTAATGATTTCTTAACGCCAAAAACAAACTAGGCCCCACTACCTTGTGCAGACAGTCGCGGAGGCGATTAGGCGTGGCTATATTAGCCAGGTCGGCCGTGCTGGCCTAGAATTCTTGCCTACGCGATCGCGTAATATTTTCGGGAAAGCCCGGCCGTATCTTCCTCTAAGCCCAGGAGACGGCTAATGCTTTTTTCCCTTACAACCCAGGAATTGATGGAACGTCCCGACCTTTGGGAGGCCGTCCATCGCCTGCGCTACAGGATATTCGTCGAGGAAATGGGGTGGGCCGATCTCGATCGTCCGGACCAGCTCGAGATCGACCAGTTCGACCATGACGAGGCCGAACATCACCTTGTCATCCGCAACGGTGAACTGGCTGGTTACCAGCGCATGCTGCCGACGACACGGCCGCATCTTCTGACGGACGTGTTGTCGGATCTCTGCGAGGGGCCGTCCCCCTCGGGACCGAACGTCTGGGAGTTGACCCGCTACGCGGTGGCTCCGGGTTTTCGCGACGGCAAGCGCGGCGTCTCGACGGTCGGCACCGAGCTGATCGCCGGCTTCGTTGAATGGGGCCTCAAGCGCAACGTCAACCAGGTCATCATCGAGTTCGAGCCGATGTGGGTGTTGCGGGCGCTGCAGCTGCACTTCCTGGCAACGCCGCTCGGCTACCAGCGCACCTACGGCAACCAGCAGGTCGTGGCGACGTTGCTCACCTTCACCGAGCATACGCTCGATATCGTGCGAGCCCGCCGCAACCACTTCCTGCCGGTGCTGAACTGGGGTTATCCGGGTCTGCTCGGCCTGAAGCAGGCTTCGTGATGGAGGCGGTCATGAGTTTCCATCCCGAACCGGAACTGCGCGGCCATACGCTGGTGGTCACGGTATCCTCGCATGACGGCCGGCCGGTGCTCGACAGGCACGCCTATGCGAGCCTTGCCAGGACCTTCCACGAGGCCGCCGTCAATGACGAGGTCCGCGTCGTCATGCTGCGCGGCCTTGCCGGCTGCTTCTGCCTTGGCGGCGACTTCTCGGAGTTCCTCGATGCCACCAAGCACCGAGAGCTGATCGCCGCCGTCACCGACATGTTCCGCATGTTGGCGACCTTCCCCAAGCCGGTGCTTGCCTGTGTCGACGGCGACGCCGTCGGCGTCGGCTGCACCATCCTGTTCCATTGCGACATGGTGATCGCTTCCAGGGGCAGCACCTTCAGGGTGCCGTTCGTCGATTTCGGCCTGGTGCCGGACGCGGCGACCAGCATCCTGGCGCCCCAGAAACTCGGCTATGCCGGCGCCTTCCGCTTCTTCTGCCTGGGCGACACGCTCGGCGTCGAAGACGCCAGGGCGCTCGGCCTGGTCGGCGAGATCGTGACGCAAGGCAGCGCCGAGGAAGCAACGCTGGCGAGGGCGAAACAGCTCGCCAAGAAGCCGGTTGCGGCGTTGCTGCAGACGCGGAGCCTGCTCAAGGGCGATACGGACGTGTTGTGCGACCGTATCGACCACGAGATCACGCTGTTCCAGCAGGCGCTTCAGGATGACACCACGCTGAAGCGGCTGCAGCGGATCGCTCGCCTGGCCGCCTGATCGGCCGGCATGAAAGTCTCAGCGCCGCGCGAGCTGAAAGGCGCGCGGCGCTGTAATTCGGGATCTTTGCTTGATGTATCTCGTTTTCCCAAATACCACCGCGCTCCGGGTCGGGCCCGAGGGCATGCTTTTGAGAAACGTGCATCAGTCCTTCAGGAACGACGGCCCTTCGCCGATGATCTTCTTGTCGGGCTTGCCGACGGCATCGAGGTCGCGGCCGTCATAGGGCAGCGACAGAAGGATACGCTGGATCACCGCAAGCCGGGCGCGGCGTTTGTCGTTGGCGCGCACGACGATCCAGGGCGAGAACTCCTTGTGCGTGCGCTCGATCATCTGGTCGCGTGCCTTGGTGTAGTCGTCCCATTTGCTGACGCCGGCGATATCGATCGGCGAGAACTTCCAGTTCTTCAGGGGCGACCAGCGGCGGTCATGGAACCGTTCGAGCTGCGTCTCGCGGCCGATGTTCAGCCAGAATTTGAAGAAGTGGATGCCTTCGTTGCAGATCATCCGCTCGAAATGCGGCGTCTCGTCGAGGAATTTCTCATGCTGCTCCGGCGTGCAGAACCCCATGACCGGCTCGACGCCGGCGCGGTTGTACCAGGAGCGGTCGAAGGTGATGAATTCGCCCGACGTCGGGAAATGGTCGACATAGCGCTGGTAGTACCATTGCCCCGTCTCGGTCGGCGTCGGCTTGGTCAGCGCCACGTTGCGCGCCGTGCGCGGGTTCATAAATTGCCGCAGCACGAAGATCGTGCCGCCCTTGCCGGCGGCGTCGCGACCCTCGAACAAAGCCATCACCCGCTTGCTGGTCGCTTGCAGCCAGGCCTGGGCCTTGACCAGTTCGATCTGCAGCCGCTCGAGCTCCTTTTCGTAGTCCTCGCTTTTCATCTTCTTGTCGTAAGGATAGCCGCCGGCGGTCAGCTTGTTCTCCTCGATCCAGTCCGGAAGCGTCGGATTGTCTATATCGAACTCGCGCTCCTTGCCGCCGATCTTGATCTTGATCGGTCCCGTGGCCGGCACCGCTTCAGCCGTTTCCTTGGCGTTTTTCATCCAGACGAACCTTTCCAGTTTGCGGACTCATGCTATGGAGCCTGTGCGGCGTGGCGCCCATCCGGGCGCAAAGACGCGCTGTAGCATTTTGATTTTGCGCATGAACCTTCGCGAAAATCGATCCTGATTTTCAGGGCCTCATGCGCCAGGCCAGTCCAGCGAGCCGCTGACCGGTCGACGGGATGCGGGGTAGCGCAGGCCTATGGCAGAGACGAGCGCGGAGCAAGAGAGCAAGGGGCAAGCCTTGGCGGCGCGGCTTTGGCGCAACCGCTGGCTGCTTGCCGCGGGCGTTGTCGCGGTCTTTGCCGTCTATTATTTCGCCGGCGTCTCCGGCTATGCACTGCTGCTGGCCCTGGCTCTGCTAGCGGCCGCGGCAATGCTGCCCGTCGACGCCGAGCGCCAGTCGACCGATGCCGCGGCCGCCATCGAGGCCAGCGGGCTGCAGCGGCTTTCCGGCGAGTATCTGGCCGCCGCTGTCGCCGATCCGCTGATCATCTTCGACCATTCCGCCGCCATGGTTCATGCCAATGCGGCCGCGTTCGCGGTCTTTGGCGGGCTGGCGCCCGGCATGTCGCTGGCGCTGAAGTTTCGCGCGCCGGAAATGCAGGCGCTGCTGGACAGCATTCTGTCGGGGGAGGTCGCCTCGGACGCGGTCGACTACACCGAAAAGCTGCCGGTGGAGCGGACATACCGGGTTAGCGCGTCGACGGTCGGCCATGCCACGGGCCTCTATGTGCTGGTGTTCAAGGATCAGAGCGAAACGCGCCGCATCGATCGCATGCGGGCCGACTTTATCGCCAATGCCAGCCATGAGCTGCGCACGCCGCTCGCCTCGATCGCCGGCTTCATCGAGACGCTGCGTGGCCCGGCCCGCAATGATCCGGCGGCGCGTGACCAGTTCCTCCAGATCATGCAGAACCAGACCGGCCGCATGGCCCGCCTGATCGACGATCTGCTCTCGCTGTCGCGGCTGGAGATGAAACCCTACCTGAAGCCGGGCACAGAGGTCGATCTTCGCCAGACGATCGACAGCGTCATCGATTCGCTCGGGCCGCTGGCCGCGGAGAACGGCATCGTCGTCGAGCGGGAGTTCGCCAATGGGCGGCTTGTCGTTCCCGGCGACCGTGACGAACTGTTCCAGGTTTTCGAGAATCTCCTGGAGAATGCCTGCAAATACGGCCAGTCAGGCGGGCACGTCACCGTATCGGTTGCCGCCGGCGAGGATGCCCAGCAGGCGGGCTTCGACGTCACGATCAGGGACTATGGTCCCGGCATCGCCGAAGAGCACATCCCGCGCATCACCGAGCGTTTCTACCGCGTCGATGTCGAAAACAGTCGCACTCACAAAGGCACCGGCCTTGGCCTTTCGATCGTGAAACATATATTGACTCGTCATAACGCAAGGCTGTCCATCAAGTCGGAAGTCGGCAAGGGCGCGGCGTTCACGGTTCATTTGCCGGCTCGCTGATCGTGTACCGGTTGCTAACCGAGATTTTCTTCTTTCTGTCATGCGGTTCGCGTATCAGCGACAGATTGAGGGAACGCACCAGCCGGCACAAACCGGGAAGGCATGTTTATGCAGTCCGTCCATATCGCCAGTGCCTATGATGAAGAGCTGAAGTTCCTGTCGAAGCGCATCGCCGCGATGGGCGGCCACGCCGAGCGCATGGTCGAACAGGCGGTCGCGGCGCTGGTCAATGCCGATCTCGGCCTCGCCCGGAAAGTCATCCAGGATGATCTGGTCCTCGATGAAGGACAGCGCGAGATCGACGACAAGGCCATCATCATCATCGCCAGGCGCCAGCCGATGGCAACGGATCTGCGCGAGATCGTCGGCGCCATCCGCATCTCGGCCGACATCGAGCGCGTCGGCGACCTCGGCAAGAACGTCGCCAAGCGCGTTGCCTCGGTCGACGGCCGCCAGCCGAACAGTCTTTTCCGCGGCCTGGAGGCCCTTGCCAACCTGGCGTTGACGCAGCTCAAGGAAGTGCTCGACGTCTACGCCTCGCGCTCGGTCGAGAGGATCGGCTTCGTGCGCGACCGGGACGACCAGATCGACGCCATGTACACCTCGCTGTTCCGCGAGCTTTTGACCTATATGATGGAAGATCCGCGCAACATCACGCCCTGCACGCATCTTCTGTTCTGCGCCAAGAATATCGAGCGCATCGGCGACCATGCGACCAACATCGCCGAGACCATCTACTACATCGTCACCGGCGACCAGATGCCCGCCGACCGGCCGAAGGGTGACAAAACCGATCAGGTGGTTCTTCCGGGAACGGTATCGGTTAAGTGAAGTCCGGGCTCTCGAACGCTTTTCTAAATTAGGCTAAACTCTTCCGGCACAGCGATCTGTCAGGCGCTGTCGCGGGAGGTCGCGATGGAACAAGTTCGAAACCTGACCCCGGCCACAACGTCGGGCATCATTGCATCCAGCGTCTATTCGGGCGGCAAGCGCATCGCCGACATCGCGATTGAACAGGCCGGCGAATGGGCGGCAAAGCCCGGCCATGTCGTCTGGATCGGCCTGCTCGAGCCCGATCGCAACCTTCTGCTCAGGGTGCAGGCGCAATTCCACGTGCATGACCTGGCGATCGAGGATGCCGAGCACCCGCATGCGCGCCCGAAGATCGAGCAATATGGCGACGCCCTGTTCATCGTCGCCCGCACCGCGCAATTGATCGACGGCCGCGTTACTTTCGGCGAGACGCATCTGTTCGTCGGCACCGGCTACATTGTCAGCGTCCGGCACGGCCCGTCGACCTCCTACGCCGCCGTGCGCCAGCATTGGGAAAGCTGCCCGCATTCGCTCGCCAAAGGCGAGGACTTCGTCCTCTACGCCATCCTCGATTTCATCGTCGACAATTACATGCCGGTGCTGGAACAGATCGAGGATGAGGTCGAGGCGATCGAGGACAAGGTGCTTTTGAAGCCGATGACCGGTTCCGATATCGAGCGGCTTTACATGTTGCGCCGCGATCTGCTGCGCCTGCGCAACGCAGCCGTGCCGCTGGTAGAGGTCTGCCGTCGGCTGACCAGCGCCGATCTGCCGCAGGTCCATGCCGCCATGCATCCGCTGTTTCGCGACGTCACCGACCACATCCGCACCGTGCAGGAAAAGATCGACTCCCTGCGCGAGGTTCTGGCCTTCGCTTTCGAAGCCAGCCTTCTTGTCGGACAGAGCCAGGAAACCGCGATCTCCAAGAAGCTCGCCTCATGGGCCGCCATTCTGGCGGTGCCCACTGCCTTCGCCGGCATCTACGGCATGAACTTCTCCGACATGCCGGAACTGAAGATGGAATATGGCTATCCGACCGTGCTCACGGTGATCGCGCTGATCTGCGCGTTCCTGTACTGGCGGTTCAAGAAGAATGGATGGCTGTGAAGAGGTGAGTAGTGAATAGTCAGTAGTGGTTGGTAAGGACGGCCCGCATCCTCACTCACTACTCACTACTCACTCCACTCACTACTCACTCCGCTCAGCGGCTTCTGCGCCGTTCCGCCGCCGGCTGGAACGCGACACGGGAATGATACTTGCAGTACGGTCCCGTTTCGGCGGCGTCGTTGCCGCAGAAGCTGAAATCTTCCGACAGCGGATCGCCGTTCGGCCATTTGCAGGTGCGTTCGGTGAGCTCCACGAGCTGCAGGTGCCGCGAGATCGGCACCACGACGTTCTCGACCGGGCGGAGGTAATGACGCGCGACCGGCTCGGCGTCGAACTGCACCTGCAGCGCGGTGGCGCCGATGGTCGCCGTGACATGGCGCGTCGCACTTGCGGCGCGGGTCACCGATTTCTGCATCGACGCGCCTTGTGTCACCTTCTTCTGGCGTGCCGGGGCGGCCGTCGCGCGACCGCGGCCCGATAGCTTCAGGCGATGCACCTTGCCGATGACGGCGTTGCGGCTCACTCCGCCAAGCTGTGCGGCAATCTGGCTGGCGCTCAGACCCTCCGACCACAATTTCCTGAGAAGTTCTACCCGCTCGTCAGTCCAGTTCATGAGACCGCGCTCCTGCTGAAGCGTGCGGCAGCCAGAATCCTTTCCCGAGCCGGCTCTCGCCGGGCAAACGACACCACATGTACCGGGTGATTTAGGTCCGCCGCACGAAATATAGTTATTTCTCGACTACAAATACCTTATGCGCTGACTCGGTGACAAGAGTCCCAAAGGCAACACCGATTCGGTTTTTACGGTTTTCCCCAACTTGCGGCCTCATCATGTGCCGGCGTGGCGTCAGGGGCTTGCCACGCACTTCTGCGTGACGTTTTCGTTGACTTCATGGCCGAAAAACATGATAAGCCGCAAAGGCCGCCGCATTGGCGGCTTTTTTGATTTCCGGTTCCGGAGACGCATATAATGAGCGGTTCGGCGCTTTACGAGACCTTTGCCCGCGCACCCCTGGCTTTCGACCGTGGGGAGGGGACCTGGCTGGTCACCGACAAGGGCGAGCGATATCTCGACTTCGCGGGCGGCATCGCGGTGAATTCGCTGGGCCACAGCCATCCGCATCTCGTCGCGGCGCTCACCGAGCAGGCCGCCAAGCTCTGGCACGTCTCCAACCTCTATGAGATCCCGGAGCAGCGCCGGCTGGGCGAGCGGCTGGCCGATGCGACCTTTGCCGACAAGGTGTTCTTCACCAATTCGGGCGCCGAGGCGCTGGAATGCGCCATCAAGACGGCCAGGCGCTATCATTTCGTCAAGGGCCATCCCGAGCGTTTCGGCATCATCACCTTCGAGGGCGCCTTCCACGGCCGAACGCTGGCGACGATCGCCGCCGGCGGCCAGTACAAATATCTCGAAGGCTTCGGCCCGAAGGTCGAGGGCTTCGACCAGGTGGCCTTCGACGACATCGACGCGGCTGAAAAGGCGATCACGCCGGAGACCGCGGCGATCCTGATCGAGCCGGTGCAAGGCGAGGGCGGTATACGCCCGGTGCCGACGCAATCGCTGAAGCGGCTGCGGCAACTCTGCGACAAGCACGGCCTGCTTTTGATCTTCGACGAAGTCCAGTGCGGCATCGGCCGCACCGGCAAGCTGTTCGCGCATGAATGGACAGGCGTCACGCCCGATCTCATGGCGATCGCCAAGGGCATCGGCGGCGGCTTTCCGATGGGCGCCTGCCTTGCCACCGACGAGGCGGCGACCGGCATGACGGCCGGCGTGCACGGCACGACCTTCGGCGGCAATCCGCTGGCGATGGCAGTCGGCAATGCCGTGCTCGACGTTGTTCTGGCCGACGGCTTCCTGGAGGACGTGCAGCGCAAGGCGCTGCTTCTGAAGCAGGGCCTTGCGGCGGTCGCCGACGAGTTTCCCGATGTCATCGAAGGCATCAGGGGAACCGGCCTTATGCTGGGCCTGAAATGCGCCATGCCCAACACCAAGGTGAACATGGCGCTGCGCGACCAGCACCTGCTTGCCGTGCCGGCGGGCGACAATGTCATCCGCCTCCTGCCGCCGCTCACCGTCACCGACGAGGAGATCGCCGAGGCGCTGAAGCGCATCCGTGGCGGCGCCAAGGGCCTGGCCGACGCGATAGCGGCCGAAGCCGCGAAATAATTTCTGGAAACCTGCCGATGAGTGTTCGCCACTTCACCGATCTATCCGCCGTTTCCGCGGGCGACCTGCGCATCATGCTGGATGACGCGGTGGCGCGAAAGACCAGGCTCAAGGCCGGTGAGCGTTCAAAGCCGCTCGATGGCAAGGTACTGGCCATGATCTTCGACAAGCCGTCGACGCGCACGCGCGTGTCCTTCGACGTCGGCATGCGTCAGCTCGGCGGCGAGACCATCATGCTGACCGGCACCGAGATGCAGCTCGGCCGATCGGAGACCATCGCCGACACCGCCAAGGTGCTGTCGCGCTATGTCGACGCCATCATGATCCGCACCACCTCGCATGACCGGCTGCTGGAACTCACCGAGAACGCCAACGTTCCGGTCATCAACGGGCTGACCGACGACACGCATCCCTGCCAGCTCATGGCCGACATCATGACCTATGAGGAGCACCGCGGTCCGGTGGCCGGCAAGACCTTCGCCTGGACCGGCGACGGCAACAATGTGCTGCATTCGCTGCTGGAAGCCTCGGCGCGGTTCCGTTTCAGCTTGAATGTCGCGGTGCCGGAAGGCAGCGAACCTTTCGAGAAATATGTCGATTGGTCGAAGGCCAATGGCGGCAAGGTTCGCTTTTCGCGCTCGGCCGAAGAAGCCGTCGACCAGGCCGACTGCGTCGTCACCGACAGCTGGGTCTCGATGGGTCAGGAACACCGCGCCCGAGGCCACAACGTCTTCCTGCCCTATCAGGTCAACGCGGAGCTGATGGCCAAGGCCAAGTCCGACGCTTTGTTCATGCACTGCCTGCCGGCGCATCGCGGCGAGGAGGTCACCGACGAGGTGATCGACGGGCCGCATTCGGTGGTCTTCGACGAGGCCGAAAACCGACTGCACGCCCAAAAGGCGGTGCTGGCCTGGTGCCTGGGCGCTTGATCCGACGCGACCGGTACGGGGATGTCGACTTGATCCGGGGATATGTGATGCCTATTTGGGGGCCATCACGTAAATTGAACGCGCTTCGACGCATGCGGCTCACCGGGCGGCATGGCTGCGCCCCGGAGTATTGTCATGTTGGAAACCCAGACTTTGGCTGAGCATAAACCCCAACTCGGTGAATTCGGCTTCGCCGGCGACGATCATGTCGTGCCTTACGAGGTCGCGCCGCTCGATGTGCGCGGCCGCACCGTACAGCTCGGGCCGATGCTCGACGCTATTTTGAGCCGCCACGATTATCCCGAGCCGGTCGCCCGCCTGCTGGCGGAAGCCTGCGTGCTCACCGTGCTCCTTGGCACCTCGCTGAAGTTCGAAGGCAAATTCATCCTGCAGACCCGCACCGACGGGCCGGTCGACATGCTGGTGGCTGATTTCACCACGCCGCATGCGTTGCGCGCCTATGCGCGCTTCGATGCCGACCGGCTGCAGGCCCTGATCGCCGCCGGCGAGACCTCGCAGCAGACGTTGCTTGGCAACGGCGTGCTGGCTTTAACCATCGACCAGGGCGCGCATACGCAGCGCTATCAGGGCATCGTCCAGCTCGACGGCACCTCGCTTGAGGACGCCGCGCGCACCTATTTCCGCCAGTCGGAGCAGATCCCGACCGAAATCAGGATGTCGGTCGCCAAGCTGGTCACGCCCGGCCCGGCCGGCGCACGCGAGCAATGGCGCGCCGGAGGCATCCTGGCGCAGTTCCTGCCGCAGTCGCCGGAGCGCATGCGCATTCCCGATATTTCGGGCGGCGACGGCGATCACCGCGAGGTGGCGGACCATCCGGCGGACAATTCCTGGCAGGAATTGCTGGCGCTGCTCGGCACGATCGAGCCGACCGAGCTGATCGATCCGACGGTGGGCGCCGAGCGGCTGCTCTACCGGCTGTTCCACGAACATGGCGTGCGCGTTTTCCGCGGCGTTCCGGTCGCCGACCAGTGCTCCTGCTCGCGCGACAAGATCCGCGGCATCCTCGAAGGCTTCTCGGCTGAGGAGATCAAGGACTCGACCGAGGAGGGCGGCATCCATGTCGCCTGCGAGTTCTGCTCGACGCAATACGACTTCGACCCGGCTGAGTTCGCGGCCGAGTAACGCCTTTCCTTCTCCCCGTTTCACGGGGAGAAGGTGCCCGAAGGGCGGATGAGGGGCGGCGCCAACCTCGAAGAGATCACGCCGGCGCCTCAAGGCTTTCGTCGAGCTCGAAGGTAATCTCGGGAAGCCGGCGCTGCCCCTCATTGCCCTACCGGGCATTTCTCCCCCGTATAGTGACGGGGAGAAAGAGGCTAATTCACCGTGCGCCTGGTCCCCGGCATATCGAGCGAGAAGGCGGGAATGGCGATATCGAACGTCTCGCCGCGGCCGTTTCGCATCGTATAGTGGCCGACCATGATGCCCGACGGCGTCGAGAGCGGGCAGCCAGAGGTGTACTGATAGCTGTCGCCGGGGTTGAGTTCCGGCAGGTCGCCGACGACGCCGGCGCCGCGCACCTCCTCGACACGGCCTCGGCCGTCGGTGATGTGCCAATAGCGCGACAAAAGCTGCACGAACTCGTCGGAGCGGTTGTCGATCGTCACCTGATAGCCCCAGACATAGCGGTTCTCGGATGGATCGGAGCGGTCCTCCAGATAGAAGGGCCTGACCAGCACTTCGATGTTGCGCGTCACTGCGCGATACATGGGCTACTCCGGTTGCCGCCGCAGGAGAATGTCTTCAGCACTTCGCTGTTATCACGCGAGGCGCCGGCCGTCCTGCCAGCCTTTAAGCGCAAGTGCCGAAAAACAATGTCATTTAAGTGACACATGACAATGTTGGTGTGCACGAACCGTGCCGGGCGACTCGGGCGCTCTGTCGACTGATGAAACGGCCGCATGCGGCCTTTCGGGAGTGACCAGATCTCGATGGAACTGACTATCGCAGCCGCGCTCGCTTCGTCAGCCCTTCTTCTCTGCAATCTCATCAGCATTCTGCTCGCCTCGTCGCGGCTGAAACGGCGGCGTGTCGTTGCGCCGCCAGCCGTCGCGCAGCCGCCGGTCTCGATCGTCGTGCCGTCGCGCGGCGTCGAGCCGTTCACGCAGGAGACCTTGCAGCGCGCCTTCTCGCTCGACTGGCCGCGCTATGAGCTGATCTTCTGCGTTGCCCACACCGAAGACCCGGTGGTCAAGCTCATCAATACGGCAATCGCGCGCTACCCGAAGGTTCCGGCGCGGCTTATGATCGGCGACGACCGCATCAGCGCCAATCCCAAGCTCAACAACTGCGTCAAGGGCTGGCAGGCGGCGCGGCACAATTGGGTGATTCTCGCCGATTCCAACGTGCTGATGCCGACGGACTATGTCCAGCATCTGATGGCGGCATGGCGCCCGGGTACCGGACTCGTCTGCTCGACGCCGATCGGCTCGCGGCCGGACGGTTTTTGGGCCGAAGTCGAATGCGCCTTCCTCAACACGCTGCAGGCGCGCTGGCAGTATGCCGGCGAGGCGCTTGGCCTCGGCTTTGCCCAGGGCAAAAGCATGCTGTGGAACAAGCTGATGCTCGACGCCAGTGGCGGTATTCAGGCGCTTGGCGCCGAGATCGCCGAGGACGCGGCCGCCACCAAGCTGGTCAATAGCCTGGGCCTGCGCGTCAACCTCGTCGCCTCGCCCTTCGAGCAGCCGCTCGGCCAGCGCACGCTCGCCGAGATCTGGTCGCGCCAGGCGCGCTGGGCGCGGCTGCGTCGGGTCACATTCCCGCTGTTCTTCGCGCCCGAGATCCTGACGGGCGCCGCGATGCCGTTGCTGCTGGCGCTGATTGCCGCGGCAAGCGCCGGGGTCAGCCTGCCCGGCACGGCCTTGTGCGTGCTGGCCATCGCTTATCTGCCGGAATGCCTGCTGGCCTCGGCCAAAGGCTGGTATCTGTCGCCGCGCAGCGTCACCGCGATGATCGCGCGCGACGCGATGCTGCCCGCCATCTGGGCGCGCGCCTGGTTCGGCGGCGCCGTCGAATGGCGCGGCAACGCCATGACCATCCGCACCAAGGCGATGACCGAACTGGAAGAGCTCGCCTGAAGTCCTATGGTCGCTGCGGGCGCCGCGACAGGTCCTATTTGGCCGCCTTCAGCGCCTGTTCGACGTCGGCCAGCAAATCGTCGGTGTCCTCCAGACCTACGGAGAGCCTGAGCGTACCAGGGCCGATGCCGAGCTCGGCGCGCGCCTCGTCGCTCAGGTTTTTATGCGTCGTCGTCGCCGGATGGGTGATCAGGCTCTTGGCGTCGCCGAGATTGTTGGAGATCAGCACGATGTCGAGCGCGTTCTGCAAGGCGAAGGCCGCCTGCTTGCCGCCCTTGACGTCCAGGCAGATCAGCGTCGAGCCGCCCGACATCTGCTTCTTGACGATATCGGCCTGCGGATGGTCGGCGCGGCCCGGATAGATGACGCGGCCTATCTCCGGCCTGCCGGCCAGGAAATCGGCGATCTTGCCCGCACTTTCTGTCTGCTGGCGCACGCGCAGCGGCAGCGTCTCCAGGCCCTTGAGCAGCGTCCAGGCATTGAAGGGCGACAGGCTCGGGCCGGTATGGCGGAAATAATCGTGCAGGTTCTCGTCGATCCATTTCTTGTCGGACAGGATGACGCCGCCAAGGCAGCGGCCCTGGCCGTCGATATGCTTGGTCGCCGAATAGACCACGATATGGGCGCCGAGCTGCAGCGGCTTCTGCTGCAGCGGGGTGGCGAAGACGTTGTCGACGATCAGCCGGGCGCCGATCGAATTGGCAAGTGCTGCGACTGCCGCGATGTCCACCACCTCCAGCGTCGGATTGGTAGGGCTTTCCAGGAAGAAAAGCTTGGTGTTCGGCCTTATCGCCTTTTCCCAATTGGCGATGTCGGTGCCGTCGACCAGCGTCGCCTGGATGCCGTAGCGCGGCGCCAGTGTCTCGACCACCCAGCGACAGGAGCCGAACAAAGCGCGCGCCGCGACGATATGATCGCCGGCCTTGACGCTGCAGAGCAATGCGGCGGAGACAGCCGCCATGCCGGAGGCGGTGGCGCGGGCATCCTCGGCCCCTTCCAGCGCGCACATGCGCTTTTCGAACATGTCGACGGTCGGATTGGCGTAGCGCGAATAGATGAAGCCCGGCTCCTCGCCCTTGAAACGGGCCTCCGCGGCCTGCGCCGTCTCATAGACATAGCCTTGGGTGAGGTACATCGCCTCGGAGGTCTCGCCGAAGCCGGAACGCAATGTTCCGCCATGCACGAGTGCCGTCTGAGGTTTCCAGTTGCGCTTCTTGGTGCTCATAGCCCTGCTTCCAGACACAAAAAAACCGGCCGCGAAGTCGCAACCGGTCCATATAGCCTTGCGGCTCGACGGTCCTTTAGCGACTTGTTTAACGTGGCTGCAAGCCGACCGGCCAAATCACCACGGGATAACGACCCTTTAGACCCGCGCCGCGCTTGCGTCAATTGCCGGCTTCATTAAGAGGTTTGTACCAGCAGAGCGGAGTAAGACTTTGCGGCAGACAGGCATTCTTCCCGACCAGGATATCTCCGCGCTGTTCCAGTCCGGTGCGCTGAAGTCGCCGCGCGCGCTGGATGCCGATCAGATCCAGCCGGCCAGCCTCGACCTCAGGCTCGGCGACAAAGCCTTCCGCGTGCGCGCCTCGTTCCTGCCTGGCCCGGACCACCTGGTCGCCGACAAGCTCGAGCGGCTGAAGCTGCACGAGATCGACCTTACCGGGGGGGCGGTGCTCGAGACGGGCTGCGTCTACATCGTGCCGTTGCTCGAGAGCCTGGCATTGCCGGCCGAGGTTTCAGCTTCGGCCAACCCGAAGAGCTCGACCGGCCGGCTGGACATCTTCACGCGCGTCATGACCGATCGTGGCCACGAGTTCGACAAGATCGCCGCCGGCTATCACGGGCCGCTCTACCTCGAAGTCAGCCCGCGCACCTTCCCGATCGTCCTGCGTGCCGGATCGCGCCTGTCGCAGATCCGCTTCCGCACCGGCAACGCCGTGCTTTCCGAGAGTGAACTGCGTGACCTTCACCGCGCCGAGATGCTGGTCGCCACCGAGCCGCCCAACATTTCCGGCGGCGGCATCGCGCTCTCCATCGACCTCGATGGCGACAAGGACGGCCTTGTCGGTTACCGCGGCAAGCACCACACCGGCCTCGTCGACGTCGACAAGCGCGCGGCGCAGGATGTCGTCGATTTCTGGGAGCCGATCTACAAGAGCGGCGCCGGCGAGTTGGTCCTCGATCCCGACGAATTCTACATCCTGGTCAGCCGGGAGGCCGTGCACGTGCCGCCGCTCTACGCCGCCGAGATGACGCCGTTCGATCCGCTGGTCGGCGAATTCCGCGTCCACTATGCCGGCTTCTTCGATCCGGGCTTCGGCCACTCCGCCGCCGGCGGCAGCGGCAGCCGCGCGGTGCTCGAAGTGCGCAGCCACGAGGTGCCGTTCATCCTCGACCACGGCCAGATCGTCGGCCGTCTCGTCTACGAGCACATGCTGAAGCGGCCGCAGGCGCTTTACGGCACCGATCTCGGCTCGAACTATCAGGCGCAGGGCCTGAAGCTCTCCAAGCACTTCCGCGCCGCGCGCTGAGGTTGGAACTGCCCCTTGTGGGGAGATCACCCACTCACAGTGCCTTCACCGCCACCTTCACCGGCTTTTCGATCTCCAGCGGATTGCGCAGCGGCAGGCCGAAATCCTGCGCCTCGATCTCGAAAGTATCGCCGGCCTCGGTCCTGATGCCGTCGGCGAAGGACAATGTCGCGGTGCCGAACATATGCACATGCACGTCGCCCGGCTGGCGGAAGGCCGAATATTTGAAATGATGATGCTCGAGATTGGCGATGGTGTGCGACATGTTCGCTTCGCCCGACAGGAACGGCTTTTCCCACAAGAGCTTGCCGTCGCGCCAGATGCGCGATGCGCCGCGGATATCGGCGGGCAGGTCGCCGATCAGGATTTCGGGGCCGAACGAGGCGTTGCGCAGCTTGGAATGGGCGAGGAACAGATAATTCACCCGCTCGGTGACGTGATCGGAGAACTCGTTCGACAGCGTGAAGCCGACGCGGAACGGCGCGCCGTCATCGCCGATCACATAGATGCCGGCGATCTCTGGCTCCTCGCCGCCGTCCTGCGCGAAGGCGGGCGACATCAGGGGCGCGCCGGGCGCCACCGCCATCGTGCCGTTGCCCTTGTAGAACCATTCCGGCTGCACGCCGACCTGGCCCTTGGCGGGTTTGCCGCCTTCGAGACCCATGCGGAACATCTTCATGGAATCGGTGAGCTCCTCCTCGCCGCCCTCGCTGAGTTTCCTGTGCATGGAATCGCGCGTCGCCGCGGAGCCGAGATGCGTGAGGCCGGTGCCGGTGAGGTGCAGATGCGCCGGATCGGGATGATTGATCGGCGAAACCAGCCTGCCTCTCTTGTAGGCGGCATCGAGATCGACCGCCTCGCCATAGCCCTTGCGTTCGATCAGCGCTTCGAGGCCTGTGCCGGTCCGTGCGGCCTCCATCGCCAGCGAATAGACGCTGCGCGCGCCGTTGATGACCCTGGTCTTGCCGCCGCCATTGCGGGCAACGACGCGGATCGTCTCGGCGTCGTCGAGGATCTGGGAGATCAGCATGTTTGAATCCTCTCTCATTTCGCCGGGTGCGGCTGCCAACGCGCAAACCTCGACCGGCGCGGCGCGAAGCAATCCGCGCCACGGTTGAAACTCTTCGTCCGGATTGCGCTCGCGAGCCTGGTCCTTGCCTGGACTTCTTGGCGCCGACGGGTTGCCGGCAGCTTCGCGATCTAGAACCCGTATGCCTCCTGAACCTCGCTTGCCGCCTTTAGATTGAGCATGATCTTTTCCGAAAACCGGTTCCCACTTTTAGGGATCACACCCTAGGCCTTGTTCTTGTTGTAGACGTCGAAGATGACGGCGCCGAGCAGCACCAGGCCCTTGACCACCTGCTGCCAGTCGACGTTGACGCCCATGATCGACATGCCGTTGTTCATCACGCCCATGATGAAGCCGCCGACGACGGCGCCGATCACCTGTCCGACACCGCCCATTGCCGAGGCACCGCCGATGAAGACGGCCGCGATGACGTCGAGCTCGCTGCCGAGACCGGCGGCCGGCACCGCCTGGCCGAGGCGCGCCGCGATGATCAGCCCGCCCAGCGCCGACAGCACGCCCATGTTGATGAAGACCAGCAGCGTCAGCCTTTCGGTGTTGATGCCCGAAAGCTGCGCGGCCTTGGCGTTGCCGCCCATCGCATAGATGCGGCGGCCGATGGTCATGCGCTTGGTGACGAAGACGAACAGCGAGATCAGCACGCCCATCACCATAAGCACGACCGGCAGGCCCCTGTAGCTCGCGAACTGGAAGACCAGGAACAGCGCCAGCGCGCTGCCCACCAGCGTCTTGACGACGAACATCGGGAAGGGCTCCGCCTCATAGCCATGACGCTCGCGCTTGCGCCGCGTCCTGAAGCCGAAATAGGCGTAGGCCAGCACCGCGATCAGGCCCAGCACGACCGTCGTCATGTGCAGCGTCAAGCCGCTGCCGACGATGGTCTTGCCGGCGGCATTGACGGTCGGTGGGATCAGCACGAGCGGCCCGATCACGTCCGGAATGAAGCCGGAGCTCAGCGCCTTGAAGCTGTCCGGCAGCGGGCCGACCGAGGAGCCGCCGCCAAGCAGCGCCTGACAGATGCCGCGAAAGATCAGCATGCCGGCCAGCGTCACGATGAAGCTCGGTATCCGGTGGTAGGCGATCCAGTAGCCCTGCGCGGCGCCAATGAGCGCGCCGACGATCAGGCAGACGATCGAGACCACCAGCGGATTGCTGAATACACCGAGCGGCCAGATCACCATCATCATCGCCGCAAGCGCGCCGACGAAGCCGGCGACCGACCCGACGCTGAGGTCGATATAGCCGGAAACGATCACCAGCAGCATGCCCAGCGCCATCACGATGATGAACGAGTTCTGCTGCACCAGGTTGCTGAGGTTCACCGGTTTGAACAGCGTTCCCGACGTCGTGTACTGGAAGAACAGCATGATCACGATCAGCGCGATGATCAGGCCGTACTCGCGCAGGTTCGTCGTCAGCGCCGAGACGGCAACGCGCGGTCCCTGCTTGATGTCCTCGGCGACGCCGCTTTGCGGCGCGGGAGCGCTGTCTGTGCTCATGATGCTTTTCCTTCTCCCCGAACGATGGCGCGCATGATTTTTTCCTGGCTGGCGTCGCTTGCCGCCATTTCGCCGACGATACGCCCTTCGTTCATCACGTAGATGCGGTCGGAGATGCCGAGCAACTCGGGCATTTCCGACGAGATGACGATGATCGCTTTGCCCTCGGCGGCGAGGCGCGCGATGATCGTATAGATTTCGTACTTGGCGCCGACGTCAATGCCGCGGGTCGGCTCGTCGAGGATCAAAACTTCCGGATCGGCGAACAGCCATTTCGACAGCACCACCTTCTGCTGGTTGCCGCCCGACAGGTTGCCGGTCAGCTGGTAGACGCTGGAGGCGCGGATGTTGGTCTTCTTGCGATAGTCGTTGGCGACGCTCATCTCGCGCATGTCGTCGATGACGCCGCGGCTGGAAACGCCTCCGAGATTGGCCAGCGTCACATTGTGCTTGATGTGGTCGATGAGGTTGAGGCCGTAGGTCTTGCGGTCCTCGGTGACATAGGCGACGCCGCTTGCCACCGCCTTGCTCACTGACGAGAGGTCGATAGGCTTACCACGCAGCGACACCTCTCCGGTGATATGCCGGCCGTAGGAGCGTCCGAAAAGGCTCATCGCGAATTCGGTGCGGCCGGCGCCCATCAGCCCGGCGATGCCGACCACCTCGCCCTTGCGCACATTGAGGTTGATGTTCTTGATCACCTGCCGCTCGGCATGGATCGGGTGGTAGACCGACCAGTTCCTCACCTCGAAGATGACATCGCCGATCTTCGGCTCGCGCGGCGGATAGCGGTCGTCGAGCGAGCGGCCGACCATCGAGGTGATGATGCGGTCTTCCGAGATGTCCTTCCTCGGCAAGGTCTCGATGGTGCGCCCGTCGCGGATCACCGTCACCTTGTCGGCGACGCGGTTCACCTCGTTGAGCTTGTGCGAGATCAGGATCGAGGTCATGCCCTGGCGCTTGAACTCGAGCAGGAGGTCGAGCAGCGCCTGGCTGTCCTTTTCGCTGAGCGAGGCGGTCGGCTCGTCGAGGATCAGAAGCTTCACTTCCTTGCTGAGCGCCTTGGCGATCTCGACCAGCTGCTGCTTGCCGACGCCGATATTGGTGATCAGCGTCTTTGGGTCTTCCTTGAGACCAACCTTTTGCAGCAAGGCGCCGGTGCGCTTCTCGTTCGCATTCCAGTCGATGACGCCATAGGTGGCATGCTCGTTGCCGAGAAAGATGTTTTCCGCGATCGACAGCATCGGCACCAGGGCAAGCTCCTGGTGGATGATGACGATGCCGATATGCTCGCTGTCGTGAATGCCTTTGAAATTGCATTCCTGGCCGCGAAAGATGATCTGGCCATCATAGGTGCCGGATGGATAGACGCCCGACAGCACCTTCATCAGTGTCGACTTGCCGGCGCCGTTCTCGCCGACGACGGCGTGGATCTCACCTTCCTCGACGCTGAGATTGACGTTCGACAACGCCTTCACGCCGGGAAACGTCTTGGTGATGTCGCGCATCTCCAAAATCGTCGAGGCCATGAGGTTCTGCTCCCTGGCGCATGTCTTCCATTCGCGGAAAGCGTCATGCGCGAAATCAACATACTGCAGTCTGGCCAGCGCCGCGACGGCGCATGGCGCTGCAGAAGCCGGCAAAAACAATACCGGGGTCGCTTGTGAACGAAAAGGGGCCCTGCGTCGCGCAGGACCCCTTCCTTTGAGGCTGGATTACTTCAGCTCGTCGGCCTTGATATAGCCGGAGTCGACGACCTGCGCCTTGTAGTTCGACTTGTCGACCTCATGCGGCGTCAACAGGATCGACGGAACGACCTTGACGTCGTTGTTGTAGGTCTTTTCGTCGAGACCGTCCGGCTTGCCGCCGGAGAGCACCTTGTCGACCAGCTGCACGGTGGCCTTGGCCAGTTCGCGGGTGTCCTTGAACACCGTCGAATACTGCTCGCCCGAGATGATCAGCTTGACCGAGGCGGTCTCGGCGTCCTGACCGGTCACGATCGGCCAGGGCTGTGCGTCCGTGCCGTAGCCGACGGCGCGCAGCGAGGCGGTGATGCCGCGCGACAGGCCGTCATAGGGCGACAGAACGCCATCGACGCGGCTGCCGTCCGAGTAGTTGGCCGAGAGCAGGTTATCCATGCGGGCCTGGGCGGTGGCGGCGAGCCAGCGCAGCGTGCCGACCTTGTCCATGCCCATCTGGCCGGACTTGATCTTGATCGAGCCGCCGTCGATCAGCGGCTGCAGGACCGACATCGCGCCGTTGTAGAAGAAGAAGGCGTTGTTGTCGTCCGGCGAGCCGCCGAACAGTTCGACGTTCCACGGCTTGGTGTTCGGGAAACGCTCCTTGAGGCCCTTGACCAGAGAGTTCGCCTGGATGACGCCGACGCCGAAATTGTCGAAGGTGGTGTAGTAGTCGACATTCTTGGTCTTCTTGATCAGGCGGTCATAGGCGACGACGACGACGCCTGCGTCATTGGCTTTCTGCAGCGCGTCGGCCATAGTGGTGCCGTCGATCGAAGCGATGATCAGTGCCTTCGGGCCCTTGGTGATTTCGTTTTCCAGCTGGCTGAGCTGGTTCGGGATATCGTCCTGCGCATATTGCAGGTCGACCGTGTAGCCAAGCTTCTCGAGCTGGGACTTGACGGCGTCGCCGTCGTTGATCCAGCGCTGCGAGGTCTTGGTCGGCATCAGCACGCCGACGAGACCCTTGTCGGCTGCATGCGCCGAATAAGTCATGGCGGCGATGCCAAGGGCCGCGACGGCGGCCAGCGTCTTGATGATCTTCACATTACTCTCCCTGGTTGATGGACGCGACACCTCGGGGCTTCGCGGGGCGCGCAGTCGAACAGGTGCGCTGGCGCGCCACTGTCGGCTTTATCGATCTCCGGTATCCTCCCAATCGGTCCCGCGACGCAGTTTCAATCGATACGAATTGGCTCGTTGCCGACTGTTGCGCCTCGGAACGCCCAAAGGTTGGGTTCCTTTGACATAACTGTCAAATGCGATCTTCGCTGGTTGCTATATCGGAACCGGTATAGCTTAAAGGACTGATATAAGCCCGGTGGAGAGGCTCCAAAACATGGCGGCACTGCGCGATTCCGACGCGATTTCAGTTAGCTACGAGAAATTGCCGGGAGACGGCGAGACGCTGCTGCGCAGCGGCCTGAGCCTTCGCCACATGCGCATGATCACCGCCCTGGACGATCACGGACGGGTGAGCGCCGCCGCGCAGGTCATGAACATCTCCCAGCCGGCCGCCTCGCGCATGATCGCCGAGATGGAGGCGGTGCTCGACGTGAAGTTGTGCGAGCGGCTGCCGCGCGGCGTGACGCTGACCCCTTATGGCCAGGCGCTCGCCCGGCGCGCCCGTTCGATCCTGCTCGAGATGCGGGAGGCAGATCGCGAGATTTCCGAGCTAAAGGCCGGCAAGGGCGGGTCGGTGTTCCTCGGCGCGGTGACGGCGCCGGCGATCGAACTCGCGGTGCCGGCGATTCGCGAGATCCGCCGTATCTATCCGCGCATCGAGATCACCATGCAGGTCGAGACCTCGAACGTGCTTGCCCGCGAGCTGATTGCGTCGCGCCACGATTTCATCATCGCGCGCATCCCCGACGACCTCAATCCTCGGCTTTTCGAATCGCGCGTCATCGGTGTCGAGAAGGCCTGCCTCATCGTGCGCCGCGGCCACCCGCTGGCCTCAGGCAAGGCGGTGCGGCTGGAGGAGACGGCTGGCTATGACTGGGTGTTCCAGTCCGGCGGCTCGCCGCTGCGCCAGGCTATGGAAAGCAATTTCCTCAACCGCGACATTCCGCTTCCCGACCGCATCCTCAACACGTCTTCGCTGCTGCTCACTTTGGTCATGGTGGCGCAGTCCGACGCCATCGCGCCGGTGTCGATCCAGGTCGCCAAGTTCATTCAAGGCGGCGATGGGCTCGCCGGCGCCATCGACGTCGTGCAGACCGAGTTCGACATAGAGGTCCGGCCCTACAGCCTGATCACGATCAAGAATCGCGTGCTCTCGCCGGCCGCAAAAATGCTGCACGACTTCATCTTACGCGAAGTGGGGTGATGGAACGAGAATGCTACTTGTACGTTCAATCCGATCGGCGGCTCGCTGGAGCCTGTTGCGGGTGAGGGAAGTGCTGCCGTTGCTCAACATCTCGGGAGGTTTGATGGAACGTCGATTGTTTCTGACTGGAATACTTGGCGTTGCGGGGGCGGGTGCACTTGCAGGCCTGGCCGGACCTAGCAAGGCGGTTGCCGGAATTCCCGCCGGCAACGGAATCCTGGACGAACTCGACAAGCCGGATATGCTCGAAAATCCGGACGAGGCGGTGTTCGAAGGCGACGATCAGGCTGAAGTAGAACTGGTTTCGCACTACCGTCACCATCATGGCCATGGAAACTGGCGCTGGCGTCACCGCCGTCGTGGCCGTCGGCGCGGCTGGAGGCATGTCTGTCGCCGCTTCTGGCATCATGGCCGCTGGCGCCGCCGCTGCCGGCGCGAGCGCGTATGGATCGGCTTCTGGCTGTAGTTCAGGCGCAAGCGGCGTTGAAAGGATGGGTCTTGCAAGACGACCGTGCAAGACCCATCACCCCGTTGATCGGTTACGCAGCCAGGTACTTCGAGACGAATTCAGAGACCGAGGTGTGGAAATCAGGCATCGCCGCTTCGATTTGATCGTCGCTCCAATCCCACCAGCGGATGGCTAGGAGTCCTTCTATGACTTTCGGCTCAAACCGATGCCGGATTAGCTTGGCAGGGTTGCCGGCGACCAAGGCGTATGGCTGAACATCTTTTGTGACCACGGCACCTGCGCCGACGACCGCGCCATCACCTATCTTCACACCGGATAAAACAATGGCGCGGGAACCGATCCACACGTCATTCCCTACGGTGATTGGACCCTTTGCGATGTCACGCGTGGGTGGTCCAAATCGGTGAGCGTCTGGAAAAGGGTAGCTGGATACCGAAGACATCGGGTGCTCGCCGGCTGCGATAAAAAGTACGCCAGCAGCGATCGAACAATAGCTTCCAATGCTAACAGGCGCCTCTGCAGTCGCCTGGAAAATGTTGCCAAAGTCGACGCCGTAGGTCTTTCTGCCTATAATGACATGCCTGCCAGGGTATGGTTTTCTCAAGCCCAGTTTTGTTCTAAGTTCTCTAAACATTGCCATGGATGCGTCGATAGCCGACCCTAGCCGACCAGTACAGCTCCGTTTAACCCTGGGGCAGGCGAATTATGCGGGCAGAGCCATCAAGATATCCAGGATGCTGCGTCGCTTAAGCGCAAGCAATTGCTGGCGGCGAGCCGGCTCCATGTCAATGTCGGTCGTGAAGCGGCTTTCGTGAAGCCAACTGTCGATACGCTCGAAAAGCGCTTCGTCCATTGCTACGCCGGCAGCGACTGTTGTCCGTTGATAGTCGGCCGCGCATAGATCTTCATTGCCGAGTTCCCGGTACAGACAGTGCCAATTCAGGCCGCCGGTATCAAATCCGTCGAGCCAGTCCCGACCGAAGTTGAGCCGATCTGTCAGCAATCGACCCAAGTTGAAAAAGGCGAAACCGGGCCATAGGTACCAGCGCTCATTCGGCGCCGTCCGAACCAAGCCCGCTACGGCCGCTTGATCAAGCATGCGGAAAGGATCTGTCTTGGCGGTCGGGAAAATATCGTGATCCAGAAAGCCGACCATGGAAGGCCGGTTTGCAAGAACGATATTCCTCCATGCCCAATTAAGGGCATAGCCATGCGATTTGCCCCCTTCCTTCTCTCGACTTATCCAAGGGTTGGCCGGCACCGCTACGAAAGCAACATCGGCCGCCGCGCAGATGTCTCGAATCGCGACCCTTGCCGTCGAGACGGTTGAGTTGTCAGCCACAATATGGATGGCCTCGGACACGTTTTTAGCGATCAGCCTGGTCTGCCACTCGATCACCTGGGGATCATTGAACCCGATCGTAATCAGGACTTTCCGGCCACGGATACGAGGAAGAGCCACCGGGCTGGCGTGCCTGGCCAGCGCAATTCGTTCCCGAACCTGATAGCGAGCATGATTCTTGCGGTCGACCAACGGCCGTAGCCTGAACCATTCGCGGACAGTATATTTCGATAGGGCGCGCGGCATGCTTCGCCTTGTATCCATCAGCGACCGAAACAACAACCATAAGCCGTGGTCCGAGCGGCTTGGAGTTCGCCTACGCGCAAGATGTGCCTCCGTGTCAACGGAAGCATGGCCGATATCGGGCTTAGATATTTGCGGAGACTGGAGCGGGTAGCGGGAATCGAACCCGCGCGTTCAGCTTGGGAAGCTGACAGGCTACCATTACATCATACCCGCGCGAGCCCTCGTTACCATGATGGCGCTGCCTCAAGCAATCGGCAAAACAGAACCGCTTATGACGGCAAGGTGGGCAGTTGCATACGCACGCGCGCACCTCGCCACCCGCAGCTCAATATCCTGATCGAGCCGCCATGCAGCCCGGCGATCTGCCGGGCGAGATTGAGGCCGAGGCCCGCGCCGCGCGACTGCGGCTGCAGGCGATAGAAGGGCTGGAACACATTTTCCCGCTCCTCCGGCGGAATGCCCGGACCTTCGTCGCGCACTTCGACGCCACCGCTCTCGTCGACGGCGACCGTGATCGCGCCGCTGCCGCCACCATGGTCGATGGCGTTGCGAACGAGGTTGGCCAGGGCGCGCTCGATCTGCAAGCCATTTGCGGCGACATGGACCTCGCCGGCCGGAGGCTCGAAGCCGAGGTCGTAGCCGGCTTCGATGGCCAAAGGCGCGAAGTCGGCTGCCACCTGGCGGGCAAGCTCGCCTAGATCGACGATCTGGCGTTCTTCGTCGGGGCGCTCGAGCAGTTGATGGTCGAGCAACTGCTGCGCCAGGTGCGACAGGCGTTCAATGTCCTGCAGCAAACGTTCGCTTTCGGGTTCCTTCTTCAGCAATTCGGCACGGGTGCGCAGAATGGCGATCGGCGTGCGCAGCTCATGCGCCGCATCGGTCAGGAAGCGGTTGTGCCGATCATAGCCGCGGGCCAACCGGGCGAGCGTCTCGTTGAAGGCCTGGACCAGCGGCGCGATCTCCTGCGGCACGCGCTGGACCGGCAGTTGCATGCCGCGCGTGTTGATGTCGATGCGCGCCGCCTGATCGGCCGTGTCGACTAGGCCGGAAAAGGATCTGCGTACCACCGCCGGCGTCGTCACCAGCGTGGTGATGCCCATGACCACGACGATCGGCAGAAGCAGAATGGCGATGATCAGCGCCAGGGCCGGCAAGGCCCGCTGCCAGTTGCGGCTGCCGTCCGGATTGCGGGCGACGTCGATCGTCGCCGAGATGTTGATTTCCAGCCCGTCGGTCTGCTCTCGCGACGAGCGGGTGGCAGCGATGATCTGGACTGGCCCGGCCTTGGTCGGGGCGTTCTCGACATAGGCTTCCGGGCGAAGGTCGTCCCTGGCGAACTCAAGCGTGGCATGATCGACCGCACCCAACAGCGCGCCGGGCGTGCCGGTGTAGACATCCGGCACAGCACCGGAACGGACGCTCTGTCCGGTCCTATCGCGAACGATGTACCAGGCATGCGGGAAGCTCTCTTGGAAGTGTCTCAACTCCTCCGTCTCGTGCACGACCAGCGTGCCGTCGCTGTTGCGGTCGATAGCGTCCTTCAACGCCGCCACGGCGGCCTCGTTGTCGACCAGCAGCCGCGGGTTGGCGACCCAAAGAGCCGCCGCGCAAAGCGCGATGAAGATAGCGAGCATAGCCGCCTGCAGCAGGATCAGCCGCCGTACCAGCACCCATTGCAGCGAACGCGGGCGCCGCTGCCTCATGGCACGGTCCTGAGCAGATAGCCGACGTTGCGGATGGCACGGATCTCGATGCCGGCGGCGACGTCTGCGAGCTTGCGGCGCAGCCGGGAGATATGGGCGTCCAGCGCGTTGGAGCCGATCTCGTCGTCGAGCGCATAGACGGCTTCTTCCAACACTCTGCGCATGACCGTGCGGCCTGGCCTGCGGACAAGCGTTTCGAGCACCAGACGCTCGCGCCGGGGCAGGTCGAGCACCCGGTCGCCCACCAACGCCTCGCGGTGGCCGAAATCATAGACGAGGCGGCCGGCCTCGATCCGGTCGGCGCGCAAGGTGAACTGGCGGCGATGCAGCGCGCGAAGCCGAGCGACCAGTTCCTCGGTGGCGAAAGGCTTGACCATATAATCGTCGGCCCCGGCATTCAGCCCGCCGACGCGGTCGTGGAGGCCAGCCATGGCCGTCAGCGCGATCACCGGTGTGTCGACATGCATGGCGCGCAGGCGAGGGATGAGGTCGAGGCCCTCGCCGTCGGGGAGGCGGCGGTCCAGCACGATCGCGTCGTAGGCTCCGACCCTGGCCATCATTTCGGCGTCGGCCAGCGTCGAGCTCCGGTCGACGATGAATTCCTGTCGCTCCAGCGCGGTCTTGAGCACTGATGCCATTTCCGGCTCGTCCTCGATCAGCAGGATGCGCATGGTGCAGTCTCCGTCGTCGGTTCGGCGGCGTCCGCCCTTTCTCGGCTGCCGGGCAGGCTGTAGATCGCGGGCCGATCGCGAACAAGGGCCAGCCAGAAGGCGGTGCTTAGCCTATTCGCACTCGAGCTTCGGCTTGCGGAAATTGGTGATGAACCAGCGGCTGCCCGATGCGCGGGCGTAGAACGTGTAAAAGCACTCCTGGCGTTCGACATAGCCGGGCGTCTCGGTCATCTCGTACTCGGTGCCGTGCTTGGTTTGATGCACCTCGCCGCTCGAAGTGCCGGAAACTACCTTGGCGGATATCTTGCGCCACTGATAGGCCCGCTCGCCCGGGCCGAGATCGACGACCGCGGTCGGCGGGCCGTAGTCGAGGACGACGGATTCGATCGGCTGTCCGACATAGTTCTTCATGATGTCCGAGGCGCAGGCGGACATGCCGGTGAGCGCCGCCGCGAGGAAAGCCTTCAGGATGAGGTTCCGGCCCCTGCTTGTCGTGAACATGGTCTGATTCCTGGGATCGAGATGCGTTCTGGCAGCTAGGCCATGAAAATTGCACCGACATTACGCGGAAGGTTCGGCGGCCAAGAGACGAAGAAAGGCAGTTTCCTGTGGTGGAGATCGGCGGGGCAGCCGCCACGGAAAACTGCTCTCCGGCGCGCCACGAGCTAGAAGCGGTAGTTGATCCCGGCCTTCAACTCCTGGCTGCCTATACCGGTCTTCGCTGTGCCGAAGGCCGATCTCGTTTCCACATTGGGTGTGCGGATGTAGTCGTATTCGATCTTGGCGGAGAGGCCGCCGGCGAAGGCCTGCTCGACACCTGCGCCGACCAGGTAGCCAAGCTTGCGGCTGTCGGTGTCGCGCACCCCGCCTGCCTTGTCGAATGTGGTCATCGCGACGCCGGCGGTGCCGAAGACCAGCGTCTGGTCGAAGGCGAGGCCCGCCTTGGCCTTGGCGGCGGCGCGCCATTTCTCCTTGATCTTGCCGCCCTCGACATTGTGCTCGGCGCCGCCGAGATAGGAGCCTTCTAGCTCGGCGCCGAACACGGCCGGACCCGTCTGTATGTTGTAGCCGGCCTGCAGCCCGCCGCTCCAGCCATTCCGGCCGGCAAACGGATTGGGCATCTTGGTGAAGGCCGTTCCGCCATGGACGCCGACATAGGCGCCGCTCCACTGGAAGGCGGGTGGATTGTTGTAGGTGGGGGAGAGGTCGGCGGCCATCGCCGTCCCGCTGAGACAGGCGGCAAAAGCCGCCGTAAGGGCAATCTTGGTTCGACAAAACACGTTCCACACTCCAAACGCATAGGCGCAGGGCATCGCCATGCGCGGATTGACCCGTGGAGTCGGCTCCTGGAATGACCGCTCCGGTTCGTTTGTCTCTCGCAGGCAACAAAATCTTCTGCCGCAAAGCGCCTGCCTTGCGGTCCGAACTTCCGTTGCGACGCACTGCTCGAAAGACCAGCTCTATCTGTCAGGCGAAAATTGCCGGCACATTGCGCGGGTCGGCAAAATGAAGATTTTTCTATTTATTTTCAGCGATTTGCTGCGTTTCTGTTTACGCAAAATTAAGCATTCGCGGCGGCCTGGACTGTCCTCCTGGCCGCTTGATGGCGGACAATCGAGTGCGTATTTCTGGGCTGCGCTGCCGAATCGGGCGGCTCGAACCGGAGAATGGCCTTGTCCGCACTGACGCGCTTTCTTGGCGACACGCCGCTCAGGGTGCTCCTGAAGCTGCTCGTGGTCTCTTTCCTCGTCGGCCTCGTCATGCATGCCTTCGGCTGGTCGCCGATGGATGTTTTCTATGGCATCCGCCAGTTCTTCGTCGATTTGTGGAATCTTGGCTTCCACGCCATCGACCGCTTCCTGGGCTATATCCTGCTCGGCGCCGCGATCGTCGTGCCGGTGTTCATCCTGCTCCGGATCGCCAGCTACAGGAAATAAGAGCATCCCGAACCGAAGGACCACGATCGCGAAAAGCGGTTGCCGGTTTTTGCTTCGCTGACCTCCGGTTCGGAAAGATCATGCTCAAGATAGATACTCAGGCGTGTTGGGCGGCCACCTCGAAGAGGATGGCATGACGCGCGGCCAGCGCCGGCACGTCGGTCGAGTAGCCGCCGCCGATGACGCCGCACAGCGGCACGCCGCGGTTGCGGAAGTGGCCGATGACCATGTCTTCGCGGGCCCGCAGGCCGTCGTCGGTCAGCGCCAGCCGGCCGAGCCTGTCTTCGGCGTGGACATCGACGCCGGCATTGTAGAAGACGATGTCCCAGCGCCTTTGCCCGGATAGTTCCGGCAGGATGGCGGCGAGCCGCTCGAGATAGGCGTCGGCGCCGGTGCCGTCCGGCAAGGCGACGTCGAGGTCCGAGGCGATCTTGCGCACCGGGTAGTTGCGCTCGCCATGCATTGAAAAGGTGAAGGCACGCGGTTCGTCCCTCAAGATGTCGGCCGTGCCGTCGCCCTGATGCACGTCGAGATCGACGACCAGGATGTTTTTCACGACCCCTTCCGCAAGCAGCGTCAACGAGGCGACGGCGACATCGTTGAAGGTGCAGAAGCCGGCGCCTTGCGCCCGCCGTGCATGATGGCTGCCGCCGGCGGCGTTGCAGGCAATGCCGTGTCTCAGCGCCAGCTGGGCCGCCAGCACGGTCCCGGCGGTGGCGAGCTGCGCCCGCAGCGACACGCGCGGGCCGATCGGAAAGCCGATCTCACGCTCGATTTTCGCCGGCACCCGGCAGGCGATCACCTGGTCGACATAGTCGCCTGCATGGGCAAGCTTCAGCCACGCCGCCGGCGCCGGCTCGGGCGTTGAAAGCGCGCCCGGCACAGCCAGGCCGCGTAAGCGCAAAGCCTCCATCAACAGCGGATATTTGCTCATCGGAAAGCGATGGTTGACGGCGAAGCCGGCGTCATAGTCGGGGTGATGGACGATCTGCAGCGGCATGGATCGGGAGGTCTGCGCCAGCCTGGAGCAATTCCAGGAAAAGTGTGAAACGGTTTTCCGTCCGGAATTGCGTAAGACCAGCAGAAAATTCGGTTGGCAGTTCGACGGATGGCGGTTGCGTGACGCCGGCAAACTGGGGCACATCGGTTCCTCGATCAAGCCGCAATCAGCCAGGAAGCAATCTCCTTGGATGCAACCCAAGCCAACGTCAGGTCCTTCGCCGTCACCAACCGTTCGGTGCTGGCGATCGCCGTGCCGATGACGCTTGCCTATCTGACGACGCCGCTGCTCGGCATCGTCGACACGGCGGTGGTCGGCCAATTCGGCGACGCGGCCCTGCTCGGCGGCCTGGCTGCGGGATCGCTGGTCTTCGACGTCGTCTTCACCACCTTCAATTTCCTGCGTTCGGGCACCACCGGCCTTGTCGCTCAGGCCTTCGGGCGCGGCGCTGCGCTGGAAGAACAGGCGGTGCTGTGGCGCGCCGTGCTGATCGCGGTCGTCGCAGGCGTCATACTTGCCGCCCTTTCGCCGCTCTTTGCCGTCGCCGGCCAATGGTTCATGGGCGCCGAGCCCCGCGTCGGCGCGGCGATGTCGGTCTATATCCGCATCAGATTGCTCGCCGCGCCCTTCTCGCTGATCAACTACGCCATACTGGGCTACGTGCTGGGACGCGGCGAAGGCGGGCTCGGCCTGATGCTGCAAGCGGTGCTCAACGGCATCAACATCGCGCTCTGCTTCCTGCTCGGCCTCGAGCTCGGCTGGGGCGTCGCCGGCGTCGCCTGGGCGACGGTTACGGGCGAATTCCTGGCCATGCTGCTTGGCCTCGCCATCGTGCTCAGCCGCTTCCGCAAGCTGGAGCGGCCCTCGCGCCGGCGCATCCTCGACCTGCCGGCCTACCGGCGCATGCTGTCGCTCAACCGCGACATCATGATCCGCTCCTTCTCGCTGCTTGCCGCCTTCGCGCTGTTCACGCGCCAGGGCGCGCAGTTCGGCACGGTGACGCTTGCCGCCAATGCCGTGCTGATGAATTTCTTCCTCATCGCCGGTTATTTCCTCGACGGTTTCGCCACCGCCGCCGAACAGCTCGCCGGCCGCGCCATCGGCGCGCATGCGCCCGCCCCGTTCCGGCAGGCGGTCCGGCTGACGCTGATCTGGGGTTTTGCCCTCGCCGGCATCGCCACGCTCGTCCTGCTGACCGCGGGCGCCGGTTTGGTGGCATTGGTGACGACGTCTCAAGAAGTCCGCGCCATCGCCGACACCTATCTGCCCTGGGCGGCTTTCACGGCGCTGAGCGGCGTGCTCGCCTTCCAGATGGACGGCGTTTTCATCGGCGCCACCTGGTCGCGCGACATGCGCAACATGATGCTGTTGTCGTTTCTCGCCTTTAGCGCCGCGCTCATCACCCTGGCCCCGGCCTTCGGCAACAACGGCCTGTGGGCATCGCTGCATGTCTTCCTGCTGGTGCGCGGCTTGAGCCTGCTGACGGTTCTGCGGCTGCGAGTGCGCACAGCGTTCAGCTGATCGGCTTTGCAGCCCAGAGCTCGCAAGCGGAGTCGCGCAGTTCCCCGATCGAGCCGAGCCGCTCGCGCTCCGCAAACCGCGCCATGCCGGCAACGATGCGGCCAGGCAGCGCCGGCCCGGCATAGATCATGCCGGTGTAGAGTTGGACGAGGTCGGCGCCGGCTCGGATCTTCTCCAACGCGGCCTCGGCCGAGTCGACGCCGCCGACACCGATGATGGCCATGTTCGGCCCGAGCAGCTTGCGCATCCTGGCGAGCACTGCCGTCGAGCGCTCGAACAGCGGCTTGCCCGAAAGGCCGCCGGTTTCGCCAGCGCTGGTCGTACTCCGCAATCCGGTCCGTGCAAGCGTCGTGTTGGAGACGATGACGCCGTCGATCTTCTTCTCGGCGACCTCGGCGGCGATGTCCTCGAGTTCCGCCTCGACGAGATCCGGCGCGATCTTGAGGAAAACCGGCGGCTGCGCTGCCGCTGCCGCACGCGCGGCCATCACCCGCGACAGCAATTCGCCGAGTTGCTCGCGCGCCTGCATGTTGCGCAGGCCCGGCGTGTTGGGCGAGGAGATGTTGACGGTGAGATAGCTGGCATAGGGCGCGAAGCGGGTGACGCCGCGCTCATAGTCAGCGATGCGGTCGGCGCTGTCCTTGTTGGCGCCGATGTTGACGCCGACGATACCCGGCCGTCCCTGGCGTGCGGCAAGACGCTTTTCGGCGGCCGCGTGGCCTTCATTGTTGAAGCCCAGCCGGTTGATCACCGCTTCGTCCGCCGTCAGCCGGAAGATGCGCGGCTTCGGATTGCCCGATTGCGGCAGCGGCGTGATGGTGCCGACCTCGGCGAAGCCGAAGCCAAGCCCAAGCAGCGCGTCCGGCACTTCGGCATTCTTGTCGTAGCCGGCCGCCATGCCGAGCGGATTCGGGAAATCGAGGCCGCAGAGACTGACCCTGAGCCGCGCGTCGTGCGGCGCCGCGGTGCCGACCGGCAGGCCGCAGCGCAGCGCCGCGATCGACATGCCATGCGCTGTTTCCGGATCGAAGGAGAAAAGCAGCTTCTGGCCGATCCGGTCGAGCACGCTCATTCGCCCTCCAGCGCCGGGAATTCGTGGCCGTTGGCGCCGAGCGGCAGCGGTTTCACCCAGAGAACGGCATCGAGAGCGAGCGGAGCATAGAGATGCGGAAACAGGGCGCCGCCGCGCGACACCTCGTATTTGAGCCCTTCGCCCAGCCGGTTCCCGTCGATGGCGATCAGCAGCAGGTCCGTCTGGCCGGCAAAATGCTTGGCCGCCGTCTCGCGCACTTGGCTCGCGGTGGAGAAATGGATAAAGCCGTCGGCAACGTCGATCGGCGCGCCGGTGAAGCGCCCGTTCGTCTCGGCTTCGCGCCAAAGCGCCTTGGGCGCGATCTTGTAGATAATCTGAGACATTGTCGCGCTATAGTCCGAAGCTGAAGCATGGGGAAGAGTTGAGCCGCGTTCTTCCCCATTTCAGGCGCAAAGCTATGACAGGCTGCGCATATTGGCTCATGGAGGACAACATGCGTCTTCAGCACATCCTTATCCCCGCGGCGCTCTGCTCGCTGGTTGCCGCTTCCGCCTATTCCGAAGAGACCGACCGCTACCGGCTGGAGAAGTCCGCCGACGGCTATGTCCGCATGGACACCCAGACCGGCGCCATGTCGATCTGCGAGGAGCGCTCCGGCCAGCTCGTCTGCAAGATGGCGGCCGATGAGCGTGCCGCCTACCAGGACGAGATCGACCGGCTGGACAAATCGGTCAAGGCGCTCGACACGCGTGTCGCCAAGCTCGAGAATTCGCTCTCCGCCCGGCTGGAATCGCAATTGCCCAGCCAAGAGGATTTCAACAAGACGATGGGCTACATGCAGCAGTTCTTCCGGACCTTCAAGGACATCGTCAAGGACATGGACAAGGAAGACGGAGACGGCGGCGCCAAGCTGAACCAGAAGACCTGAACCGGGGCGCAATTCCAGGAAAAGTGCACAGCGGTTTTCCGTCTGGAATTGCGCAAAACAAGAGCCGAATCGTTGGGAAAAACCCTTCGCACGGCCTTTGCCGCTTGAAAACGCGCCGCGCCGCCGCATAATCATTCTGGTCCCCGCAAGAAGCTAAAAAATCATGATGGGATCGGGGGAGGGATACTTGCCGTCGGGCCACACTTTCGTCATTGCCGACGACCATCCGCTTTTTCGCGGCGCCTTGAAGGAGGCGCTGGCCGGCATCGGCGACGTTGCCGCCATCCACGAAGCCGGCGATTTCGAAAGCGCCAAGGCGCTGGTGCTAGCCAATGAGGATGTCGACATGGTGCTGCTCGACCTGTCGATGCCGGGCGCCAGCGGGCTTTCCGGCCTGGTCTCGCTGCGCGGCATCCATCCGGCAGTGCCGCTGGTAGTGGTGTCGGCGCATGACGATCCCGTCACCATCCGCCGCGCCCTCGATCTCGGCGCTTCCGGCTTCATCTCCAAATCGGCCAGCATGGAGGAGATACGCAGTGCCGTGCAGGCGGTGCTTGCCGGCGATATCGCCGCGCCTTCCGGGATCGAACTGGGCGTGGAGCGCGACCCGGAAATCTCCGACCTGATCAAGCGGCTGCAGGCCCTGACGCCGCAGCAGACGCGGGTGCTCGGCATGCTGGCGGAAGGCCTGCTCAACAAGCAGATCGCTTATGAGCTCGGCGTCTCCGAGGCGACCATCAAGGCGCATGTCTCGGCCATCCTGCAGAAGCTCGGCGTCGACAGCCGCACTCAGGCGGTCATCCAGCTGTCGAAGATCGGCGGCGATCCGCTGCAGCCGGTCGGCTGATCGGTTCGCCTCAATCGGAGCGCTGAACCGCTGCCTGCCGCGCTAATGCATGTCGCCCAGAAGTGTACGCGGTTCTGGGACAACGACATGCATAAAAACAAGAACTTAAAGCGCGTCGCCTGAATCCGTTTCAGCGCGACGCGCTTTAGTCGTGCCTTGAAGATCGCAAAGCCGATCGCCGCCATGATCCGGACACCGATGTCGCCATAGAGCATCACCCGGCCGAAGCCGTTTGACAGCGCGTCGCGCGCGGCATTGTCCGGCGGTTGAGACTGCGGCTGGAGGTTACTCCGCGGCCGGCGCCAGCGGCCTGGCGCGTGCCATCATCGAGCGCAGCACGGCCGGCTTCAGTGGCTTGTTGACGACCGGGATGTCGAGCCGGCCGGCAGCCATGCGCACTTCGCTGGAGCGGTCGGCGGTGACCAGCACGCAGGGCAGATCCTGACCGTAGGCGGCGCGCAGCGTGGCGATCGCATCGAGCCCGCTGCTGCCGTCGAGATGATAGTCGGCAAGAACGAGGTCCGGCTTTGGCGCGTCGGACTTCAGGAGATCGCCTGATCCCGAAGCCGTCTCGACACGGCAGCCCCAGCCTTCGAGCAGCAGCCGCATGCCGTCGAGGATGCGCGCGTCATTGTCGATACAGAGCACATTGAGCCCGGCAAGCGTGGAGGCGGAGCGCGCCGGCGCCTTGCCGATCTCACGCGGCGGCGCCGCGACCGCCGCGACCGGCAGGAGGACGGAAAAGCGCGTGCCTTTGCCAGGGTTGGAGGAGATGCGGATTTCGAGTCTCAGCACGCGGGCTATGCGGTCGACGATCGAGAGCCCCAGACCAAGGCCTTCGGCCTCGCGCGCGCCTTCGTCGAGCCGCGTGAACTCATGGAAGACCGTGTTCAGCTTGTCGCCGGCAATGCCGATGCCGGTGTCGATCACCTGGATTTCCGCCAGTTCGCCGCGCCGCCTGACACCCACCAGGATGCGGCCCTCGCGCGTGTATTTGATCGCATTGGAAACCAGGTTCTGGATCAGCCGGCGCAACAAATTGCGGTCGGTCATGACGCCGAGCGAGGACGGTATGATCTTGAGCTCGAGCTTCTTTTCGGCGGCAAGCGGGCGGAAATCATTGCCGATCTGGCCGAGCAGCCCGCCGAGGCTGAAGGCGGTGTCCTCGGGTTTCATCGCGCCGGCGTCGAGCCGCGAGATGTCGAGCACCGCGCCGAGGATGGTCTCGACCGACTCCAGCGAGGACTCGATGTTGACCGCCGCCTTGCCAGCCGGCCCCTTGCCGGTCTTTTCGATCAGCGACGAGCAATAAAGCCGGGCGGCGTTCAGCGGCTGCAGGATGTCGTGGCCGGCGGCGGCGAGGAAGCGCGTCTTGCCGAGGTTGGCCTCCTCGGCCAGCATCTGCGCCTGCGCCAGTTCCTCGTTGACGCGGGTGAGCTCCACGGTGCGGGTCTTGACCCGCTGCTCCAGCGATTCATTGGCCCGCTTCAGCGCCAGGTCCTGTTCGACCCGGCCGGAAATATCGGCATAGGTGGCGACGATGCCGCCGTCGGGCATCGGGTTGGAGCGCAACTCCAGGATGCGGCCGCTGGTTTTCAGTTCCATCTGCCATGGGCCGGCGAAACTGGTCAGCCGGTTGAGCATCGTCACGCGCTGGTCGGCGGGAATATCGCCGCGCTCGGCGAGATGGCGCAGGATCCGGTCCAGCGAAACACCAACCTGGCCCATTTCGTCCGGCAGGTCGAACAGCAGCCGGTATTGCCGGTTCCAGCAGATCAGGCGGAAATCACGGTCGAAGACGGTGATGCCTTGCTCCATCTGGTCGAGCGCGATCTGAAGCAGGTCGCGATTGTGCTGCAGCGCCTCGGTGGCGTCGTCGAGCAGCTTGAAGGCGTCTTTTGAATCGCGGTCGTTGCGGCGGAAGAGAAGCGACAGGATCAGCCGCGCCGAGGACGAACCGACGGCGCTCGCCAGCAATTGCTCCGAGAGGCGTATGACATCCATGCTCGCCTGCTCCTTGCCGTGCAGGGAGACGTTGGCGCTCTTTTCGAAGGACTGGAAGGAGCGCTCCGTGCGCTCGACGCCGAGATAGCGCGAAATCGTGTCCTTCAGGTCGTTGACGGTGACGGCGGTGCGAAAGCGCCGCAGGCTTGGCATCGGGCTGGTTTCGCGCGGCACGAAGATCGCCGCCTGGATGCGCTCCAGCGGCACGGACGCGCGGGAGAGGGAGCCGAGGACAAAAAACAGCGCGTTGACCGAGAGGCTCCACAGCACGCCGTGATTGAGCGGCTGGCCGACGGTGCCGAACAGCGCCTGCGGCCTCAGCGCCTCGAAGCCGAACAGGCCGTGCTGGAGGATGCCGGCGTTGGGGCCGGCGAGCGACGGCAGGAGCAGTGTGTAACCCCAGACCGCGATGCCGGCGACCATGCCGAGCGCGGCGCCCCGGCCGTTGGCGCGGCGCCAGATCAGCCCGCCGATCAGCGCCGGCGCGAATTGCGCGATTGCCGCGAACGACATCAGGCCGATCGACGACAGCCGCGCCCTGTCGGTGCTCTCGCGATAGTAGAGGAAGGCGATGAACAGCATGATGAAGATCGACGCGCGCCTGACGTTCAGGATCAGCGTCGACCAGTCCTCGTTCTCCGAAGCGCTGGTCTTGAGCACGCGGCGCACAAACAGCGGGATGACGAGATCGTTGGAGATCATGATCGACAGCGCGACGCTCTCGACGATCACCATCGCGGTCGCCGCCGACAGGCCGCCGATGAAGGCGGCCATGGCGAGCAGATCGTGGCCGCTGAGCAGCGGCAGCGACAACACATAGAGATCGCTGCTGGTCTTGGTGCCGACCAGGGACAGGCCGGCAAAGGCGATCGGCAGCACGAAGAGGTTGATCGCCACCAGGTAGAGCGGGAACACCCATGTCGCCGTGCGCAGCTCCGCTTCGCCGCGGTTCTCGACGATGGTGACGTAGAACTGTCGTGGCAGCATCAGGACGGCAAAGCCGCTCAAGCCGGTCAGCACCAGCCAGGTGGCCAGAGAGGTGCTGTAGCTCATTGCCTGGCGCACCTGGCCGTTTGCGGCGAGCTTGGCGAACATGTCGCCGGGGCCGCCGAAGATCAGGAACGTCACCATCAGGCCGATGGCGATGAACGCGGCGAGCTTGACCACGGTCTCGACTGCCACCGCCAGAACCAGCCCGTCCTGATGTTCCGTGGCGTCGGCATGGCGGGTGCCGAACAGCACCGCGAACAGCGCCAGCAACATCGCCACCACCAGCGAGATATCGCTGACGAACGGATCGAAAGAGGGCGGCGAGCCGGTATAGTGCTCGACCATCAGGCTGACGGAGCCGGAGATCGCCTTGAGCTGCAGCGCGATGTAGGGCACCGCGCCGATGGTGGCGATCAGCGTCGCGATCGCCGCGACGGTGAAGCTCTTGCCGTAGCGGGCGCCGAGGAAGTCGGCGATCGAGGTGATCTTCTCGCTTTTTGCCAGCCTGATCATGCGGTTGAGCAGCGGGAAGCCGAACACGAAGACCAGCACCGGGCCGGTATAGATGCCGAGGAATTCGAGGCCGCGCTCGGAGGACAGGCCGACCGAGCCGAAAAATGTCCATGACGTGCAGTAGATGGCGAGGCTGAGCGCGTAGATGAAGGGCCGTGCCCGGCCCAACCCGATCGTGGCCGAACGCCGGTCGCCGACGCTGGCGATGGCGAAAAGCAGCGTCACATAGGCGATCGCGATGATGACGACGAACCAGCCTTGCACGGTCCGCACTTCCTCCCTGGCCGGTCTCCTATCCGGCTAGCTAGACGCAATCATAGCTTAGGGCCTAAGTCCATCGCGGCTTTTGGCGCATATCCCGTTGATGACGCTGCCTAAACATAAACTGGTGCTCTCGTCGTTTTTCCGGTTTTGCAACCGGGGGTTTTTGTTATTGTGAGCCCGGGCCGGTGCCGAAGGACACTGGAGAGGCGGCAGCGCGGCCCGTGATGCAAGGAGGGTCGAATGCTGAAAGAATTCCAGGAATTCATCTCCAAGGGCAATGTGATGGACTTGGCCGTCGGCGTCATCATCGGCGCTGCTTTCGGCAAGATCGTCGAATCGCTGGTCAATGACATCATCATGCCGATCGTCGGCGCGATCTTCGGCGGACTGGATTTCAACAATTACTTCTTCGGACTGTCCTCGAACGTCCATTCGGCGGCGCTGGCCGATGCCAAGAAAGAGGGCGCGGTCTTTGCCTATGGCAGCTTCATCACCGTGGTGCTCAACTTCGTGATCCTTGCATTCATCATCTTCCTGATGGTCAAGGCCGTGAACAATATGCGCAGGCGGCTTGAGCGCGAAAAGGCCGCCCCTGCTGCCGCGCCGCCGCCGGCCGACGTCGCGTTGCTGACCGAAATCCGCGATCTTCTGGCCAAGAAATAGGTCTCGCGAGCATTCTGGACCAAAACCCTGGTCGTCGCGGCTGGGGTTTTCTCTTTGGCGATCTGGTAAGAGCGCTGGCGAGACGAATACGGATTTGTCCATGACCATCATCCAGACATTGCGCCCCGAAGCCCTCGCGGCGCCTGAAAGCGGCATCGTCGCCGTCGTCAACCACGGCCGCTTGCGCGAAGGACTGATCCCGCTGTGGGCCGGCGAGGGCGATCTGCCGACGCCTTCTTTTATCAGCGATGCCGCTGCACGCGGGCTCGCCAATGGCGAGACGTTCTACACCTGGCAGAAGGGCATCCCCCAGCTCAGGCAGGCGCTCTCCCGCTACTACGCCAGGCATTTCGGCAAGACCTTTGCCGAGGAAGAGTTCATCGTCACCGCCTCCGGCATGCATGCCATCCAGCTGGCCGTCGACGCGATCGCCGGCAGCGGCGACGAGGTGATCTACCTCTCGCCCGCTTGGCCGAATTTCGCCGCTGCCGCCGGTGTGGCTGGCGCCGTGCCGGTTCCGGTCACGCTCGACCAGTCCGGCAATGGCTGGTCCTGCGATGTCGACAAGATCGCCGCGGCGATCACATCCCGCACGAAGCTGTTGTTCATCAATACGCCGTCCAACCCGACCGGCTGGACCGCCGACAAGGAGACCCTCCAGGCGATCCTCGATCTTGCTCGCCGAAAGGGCCTGTGGATCATCGCCGACGAGATCTATTCGCTGTTCCACTATGGCCATGGCCGCGCGCCGTCCTTCCTCGACATTGCCACGCCCGAAGACCGCATCCTCTTCGTCAACAGCTTCTCCAAGAACTGGGCGATGACCGGCTGGCGCGTCGGTTGGATCAAGACCCATCCGGCCTTGCAGCAGGTGTTCGAAAACCTGATCCAGTATTCGACCTCGGGGGTAGCGCAGTTCATGCAGCGTGGCGCGGTCGCCGCCCTCGACGAGGGTGACGGCTTCATCGGGAGCCAAGTCGAGCGCGCGCGGGCCGCGCGCGATCTCGTCTGCGATATCCTGGGTGCCACCGGCAAGGCGCGCTTCACCGTGCCACAGGGCGCCTTCTATCTGTTCTTCACGGTCGACGGCATCACCGATTCCCGCGCCGCCGCCTTCGACATCGTCGACAGCGCCAATGTCGGCCTGGCGCCCGGCACCGCCTTCGGCCCCGGCGGCGAAGCCTTCCTCAGACTATGCTTCCACCGCCGCCTCGATCAGCTGGAGGAAGCGGCGCATCGCCTGGCGAAATGGATGAAGACGGTGTGAGCGAAGCGGCTTCAGCCGCCTGACTTCGGCACCAGCAACGGAATGATGCGGTCGCTCTTGGCGACGGCGGGACGGCCGGAGCCGGCATAGGGAATGCCCAGCGCGTCCCAGGTCTCGACCAGCGCGTCTTGCAATTCGGCGATCAGCGCATCCGAATGGAACGGCGTCGGCGTGATGCGCAGCCGCTCGGTGCCGCGCGGCACGGTCGGATAGTTGATCGGCTGGATGTAGATGCCGTGCACGCCAAGCAGCCGGTCGCTCGCCATCTTGCAAAGCTCGGGATCGCCGACCAGCACCGGCACGATATGGGTGGCCGATTCCATCACCGGCAGGCCCGCCGCGGCGAGAACCTGCTTGGTCGTGGCCGCCTGGCGCTGCTGCGCGTCGCGCTCGGCCTGCGAGCGCTTGAGGTGCCGGATCGAGGTGGTGGCGGCGGCCGCGATCGCCGGCGGCAACGCGGTGGTGAAGATGAAGCCCGGCGCATAGGAGCGCACCGCGTCGATCACAGCACTCGTGCCGGTGATGTAGCCGCCCAGCGTGCCGAACGCCTTGGCGAGCGTGCCCTCGATGATGTCGATGCGGTCGGCCAGCCCTTCGCGCTCGGTGATGCCGCCGCCGCGCGGTCCGTACATGCCGACAGCATGGACCTCGTCGATATAGGTCATGGCGTTGTAACGCTCGGCGAGCTCGACGATCTGCCTGATCGGCGCGATGTCGCCGTCCATCGAATAGACGCTTTCGAAGACGATCAGCTTGGCGCGCTCGCGGCCGGCCGCCTGCAGCAGGCTTTCCAGATGCGCCACGTCGTTGTGGCGGAAGATCTTCTTTTCGGCGCCGGAGCGGCGCACGCCTTCGATCATCGAGGCATGGTTGAGCTCGTCCGAGAGCACCAGGCAGTTGGGCAAGAGCCTGGCAATGGTCGAGATCGAGGCCTCGTTGGAGACGAAGCCGGAGGTGAAGACCAGTGCCGCTTCCTTGTCATGCAGGTCGGCGAGCTCGTGCTCGAGTTCGACCAGCGGGTTCGAGGTGCCGGAAATGTTGCGGGTGCCGCCAGCGCCCGAGCCCATCTTGCCGGCAGCGTCCTGGAAGGCGGCGATGACATCGGCATTCTGGCCCATGCCGAGATAGTCGTTGGAGCACCATACGGTGATTTCCTGGGCGCGGCCGTTGGAACGCCAGATGGCGCGCGGGAACTTGCCCACCATGCGCTCGAGGTCGGCGAAAACGCGGTAGCGGCGCTCCGCGTGGAGCTGGTCGATCGCATCTTCGAAGAACCGCTGGTAGTTCATGTCGACTTCCCGATTTTTGGGCCGGATCATAGTCACTGCCCCATTCCGCGTCCACCGGACCCAACCGGTCAAAATGCCACGCCCCGGCCCTGTTCCTAACGATGCCGGATCGTGGCCTATTCCCGGCTGTTTGACGCAGTTTTGTTTCAGTACGATGCCTCAGGCGGGAGGAACTGTTACGGGTTTAACATTGGGAGGGAATGCATGTCGCCCAAAAGTGCGCAGCGGTTTTGGGAGGACGACATGCATCAAACAATACAGGCTTGCGGCGGGGTTTCCAGCAAGGCGACTGTTTGAGACAGTTTCCGATAAATCTTGATCAGCGAGGTAGATGATGACGGTTTTGGTGACAGGCGGTGCCGGTTATATCGGCAGCCACATGGTCTGGGAGTTGCTGGACGCCGGCGAGAGCGTCGTGGTGCTCGACCGGCTTTCCACCGGCTTCGAATGGGCGGTGGCCCCGGAAGCAAAGCTCGTCGTCGGCGATGTCGCCGATCGCGACCTGGTCGGCGGGATCATCCGCGAAAACAAGGTCGATGCCATCATTCATTTCGCCGGCTCGATCGTGGTGCCGGAATCGGTCGCCGACCCGCTCGGCTATTACGAAAACAACACCTGCAAGACCCGCACGCTGATCGAGACCGCCGTGCGCGAGGGCGTGCCGCATTTCATCTTCTCCTCCACCGCCGCCGTCTATGGCGGCGCCGGACTGGAACCGGTGCGCGAGGATGCGCGGCTGGCGCCGGAATCGCCTTATGGCCTTTCCAAGCTGATGAGCGAATGGATGCTGCGCGACGCGGCGCTGGCGCACGACATCCGCTATACGGCGCTGCGCTATTTCAACGTCGCCGGCGCTGATCCCAGGGGCCGCAGCGGACAGTCGACGCCCGGCGCCACGCATCTCATCAAGGTCGCCTGCGAGACCGCGCTCGGCAAGCGCCCCTTCATGCAGGTCTTCGGCACCGACTATCCGACGCCGGACGGCACCTGCATGCGCGATTACATCCATGTCAGCGATCTCGCCGCGGCGCACCGGCTGGCGCTGCAGCGGTTGCGTGACGGCGGCGAGAGCCTCGTCGCCAATTGCGGCTATAGCCACGGCTATTCGGTGCTCGAGGTGATCGACAGCGTGCGCCGAGCCTTCGGCCATGATTTCGACGTGCGCATGGGGGACCGCCGGCCGGGCGACGCCGCCGCCGTGGTCGCCAATTCCGAGCTTGCCCGCAAGGAGCTCGGCTGGACGCCGCAGCGCGACGATCTCGACCTGATCGTCAATGACGCGCTGGCATGGGAACGCATCCTGACCAGCAAGAACTCGGTTCGAAGCTGAGCAATTCCAGGAAAATTGTGTAGCGGTTTTCCGTCCGGAATTGCGTAATGAGACTGACCTGTTGGGCCAAGGGCTCGTCCGGCGGGTTTAGACGCGGTAATGAGGCACATGCAGTGGTGCGCTGAGGCGCGCCGCCGCGATGATGCTTGAGGGACGGCATGAAGGTTCTGGTTCTTGGGGCCGGCGTGGTTGGCACGGCGGCCGCCTACTATCTGGCTAAAGATGGTCACGAGGTGACCGTGATCGAGCGTCATGAGGCGGTGGCGCGCGGCACCAGCCAGTCGAATGCCGGTCTGGTATCGCCGGGCGACGCCACTGCATGGGCCTCGCCCGCCGCGCTGAAGACCTTCCTGCGCGCGCTCTGGAACCATGACCTCGGTATCAAGGTCAGGCTGCGCCTCGATCTGTATTTCTATACCTGGAGCCTGCGCTTCCTGCGCGAATGCACCGTGAAGCGGCTGCGCGCCAACACCGAAATCAAGCTGAGGCTGGCGCTCCATTCGCGTGATTGCATCAATGCGCTGTCGGAGGCGACCGGCATCCACTATGACGAGCGCAAGAAGGGCATCCTATACTTCTTCCGGTCGCAGAAGAGCCTCGACACCGGTACCGACAATTACCGCTATCTCGGCGAGCACGGCCTGCCGATCGAGATCGTCGGCCGCGAGCGTCTGGTCGAACTGGAACCAGGCCTTGCCGGCGTGAAGGAAAAGATCGCGGGCGGCATCTATTCTCCGATCGACCAGACCGGCGATTCCAAGCAATTCGTGGACAGGCTCGCGGCCTATGCGGCCGAAAAGCTCGGCGTCAAATTCCTGTTCGGCACGACCGTCGAGGGCCTCGACATCGAGGGAGACCGGGTGCGCGCCGTCATGACATCGGCCGGCCCGGTGACGGGTGACGCCGTCGTCATCTCCATGGGGCCGGAAAGCGGCCTGCTCGGCCGCCGCTACGGCATCGACCTGCCGGTCTATCCGGTGAAGGGCTATACGGCGACGATCCCGTTGCAGGACGAGAGCAAGGGGCCGACCATGGGCGGCGCCGACGAGGACCGGCTGATCGGCTATTCCAGGCTGGGCAATCGCCTGCGCATGTCCTCGACGGCCGAGTTCACGGGTTTCGACCGCACGTTCAAGCCGCGCGATTTCAGAACCATCCTGGAAACCGGCAAGGATCTTTTCCCAGGCGCCTTCGACGAGAAGAAGGCCGTGCTGTGGGCCGGCTTACGGCCAATGATGCCGAACTCCGTGCCGGTCATCGGCCAGGCGAAATACCGCAACCTCTATCTCGACACCGGCCACGGCCATGTCGGCTGGACCATGGCCTGCGGCTCGGGTCAATTCCTGGCTGACGTCGTTGCCGGCCGCAAGCCGCAGATCGACCCGCGGGGATTGCTCTACGGGACAGCGCGCTGAGCCGGTTGGCTTACGCCGTAACGATCTTCCGCCACGCTCGCGTGTAGGCTTGCCAAGCCGGATCGGCTGGCGGTTCGGTCCGCTCGCCCTTGCTCATCGCTTGCGTGCCATCAGACGCCAGCAGCGCGGCACCGATACTGGTCCCGGTCGACGTCTCCGACGCAACCACTGGTCTCTCCGTCGAGGCTGCCAGCATGCGGATGAAAAGCCGGTTTTGCGTAAACGGTCCCTCGACGGTCGTCGGTCCGTCGCCGCCGATAAGCTCCAGGCAGGTGGCGGTCATCAGCGCCAGATAGAAAGAGATGACGGCGAAGCGCTGTCCTGGGCCCAGGCCCTCGGCGTTGACCCACTGCGCGGCGCGGTTCGGGAATGGCCCCGACCCCTGTTGTGTGGAAGGCAGCAGCAAGACCTGCCGTGCCAGCACGGCGGCAACATCGTCATCGATCCATTCCTGTGGCTGGCCATCGGTCAGCAGCGAGAACTCACGGCCGCCCATGAAGCGCGCCGAAGGCACGGGATCGCCGAGCGCATTGACATTGACCAGCGTGTCGCGCGCCGGGTCGAGTTCCACCTTCCGGCCGCCAACCGCCATCGAGACCACCCAGGTGCCGGTCGAAACGACGCAGAAGGGCGGCTGGTCGGACAACAGATGCGGCAGCAGCGAGGCGTTGGAATCGTGCAGGCCGCAGAATACGGGCGTCGGCAGGTCGAGCCCTGTCCGCCGCGCCAGCTCCGGCAGGATCGGGCCAAGCCGGTCCTTTGCCCGCCGCACCGGCGCCATCAGCCGGCGCCAGCCCATCCTGTCGACAAGCGAGGAATAGTCGGACGTCCAGGGGTTCCACAAATCGGTGTGGCAGCCGAGCGAAGTCACCTCGTTGGCGGCGACGCCGGTCAGCCGGAACGCCCAGTATTGCGGATACATCAGCATCGCCGCGGCCCTGGCGAATTCCGCCGGAAAGCGCTTCTGCTGCCAGAAGAACTGCGCGCCGAGATTGAGGCCGATCGGCAGCCGCGGCGTACCGGTCTCGGCAAAGGGCGGACGCACGGCGTCATAGTCAATCGCAAGCTGGTCGGGGGCGTCGAATTCATAGTCGAGCACCGGCAGCACCAGTTCGCCTGTTCGGTCGACCAGCGCGCCGGTCGCGCCATGCGTGGTGATCGAGATCGCATCGATCGGCCGCTCGCGGTTGAGATCGGCGAGGCTGTTCAAGACGAACGTCCACAACGCCTCGATATCGTGATGCGGGTAAGGCGCTTGTCGCACCGGCGCGTTGGCGGTACGGCGCAGCGCGATCTCGCTCAGTGTCGCGAGATCGACCAGCGCCACCTTGGCGTTGGTCTTGCCAATGTCGATGACGGCGACAATCATGCCATATGGAACACAGTTTCCAGTGGCGCCGCCACCGGTTCGTTGTCGGCCCCGGTCTCCATCAGGTCGGCCATATGCGCCCACCAGCGCTGCATCGCCGGGTGCTTCGGCAAGTCGTCCATGCCGTGATCATCACGGCGCCACAGCACGCCGAACAGAATGTTGGTCTCCTCGTCGAGATGGATCGAATAGTCGGAGACGCCGGCCTGTCTCAGAAGCGCGACCAGCGACGGCCAGATCTCGTCGTGGCGGCGCTTGTATTCGGCCTTCATGCCGGGGTTGAGCTTCATCTTGAAGGCGTATTTTTCCATCAGGCGAAGCGTCCTTCACGCAGCCGTCGCCAGACGATCGGCAGCGCAATGACGATGATCAAAAGCAGGCCGATGAAGATCGACATGACGATGCCGGGAACGTTGAGCAGGCCGAGGCCGAATGTCACCAGCCCCATGATGAAAGCGGCAAGCACGACGCCCAGAATGCTGCCGGCGCCACCGAGGATCGAGACGCCGCCCAGCACCACCATGGTGATCGCCTCGAGCTCGTAGCCCTGCGCGATGGACGGGCGCGTCGAGCCGAGCCGCGAGGTGATCAGCACCGAGGCGATGCCCGACATCAGCCCCGTCAGGCAAAACAGGATGAACTTGATGCGGTCGACGCGCACGCCGGAGAACTGGCAGGCGACGGGGTTGTTGCCGATGGCGAAGACGCGCCGGCCGAAGCTCGTGCGGTGCAGCACGAACCAGTAGATCAGCGCCGCGACGAGGAACAGCGTTAACTCGAACGAGAAGACCCACCAGACATAGCCCTGGCCGAAGAAGGCGAAGCTTTCCGGATAGCCCTTGTAGGCCTGGTCGCCGAGGATGATGAAGGCGATGCCGCGGAACAGGCTCATCGTGCCGATGGTGACGACGATGGAAGGCAGGCCCAGACGGGTGACCAGCAGCCCGTTGAAGGCGCCGCAGCCGAGCCCCACGACGACGCCGACCAGCACCAGCACCGGCGTGCCGGCGCCGGCCTGCACAGCCATGCCCATCATCGTCGAGGCGAGCGCCACGATCGCGGCGACCGAAAGGTCGATCTCGCCCGAGATGATCAACAGCGCCATGGCAAGCGCGATCAAGCCCTTTTCGGTGAAGTTGAAAGTGAGGTCCGACAGCGACCACGGATCGAGGAAGTAGGGCGAAGCGAAGCTGTTCACCGCGAAGATAAGGATCGCGATGATGACGAGCAGCGCCTCCCAGGAGAAGATCGCCGACGATAGCGGCTTGTCGATCCGGTCGGGGATGTGGCGCGGGGCAGGGGTGTCGGTCATGCCGCTTCCGCCTTTCTCAGGATGATGCGGCCCCGCCGGCGCTCGCCGCGCGCGTTGAGCACCACGGCCAGGATGATGGCGCTGCCCGAGATCGCCATCTGCCAGAAGGGCGAGATGTTGATGACCGGCAGCGCGTTGGAGATGATGCCGAGGAACAGCGCGCCGAGCACCGCGCCGCCGACCGAGCCGATGCCGCCGGCGATCGAGATGCCGCCGATGACGCAGGCGGCGATGATGTTGAGCTCATAGCCGTTGGCGACCTCGACCGAGGCGATCACATAGCGCGATATCCACAGATAGCCGGCGAGGCCGCCGATCATGCCGGAAATGCAAAAGACGATGAATTTGGTGCGGCCGACATCGATGCCGGCATAGACCGAGGCGGTCGGATTGACGCCGATGGCGTAGATGGCGCGGCCGATCGCGGTCCGCGTCATCACCAGGAAGAACAGTGCGATCACCAGGATCGCGATCCAGGACAGTACCGGCAGGCCGAGGAAGGCGGCGCGCTGGAAGTTGATGAAGGCGGGGCTCATCTGGTCGGCGTTGACCCAGGCGCCGCCGGAAACGACGAAGGTGGCGCCGCGATAAATGGTGAGGGTGCCCAGCGTCACCACGATCGACGGGATGTTCAGCTGCCATACCAGCAAGCCGTTGATGGCGCCGAGCGCCAGCCCGACCAGCAGCGCGATGACGATCAGCACCGGGATCGGGATCGCCGGATGGGCGGCGTTGAGCATCGCCACCACCATGCCGGTGAAGCAGAGGTTGGACGCCATCGAGAGGTCGATCGAGCGCGTCAGGATCACCACCATCTGCCCCAGCGCCAGGATCATCAGGATCGACGTGTCGTTGAACACCTGGCGCAGGTTGACCGGGTCGGCGAAGCCGGGGAAGCGCGTCGAGATCAGGCCGATCAGAACGACGATGCCGGCCAGCAGCCAGATCTCGCGATATTTGAGGAAGCTTTTCATGCCGCGATCCCCGCTGCCGTCCGAACCAGCGTTTCGGCATCCAGGCCCTTGTTGTCATAAGTCGCCGCGATACGGCCTTCGCGCATGACCACAACGCGGTCGGACATGCCGAGGATCTCCGGCAGCTCCGACGACACCATGATCACCGAAAGGCCTTGCGCGACGAGCTCGGCCATGAAGCCGTGCACGGCGGCCTTGGAGCCGATGTCGATGCCCTTGGTCGGCTCGTCGAGGATGATCACCTTGGGCGTGGTGGCCAGCCACTTGGCGATGACCACCTTCTGCTGGTTGCCGCCGGAAAGCGTGCCGACATCCTGGCTGAGCGAGGAGGCGCGCAGATCGAGCCGCTCGGTGTAGGAGCGGGCAAGCGCGAACTCTTCGGCCAGCTTGAGCACGCCGGATTTCGAGGTGCGCGCAAGCGACGGCAGCGACACATTCTGGAAGATCGGCAGGCCGATCACCACGCCCTGCTTGCCGCGCTCTTCCGGCACATAGACGATGCCGGCCTCGATGGAGTCCGCGGCCGACTTCGGCGCGATCGTCTGCCCGTCCAGCGAAATCGCGCCTCGGCTCGTGCGGGTGATGCCGGCGATCGCCTGCATCACTTCGCTGCGCCCGGCGCCGACCAGCCCGTAGAAGCCGAGGATCTCGCCCTTGCGCAGCTCGAAGCCGATGTCATCGAACTCGGTCGGATGCGACAGGCCGGAGACGGAAAGCACCGGCGCGCCGATCGTCGGTTCGCGCTGCGGAAAGATGTGGTCGACGTTGCGGCCGACCATCATGCGCACGATCTCGTTCTGGCCGGTATCCTTGAGCAGGCCTTCGCCAACCATCTCGCCGTCGCGGAAGACGGTATAGCGGTCGGCGATGCGGTAGATCTCGTCGAACTTGTGGCTGATGAAGAGCACCGCCTTGCCTTCGCTTTTCAGGAATTCGATCAAGAGGAAAAGCTCCTCGATCTCCTTCATAGAAAGGGCTGCGGTCGGCTCGTCCATGATGACGATGCGCGCGTCGATCGACATCGCGCGCGCCACGGCCACCAGATGCTTGTTGGCGATGCCGAGGTCCTTCAGCCGCGCGTCGGCGTCGATATGGCCGGCGCGCATCGTCTCCAGCATCTCGCGCGCATTTTTGCGCATGGTGCGCCAGTCGATAGTGCCGAAGCGAGTGCGCGGCGCATGGCCGAGGAAGATGTTTTCGGCGACCGACAGGTCGTCGAACAGCACCGTTTCCTGGTGGATGGCGGTGATGCCGTGGCCGAAGGCGGCATGCGCGCTGGGCAGTGTCGTGGCCTGGCCGTCGATGCCGATCTCGCCGGCATCGGGCTGGTAGATACCGGTCATGATCTTGACCAGCGTCGACTTGCCGGCGCCGTTCTCGCCGATCAGCGCCGTCACCTGACCCGGATAGAGCGACAGGCTGACATTGTGCAGGGCGCGCACGCCCGGAAAACTCTTGGAGATGCCGGAGAGAGTCAGGCGGGGAGAGGCGCTCGCAGCCGGGCCCGAAGGCTCGGTCCGCTCCGTCGTCGCATTGTGCTGGGCTGTCGTGTCCATATCCGTATCAGGCCCTGACAGAAGGTCCGGTTGAAGATGCGGCGGAACAATTGTCCCGCCGCATGAGCTTGGAATGCGCCAGGATCAATAGATCTTGGAGAACTTCTCGATGTTGGTCTTGTCGAACTGGAAGGGCGGAGCCATCGCGGCCGAGTTGGTGTCGTCGAGCGTCACCTTGCCGACGCGACCGATTGACAGCGTGGCGCCCGGCTTTGCTTCTTCCTTCTTCACCGCCAGGTCATGGGCGAGGTAGATCGCCGAATAGCCGAGGTCGATCGGGTTCCACAGCGCCACAGCCTGGCTGGCGCCGTTGTCGATGAACTTCTTGAACTCGGAAGGCAGCGCGAGGCCGGTGACATTGACCTTGCCGATCAGGTTCTCGTCGGTGACGACCTGCGCGGCGGCGACGACGCCGACAGTGGTCGGCGCGATGATCGCCTTGAGGTTCGGATAGGACTTCAAGAGGCCCTTGGCTTCGTCGGTGCTCTTGGCCGAGTCGTCATCGCCATAGACGGTGGCGACCAGCTTGATCTTCGGGAACTTCTCCGGCAGCACCTTCTTGGCGGCTTCGATCCAGGCGTTCTGGTTGGTCGCCGTCGAGGATGCCGAGAGGATCGCGACATCGCCGCCTTCCGGCAGGTAGTCGGCGGCGAGCTTGATGATCGTCTCGCCGATCAGGCCGGTGTCGGACGGGTTGAGGTGGAGCTGGCGGCCTTCCTTGGCGACGCCGGAGTCCCATGAGATGACGGTGATGCCGCGCTCCATTGCCTTCTTCAGCACCGGCACCAGAGCGTCGGCATCATTGGCCGAAACGGCGATCGCGTTGACCTTCTGCGCGATCAGCGAGTTGATCACTTCGATCTGCGCTTCGGCGGTAGCCTTGGTCGGACCGGTGTAGATGACGTCGACATCGCCCAGTTCCTTGGCGGCTTCCTCGGCACCCTTGTTGGCGGCATCGAAGAAGCCGTTGCCGAGCGACTTCACCACCAGCGCGATCTTGACGTTCTCGGCATAGGCGGCATTCACGAACATGGCGGCGGAAAAGGCCGCTGTGACCAGCAGTTTCTTCAAAAAGCTCATCGAATATCCTCCCTTGAGCGTTGCATTCCATCGCCGCTGCGGGCGTGAGTTTTCCCTCAGGCCTGCAGTGAAGATTCTTCCTTGTCGCTTGACTGTCTGCGGGCGACGATCAGCGTCACGCCCGCCGTTTCCAGCATCTTGGCCTCGCGGTCCTCGATGCCGTCGTCGGTGATCACGGTTGCGATGCGCGACAGCCCGCACAGGATCAGGCTCGAGCGCATGCGGAATTTCGAGGAATCGACCAGCACCACCAGCTCGTCGGCCTGGTCGATCAGTTTTTGTTCGGCCTGGATCAGCAGCGGATCGCCTTCCATCAGTCCGAGTGGCCCCAAACCCTGCGCGCCCATGAACATGCGGCGCGCATAGAAGTTGCGCGTCACGTCATTGTCGAAGGGTGAAAGTATGATGTTCTGCTCGCGGTAGATCGTGCCGCCCGACAGCATCACCGTGTTCTTGGAGTGCTTGAGCAGATGCTCGGCGATCGGGAAGGAGTTGGTGAAGATCGGCATGCGGCGCCCGGTCAGGAAATGCACCATCTGGAAGGTGGTGGTGCCGCCATTGATGATGATCGGCTCGCCGTCGGTGCAAAGGTTCACCGCTTCCCGCGCGATCGCCCGCTTCTGCGCGGCATTCAGCGTTTCGTTGACGGAGAACGGCCGGCCGGCAAGGCCGATGAACTGCGGTGGCGAGATCGCCTCGGCGCCGCCGCGCACCCGGCGCAGGCGTTTTTGCACATGCAGCGCCGCAATGTCGCGCCGGATCGTCGCCTCGGAGGAGTCGGTCAGATCGACCATCTCCTGCACCGTCACCACAGGCTTTTCCTGGACGGCGGACAGAATGATCCTGTGGCGTTCTTTTTCGTGCATGGTTCCTCCCTGCCTAAGCATCAGGCCTTAGAAAACGCGCAGTGTCAATCATTTCCGATCATATATTTTCATTGTGCAGTGCAATATGATCGATTTTGATCGTTTGTGATTGACAAACGAGGCGCTTGCGTAGACATTCCCCGGCGAGAAATGAGGGGCGCGGCGTTCGCGCTCCAAGGGAGGATACCTATGCTCGACAAGCGCTCCGGCTCGCGCCTCGCCAATCTGTGGGACGATGCAAAAGCCGAGGGGATGAGCGGTCCCGAGCTTCTGGTCTATCGCTCGAACACGCTGGGGTCCGACAAGCGCGTCACCAACTATGGCGGCGGCAACACCTCTTCAAAAGTCTGGCAGAAGGACCCGCTCACCGGCCAGGATGTGGAAGTGCTGTGGGTCAAGGGCTCGGGCGGCGACAGTGCTTCGATCAAGCTCGACGGTTTCGCCACGCTCTACATGGAGAAACTGCGCGCCCTGAAGGGCCTCTATCGCGGACTCGCACATGAGGATGAGATGGTGGGCTATCTGCCCCACTGCACCTTCAACCTCAATCCGCGCGCGGCCTCGATCGACACGCCGCTGCACGCCTTCGTGCCAAAGCCTCATGTCGATCACATGCATCCCGACGCCATCATCGCGGTCGCAGCCGCCAAGGATTCCAAGGCGATCACCAAGGAGATTTTCGGCGACGCCATCGGCTGGCTGGCGTGGAAGCGGCCGGGCTTCGAGCTTGGCATGTGGCTGGAGAAGTTCTGCCTCGAAAACCCCGATGCCAAGGGCGTCGTGCTCGAAAGCCACGGCCTGTTCACCTGGGGCGACACGCCCAAGGAATGCTACGAGACGACGATCTCGGTGATCAACCAGGCGATCGAATGGTTCGAGCGCCGGTCGGAAGGCGTGGCGATCTTCGGTGGCGAAGTGGTACAGGCGCTCGACGCGCCGGCGCGCCGCGCCATCGCCGCGAAGCTGATGCCGAGGATTCGTGGCCTGATTTCCGAAAAGAGCCACAAGCTCGGCCATTTCGACGACCAGCCGGCGGTGCTCGAATTCGTCAATTCGAAGGATCTGCGCCCGCTGGCATCACTTGGCACGTCGTGCCCGGATCATTTCCTGCGAACCAAGATCCGGCCGCTGGTCATCGAGTTCGATCCGGCAAATCCGGATGTCGACGCCGTCATCGCGCGGCTCGCCGACGACATCGCCGCCTATCGTGTCGGCTACCAAGCCTATTATGACAGCTGCAAGCATGCGGACTCGCCGGCCATCCGCGACCCCAATGCCGTGGTCTATCTGATGCCCGGCGTCGGCATGTTCACCTTTGCTGGCGACAAGGCCACCGCCCGCATCTCCGGCGAGTTCTACGTCAACGCCATCAACGTCATGCGCGGTGCCTCGACGGTCTCGTCCTATGTCGGCCTGCCCGCGCAGGAAGCCTTCGACATCGAATACTGGCTGCTGGAGGAAGCCAAGCTCCAGCGCCTGCCGAAGCCGAAGGCGCTCGCCGGCCAGATCGCTTTGGTCACCGGCGGCGCCGGCGGCATTGGCCGCGCCACCGCCAGCCGGCTGCTGCGCGAAGGCGCCTGCGTGGTATTGGCCGACATTGACGAGGCCGCGCTCGCTGCAGCCAATGAAGAGCTGTCGAAGGCCTTCGGCAAGGATTTCGTCCGTCCGGTGGGGATCGACGTGACTTCGGAGGATCAAGTAACCTCCGGCTTTGCCGAAACGTCGGTCGAATTCGGCGGCATCGACATCCTGGTCTCTAACGCTGGCTTGGCCTCCTCCGCTCCGATCGAGGAAACGACGCTGGCGTTGTGGAACAAGAACATGGACATCCTGTCCACCGGCTATTTCCTCGTCTCGCGAGAGGCCTTCCGGCTGTTCCGCGCCCAGAAGATCGGCGGCAACGTCGTCTTCGTCGCTTCCAAGAACGGGCTTGCCGCTTCGCCGAATGCGTCCGCCTATTGCACGGCCAAGGCGGCCGAGATCCATCTTGCCCGCTGCCTCGCGCTGGAGGGTGCGGAAGCGCAGATCAGGGTCAACGTCGTCAACCCCGACGCCGTGCTGCGCGGCTCCAAGATATGGACAGGCGAGTGGAAGGAACAGCGCGCCGCCGCCTACAAGATGTCGACCGACGATCTCGAGGAGCATTACCGCTCGCGCTCGATGTTGAAGCGTTCGGTCTTTCCGGAAGATATCGCCGAAGCGATCTACTTCTTCGCCTCCGGCATGTCGGCCAAGTCGACCGGCAACATCGTCAACGTCGACGCCGGCAACGCGCAGAGCTTTACGCGATAAGCTTGCCTCTCCCCGTTCAACGGGGAGAAGGTGCCGGCAGGCGGATGAGGGGCAGCGCCAGCCGAACGAGTACTGGGAGGAATTGCAGTGTCCGAATCGATCATATCGGCTGACGTCATCGAAAAGAGCAACGCCGCCCGCAAAGCCGACCTCGATCGCGATTACGCCTCGCTCGGTGAGCGCCTCGACCGGCGCGGCATCGCCATCGACGTCATCCGCGACAAGGTCGAGAAATTCGCCGTGGCGATCCCGTCCTGGGGTGTCGGCACCGGCGGCACGCGCTTTGCCCGTTTCCCCGGCGCCGGCGAGCCGCGCGACATCTTCGACAAGATCGAGGACTGCGCCGTCATCAGCCAATTGACGCAGGCGACGCCGACGGTCTCGCTGCACATTCCATGGGACAAGGCCGACCCGAACCGGTTGAAGCAGGCGGCGTCCCGCTTCGGCCTCGGCTTCGACGCCATGAACTCCAACACCTTTTCCGACGCCAGGGGCCAGGAACGTTCCTACAAATTCGGCTCGCTGTCGCACGCCGATGCCGGGACCCGCCGCCAGGCGGTCCAGCACAATCTCGAATGCATCGAGATCGGCAAGACGCTCGGCTCGAAGGCGCTGACGGTGTGGATCGGCGACGGCTCGAACTTCCCCGGCCAGGTCAATTTCGCAAAAGCCTTCGAGCGCTATCTCGATGCGATGCGCGAGATCTATGCCGGCCTGCCGGACGATTGGCGGCTGTTCACCGAGCACAAGATGTATGAGCCGGCCTTCTATTCGACGGTCGTGCAGGACTGGGGCACCAACTACATCATCGCCAAGGAACTCGGCGACAAGGCCTTCTGCCTGGTCGACCTTGGCCACCACGCACCCAACGTCAACATCGAGATGATCGTGTCGCGGCTGATCCAGTTCAAAAAACTCGGCGGCTTCCACTTCAACGATTCCAAATATGGCGACGACGACCTCGATGCCGGTTCGATCGATCCTTACCGGCTCTTCCTCGTCTTCAACGAGCTGGTCGATGCCGAGCTCGCCGGTGCCGAGGGCTTCAATCCGGCGCACATGCTCGACCAGAGCCACAACGTCACCGATCCGATCGAAAGCCTGATGCTGTCGGCGGTCGAGGTGCAGCGCGCCTATGCGCAGGCGCTGCTGGTCGACCGCAACGCGCTCGAAGGCTTTCAGGAGGCCAATGACGCGCTGATGGCGACGCAGACGCTGAAGGCGGCCTACCGCACCGATGTCGAGCCGATCCTTGCCATGGCGCGCCTGAGGACCGGCGGCGCCGTCGATCCGGTCTCCGCCTACCGGGAAGCCGGCTACCGGGCGAAGGTGGCGGCGGAGCGCCCGGCGGTCGCCGGTGGCGGCGGCGGCATCGTCTGACAGGCAGATATCCGATTTGATCTGGTCCAGCGCCATTGGCGGTGGACAGGTCTGCCGGCAGGGTCTTTCCTAGGCGTACCCAACGCCAGGAGCACCGCCATGCCCTTGACCCGCCGGACGCTGATTGGCGTCACCCTTTCGTTCGCATTCGCGCTCACGCCATCCGCCGCGGTCCTCGCCGCATCGCCCGCCCCCGCCAAAGGCGAGCATGGCATGGTGGTGACCGCCCAGCATCTCGCCACCGAGGTCGGTGTCGAGGTGCTGAAGAAGGGCGGCAACGCGGTCGACGCCGCTGTCGCGGTCGGCTACGCGCTGGCCGTCGTCTATCCCAATGCCGGCAATATCGGCGGCGGCGGCTTCATGACCGTGCGCATGAAGGACGGCCGCACGACCTTCATCGATTTCCGCGAGCGCGCGCCGCTCGCCGCGACCAAGGCCATGTATCTCGACAAGGACGGCAATCCGGTGAAGGGCGCCAGTCTTGACGGTTATCTCGCCGCCGGCGTGCCGGGTTCCGTCGCCGGTTTCGAGATGGCGCGCGAAAAATACGGCACGCTGTCGCGGCAGGACCTGATGGCGCCGGCGATTGCCTACGCCAGGGACGGCTTCGTCCTCAATCAGGGCGACGCCGCCTCTTTCGCCGGCAGCGCCGACCGGCTGGCGAAGGACCCGGCCGCGGCCGCCATCTTCCTGAAGAAAGACGGCAAGCCCTACGGCATCGGCGAGACGCTCGTTCAGCCGGACCTCGCCGCCTCGCTGTCGGCGATCTCGGATAAGGGCCCGGACGCCTTCTACAAGGGCGCCGTCGCCGATGCCATCGTCAAGGCGAGCGGTGCCAAGGGCGGCATCCTCGCCAAGGGCGATTTCGAGCAATATGCGGTGCGCGAGCTGAAACCGGTGACTTGCGACTACCGCGGCTATGAGATCATCTCCTCGCCGCCGCCAAGCTCGGGCGGCGTCATCATCTGCGAGATCCTCAACGTGCTCGAAGGCTATCCGCTGTCCTATCTCGGCTCCGGTTCTGCCGAGACGGTCCATGTCATGGCGGAAGCCATGCGCCATGCCTATGTCGATCGCAATTCCGCGCTCGGCGATCCCGATTTCGTCGACAATCCGGTCTCGAAGCTGCTCGACAAGAATTACGCGAAAGGCATCCGCGACAAGATCGATCCGTTCCGCGCCGGCGTCTCGAAGGATCTGATGCCGAAAGGGTTCGGCGAGTCGAAGGAAACAACCCATTATTCGATCATCGACAATGACGGCAACGCGGTCGCCGTCACCTATACGCTGAACGGCTCCTTCGGCGCCGGCGTCGTCGCCGACGGCACCGGCATCCTGCTCAACAACGAAATGGACGATTTCACCCAGAAGCCCGGCGTGCCCAACCTCTACGGGCTGGTCCAGGGCGAGGCGAACGCCATCCAGCCGAAGAAGACGCCTTTATCCTCGATGAGCCCGACGATCGTCACCAGGGACGGCAAGCCGTTCATGGTCATAGGCAGTCCAGGCGGTTCGCGCATCATCACCATCACGCTGGAGGCGATCGTCAACGTCATCGATCACGGCATGAACATCCAGCAGGCGATCGACGCTCCGCGCATCCACCATCAATGGCTGCCGGACACGGTCTATGTCGAGCCGTTCGGGCTTTCCCCAGACACCGAGAGGCTGCTCGCCGGCATGGGCTACCATCTCGACTTGGGCGATCAGACCTGGGGCCAGGCGGCCGGCATCCTGGTCGGCGGCAAGAGCCTCAGCGAGATCGAGAAGGGCGGCGGTGCGCGCTACAACGGCGCCATCGACAGCCGCGCGGCCGCCGGCGAGGCGCTGGGGTATTGATGGATTACACGACCAGCGTGATGGTCGAAGCGATCAGCATCACGGCGGCGATCGCGACGAACAGCGCATAAATGCGCGGCCGGTCGAGCAGCAGCGCATTGCCGGAAATCCAGGCCGCTGTGGCGCCGCCAAGCGCGAACAGGAAGCCGTTGCGGTGGCCGAACGACATGGAGGCGGCCATCAGGCCGCCGATGATCAGCGCGCCGAAGACGATGATGACGGCGACCGCGTATTTCTCGAAATCATTGCCGCCGCCCATCGCCGGCCCCATCGCATTGAGATTGGACAGGTCGTCGGGGTCGAAAGGACTGGTCGAGCCGTATTCGTCTTGACCGAGGGATTCGCGCATCATTCGTTCTCCGCTGAGCGGCAACAAACCATCAACGCCTGCCGAGCGCAACCCGGCAACGCCGCCACGGCGATGCGTTCGCCGCCCGGCTGATGCCCGCGTGCCACGGTTCCCCGGTCGGTCTTAACGGCATTGGGGCGTTGCGGTTCCCAGAGCATGATGCCGAAAAGTGTGAAAGCGGTTTTCGGGCGACATCATGCTCTATCTCTTTGATTTTAGAGCCGGATGATTTCGGGTCGAATCGACCGGAGATCATCTCGGCTCCAGGCTTGTTCTATCTGGAAAAATCGCTGCGCACGATGCCGTGCCGCTGCAGCTTGTCGTAGAAAGTCTTGCGCGGAATGCCTAGCGCCTCGATGGTGCGGCGAACGTCGCCGTCATTGCGACCAAGTGTCTCGCGAATGATCTCGGCCTCGTAGCGATCGAGCCGTTCCGGCAAGGGCGCGGAGGCGTCGCTTGCCGCTGCCGCTGGGGAAGGCGCTTCGGCCATGTCTTCCAGCCCGAGCACGAAGCGTTCGGCGAAATGGGCGAGCTCGCGCACATTGCCCGGCCAGTCATGTTCCCTCAGATGGCGCTGGACCACGGCCGATGTTGCCGGCACGGCGCGCCGGAAGCGGGATGCGGCGCGCTCGGCGAAATAGCCGAACAGCAGCGGCACGTCGTCCCGCCTTTCGCGCAGCGGCGGGATCGAAAGCGTCACCACATTGAGCCGGTAATAGAGGTCCTCGCGGAAATTGCCGCGCTGGCTGGCATTGCCGAGATCGACCTTGGCGGCGGCGACGACGCGCAGGTCGACCGGTCGGATTTCATTGGTGCCGAGCGGCGTCACCTCGCGCATTTCCAGCACCCGTAGCATCTGCACCTGCGTCGAGGCCGGCATGCTTTCGATCTCGTCGAGGAACAGCGTGCCGCCGCTCGAATGCTCGATGCGGCCGACGCGCTTTTTCTGCGCGCCGGTGAAGGCGCCCGCCTCATGACCGAAGAGCTCGCTTTCGATGACCGTCTCCGGCAGCGTGCCGCAGTTGAGCGCGACGAAATTGCCTTTGGCGCGCCGGCTCCAGCGGTGCAGCAAGCTTGCAACCACCTCCTTGCCGGAGCCGGTCTCGCCGGTCACCAGCACGTCGACATCGGTGTCCGCGATCTGCCTCAGCGTCCGGCGCAGCCGCTCCATGGCCGGCGTCTGGCCGATCAACGGCAGCCCTTCCTGCGCCTGCTCCGCCGCCTCGCGCAAGGCGCGGTTTTCCATCACCAGCCGGCGTTTTTCGGCGGCGCGGGCAACGCTCTGCGCCAGCCGATCGGCGGCGAAAGGCTTGGTGATGAAGTCGTAGGCGCCATCCTTGATCGCCTTGACGGCCATCGCGATGTCGCCATGGCCGGTGACGAGGATGACGGGGATGTCCGGATCGAGCCGCAGCACGCGGTCGAAAAGCTGCAGCCCGTCGATCTCCGGCATGCGGATGTCGGACACCACCACGCCGCCGAAATTTCTGTCGAGCGCCGCCAGCGCTTCTCTGGCGATTGAAAAGGCCGATACCGCAAAGCCGGCAAGCTCCAACGTCTGCCTTGTCGCCTTGAGCAGATCGCTGTCGTCATCGATCAGGATGACCGGCGCGGGATCGTCCTTCGTCATGCTGCGCCAGCTTTCGACAGATGGATGGTGAAGCGCGTGCCCTGGCCGCTGCTCGACACTTCGATGCGTCCGCCATAGTCGGCGACGATGTCCTTGGAGATGACGAGCCCGAGCCCAAGACCCTTTTCCTTGGAGGTGTTGAAGGGCGTGAACAGGGATTTCAGGATCGCGGGCGGGATGCCCGGGCCGTTGTCGGAAACGATCAGCGCCACGTCCTCGGCGGTTTCAGCGGCGGTCACTTCGACCCGCGCGTCGTCGCGGCCATCAAGCGCCTCCAGCGCATTCTGGAACAGGTTGATCAGCACCTGTTCCAGCCGCAGCCTGTTGCCCATCACCTTGAGCGCCGGCGGCGGCAGCGTGATTGCCAGCGCGTCCAGCCGGCCGGCGAAGCGGCTCCTGAGCAGCACGACGGCGCCCTCGATCACGCTACGCAACTCGACCGGCTCGGCTGCCGTTCGGCCCTTGCGGGCGAAGGCTTTCAGCTCCTCGGTGATCGAGCCGATGCGCTCGGTCAGCGCGGCGATGGCGCCAAGATTCTCCTCGGCCGGCGCGCTCTGCTTGCGCTCCAGGAAGACGCGCGCATTGTCGGCATAGGCGCGGATCGTCGCCACCGGCTGGTTGATCTCATGCGCGACGCCGGCAGCGACCTGGCCAAGCGTGGCAAGGCGGTTGGCCTGCACCAGCTCCTGCTGCATCGCCTGCAGCTTCGTCTCCGTGCTGCGATGGTCGGCGATCTCGGCCTGCAGCCGGTCGCGCGCCAGGCTCAGATCCTGCGTGCGCTCGACGACGCGGCGCTCGAGCTCGGCGCGCGTGGCCTGTTCGGCGGCAATCCGCATCTGGACGGATTGCCGGCGCCAAAGCAGATAGGCGGCCAAGGCAATGAGAGGCACGAGAACACCGAGCGCCAGAAGCCGCATCTCGCGCTGCGCGGCGGCGATCGGCGCTTCGGCCGGGACGAGATAGTCGAGCCGCCACGGCGTCGACGGCACCGCCGTCGAAAGCCGCAGATACTCCGCGTCGCTGCCTCCGGGCGTAAGGGCATGGACCAGCGTGACATCGGCGGAGAGCGCCTCCGGCTTCGTGATCGGCAAGGGCACCAGCGGCGCATCGCCGAATTGCTGGCTGGCGCGGATCTCGGCGAGCACCGGCCGGCCAAGCGGCTCCGTCGTCAGGAAGCGCCAGGAAGGCACGCTGGTGATCAGCACGACGCCATGCGCATCGCTGACATAGGCAGGGCGGTTCGCTTCGTGCCAGTCGGCCTCGAGCTGGTCGAACTCCATCTTGACCACGACGACGCCGAGCGGTGCCGCAGCACTGCCGACGCGGCGGGAGATGTAGAGACCGGGACGCTTGCTCACGTTGCCCAGCGCGAAATATTCGGCGGTGCCCGATTGCATGGCTCCGGAGAAATAGGCGCGAAAACCGTAGTCGTTGCCGACGAAGCTCACCGGCTCGCGCCAATTGCTGGAAGCGATCGCCAGCCCGTCGGTGCCGGTGACATAGAGCACCGAGGCCTTCGTGCCCGACACCAGCCCTTCGAGCTTGCGGTTGAGCACGTCGATCGACGCGGGGCTGCGCTCGGTCAGCGCGTCATGCACCTGCTGGTCCTCCGACAGGAGCAGCGGCAGCGCGCGCGGATTTTCCAGCACCGCGCGCAGCAGCGCAACTTTAAGATTTGCGTCCGTGCGCCCTTGCGTGGCCAGCGCCTCGATTTCGGTCGAACGGCCATAGAGGCCGGCGCCATAGAGCGCTGCGAGCACGATAAGCAGCGCCACCGCCGCGAACAGCAACCAGGCGCGCCGTGCCCGCCCGGCAAGCAGTTCGGGCGTCGAGGCAAGGGCAGCGGCAGGGCGTTGCAGCATGCCGCATTTGTGCATGATTTCGCACAAAGCACAATTCGCCCTATGCGGACAACCGCACCGGTGGCTTCCAGAGTGCATGTATCGAGTGCGAAAAAATCAGCAAAATCAACGAAGCGAGGCTCCTGGCGCAATCTGGCACGCTCGTTGCAAATGCCTCTGCAGCAGTCGCGAGGCTGTGGAGGTCAACTGCCCCGGGAGGTCGAGTTTCTCGATCGGGGCCGAATGGAGGACATCATGCAGACAGCAATCGCTGCCGCCGAACCGCGCGGCAAGGTTCCCCTTTACCGGCATCTCTATGTTCAGGTCCTGGTGGCGATCGCCGCCGGCATCCTGCTTGGCCATTTCTATCCCGATGTCGGCGCCTCGCTGAAGCCGCTTGGCGATGCCTTCATCAAGCTGGTCAAGATGGTGATCGCGCCGGTGATCTTTCTGACGGTGGCGACCGGCATCGCCGGCGTCTCCGACCTGCACAAGGTCGGCCGCGTCGCCGGCAAGGCGATGATCTACTTCCTCGTCTTCTCGACGCTGGCGCTCGTCGTCGGCCTGATCGTCTCCAACGTCATCCAGCCCGGCGCCGGCATGCACATCAACCCGGCGACGCTCGATCCCTCGAAGGTGGCGACCTTCACCGAGAAGGCGCATGACACGACCATCGTCGGCTTCCTGATGAACATCATCCCCGACACCATCACCGGCGCCTTCGCGCAGGGCGACATCCTGCAGGTGCTGTTCTTCTCGGTGCTGTTTGGCATTGCGCTGGCGCTTGTCGGCGAACGCGGCCGTCCGGTGGTCGATTTCCTGCAGGCGCTGACGTCGCCGGTCTTCCGCCTCGTCGCCATCCTGATGAAGGCGGCCCCGATCGGCGCTTTCGGCGCCATGGCCTTCACCGTGGGCAAATACGGCATCGGCGCGATCGCCAACCTCGCCCTGCTGATCGGCACCTTCTACCTGACGTCGCTGCTCTTCGTGCTCGTCGTTCTGGGCGCCGTCGCATGGTACAACGGCTTCTCGATCCTGGCGCTGATCCGCTACATCAAGGAAGAGCTGCTCCTGGTGCTCGGCACCTCGTCGTCGGAGGCCGCACTTCCCGGCCTGATGGCCAAGATGGAGCGCGCCGGCTGCAACCGCTCGGTGGTCGGCCTGGTCATTCCGACCGGCTATTCCTTCAACCTCGACGGCACCAACATCTACATGACGCTGGCCGCGCTGTTCATCGCCCAGGCGACCGACACGCCGCTCACCTTCGGCGATCAGATCCTGCTTCTGCTCGTCGCCATGCTGAGCTCGAAGGGTGCGGCCGGCATCACCGGCGCCGGCTTCATCACCTTGGCCGCGACGCTGTCGGTGGTGCCTTCGGTGCCGGTCGCCGGCATGGCACTGATCCTCGGCGTCGACCGCTTCATGTCGGAATGCCGCGCGCTCACCAACTTCGTCGGCAACGCGGTCGCGACAATCGTCGTGGCGCGCTGGGAAGGCGAGCTCGACCAGAAGCAATTTGCCGCCGCCATGGCCGGTCAATTGCCGGAAGAGGCGGATCTCGCGCTGTCCGGCGATTTGCAGCCCGCCTGACGGACCAGGCATCCTCCCAAGCTCGTGCAGGCCGCGGCTCAGCCGCGGCCTGTTCTTTTTGCCGGACGCCGCATAGGGTGACGCCGGCCGGCTCTCCACCGGTGCAACCATTCAGCCGTGAGGGCGGTCGATGAGCAGTGCGTTTCCCGAAATCTACCTGGTTCGCCATGGCGAGACGGAGTGGAGCGCCTCGGGCAGGCACACCGGCCGCACCGACATTCCCTTGACCGCCAAGGGCGAAGAGGCCGCGCGCGGTGTTGCCGATCGGCTTGAGGGGCTGACTTTCCAGGCGGTCTGGTCGAGCCCGTCGCAGCGCGCCTTCGACACATGCCGCCTCGCCGGCTTCGGCGAGCGCGCGGTGAAAAAGGCCGATCTGCAGGAATGGGATTATGGCGCTTATGAAGGCGTCACGACAAAGGAGATCCTGTCCAGGCGTCCTGGCTGGCAATTGTTTCGCGACGGTTGCCCGGACGGCGAGACGGTGGCCGATGTCGGCGCCCGGGCGGATGCCATCATCGCCGGGCTGCGCGCGGTTGCCGGCAATGTGCTCGTCTTCTCCAGCTCGCATTTCCTGCGCGTGCTCGCCGCACGCTGGGTCGCTCTGCCGCCGGAAGGCGGCGAACATTTCGTGCTCGACACGGCAAGCCTCAGCATCCTTGGCTACGAGCATGATCTGACCGAGCCGGTGATCCGCAGGTGGAATCAGAAATAGCGAGCGCGACTCCCCCTCATCCGGCCGCTTCGCGGCCACCTTCTCCCCGAGGGGAGAAGAGATTGGCGCCGCGCTGGCGAACTCCTCTCCCCTCGGGGAGAGGTCGGATTGCCCCGAATTGCCCTTCGCAATTCGGCTGGCAATCCGGGTGAGGGGCAGTGCCTGGCGCGTCAAGTCGCCAGGGTAGCCAGTTCTTCGGACGTCAAATGCCGCGCCTTGCCTTTGGCAAGCTCGCCGAGCTGAAGGCCGCCGATCGCCACCCTTATCAGCCTCAGCACTTCGACATCGAAAGCGCCGAGCAGCCTGCGGATCTGCCGGTTGCGTCCCTCGTCGAGCACGATCTCCAGCCAGGCGGTGCTGCCACCGCTGCGCAGCAACTTGACTGAGCTTGCCGTCAGCAGCTCGCCATCCACCTCGGCGCCCTGGCCAAACCGCTCCAGCAGCGCCTCGTCGGGCGCGGAGGCGATCTGCACATGATAGGTCTTGGCAACATGCGAAGCGGGATCGAGCAGGCCGTTCGCCCAGCGCGTGTCGTTGCTCATCAGCAGCAGCCCTTCGCTCGCTTTGTCGAGCCGGCCGACCGGCGACACGAAAGGCAGGTCGAGCCCTGCCAGGCAATCATAGACCGTGCCGCGCCCCTCTGGATCGTCGCGGGTGGTGACCAGCCCGCGCGGCTTGTTGAGGATCAGATAGACCTTGCGCTCGGCAACGACGCGCTCGCCGTCGACGAAGATGCGGTCGCGGTCGGGATCGATGCGCAGCCAGGCATCGCGCACCGTCTTGCCGTTTACCTGAACGCGCCCCTCGGCGACCAGACGCTCGGCCTGCGTGCGCGAGCAGAAGCCAAGTTTGGAGAGCGTTCGGGCGAGGCCAACCTTGGTGGCGGCAGATCGTCTGTCGGGTTGGCGTGCCAAGATACTGCTCTCGAACGAATGCCACGCGACTTGCGCCGCCATGTCGGCACAAGCTGGCTTGCGGCGACCTCTTATCCGCTGCAGTCGCGGTCGTCCAATGTCACTGCTTTGGCGCGCTCAATCGCCGGTAGGAAACGCCGTCGAATGTGGCCGTCACGAAGCTCTTGACCGACATTTTGCGCTCGCGCCCGTCGCTGCAGGCGTAGAGCGGCCAGCCGGCTTCGCTGCACTCGCTGGCCATGCAGATGCGGCCCACGCAGTTCCCGACGGTCAGCCGAAAACCACCCTTGCCGGCAAAGCCTTGCAGCAGGCTGCCATCCGAGGAGCGCCATGTCCGTTGCTGGAATTCAGGCCGCAAAGTCAGGGGTTCGAGTGGGGCGGCGAGATCGGCTGTGCCGGTGACACCGGCGAGCAACAGGCGATAGCGCGCCATTCCGGTCGTATAGCCGGTCACTAGGTCGGACTCACCCGAATAGGTCGTCGCCAGGCCGGAGCCGTCGAGCAGATGAGACAACCGCTCGCCCGCTGCTGTCGGCCCCATCAGGGCAACCAGGGCGACAAAGGCCAGGCTAGCGCGCAACATCTCGATTTCCAGCAGCCATGCATATCCGGCCTGCCAGCGCCCCCGGCTGCCTTCCATACCATCCCGCCGATTGGCCTCCGGCGCAAGCTCAGCCGTGATTTCCCATCCGCGCGAGACAACGCGCCTGGTCGCGCGGCCGGCCGAGCTCCTCGTAGCGGCTGGCGGCCTCTTCGAAAGCGGCGAGCGCACGCACTTCCTTGTCCTGTGCCCGCCGTTGCAAGCCGCGCGCTTCCCAAAGGGCCGCCGCCCAAGGGCCGCCTTGCCACATCCCGGCGATGCGTTCGGCGTCGTTCAGGCGGCGGTCGACCTGTTCCAGCTCGCCCGCCTCGGCGAGCGCGGTTGCCGAGGCGGTGCGCAGCGCCATCGAGCAAGGCTGGCAGGCGCCCGGCGTTAACAGCCTATCACCAGCGAGGATCTCTTCGGCCACCATCTTCGGCGTCGATGCCGCTCGCACCGCCAGCGCCTGCATGCGCATGATAAGATGCGGCGAAAGCCATGAGCGCTCGGCATCGGCGAGGCCGCGCTGGATCAGCCGGCTGGCGCGCCATTTCTGGCCGCGCTCCAGGGCGATCTCGGCCAGCCGTTCGATGGCCAGCACGCGGCCGGCGACCGCATCCGCCGCGAGCAGCAGCCGCTCAGCCTCGGTAAGGAATTGCTCGGCCCCGTCGAGCTCGCCCGAAAAAAGCGCCGCCTCTCCGAGAAGCAGGCAGGCGAGACCTCGTCCGGCGCTCGATTCCGCTTCCTCGGCGACAGCGAGCAGTTCCTTGGCCAGTCCCGCGACTTCGGCGTGGCCTTTCGCGCTGCACAAACAGAACTCCGACAGGCAGAGATGCCCGTCGAAGACATGCTGCACGAAGGCCGGCTTGGCGCGGACCCATTCGATGAATTCGGAGCGGAACAGTTGCGGCCATTGCGCCTGCATCATCGAGGCAAGCCCCAGCAGCGCGCTCGCCTCGCCGACCTCGCGCGGCAGGTCGGCGCCGAGCGCCAGATCGCGTGTCTGACGCGCGATCTCGCTCGCCCTGTCGAACTCGCCGCTCTGCAGGTGCACCAGGCCCCAGGCGAGCGAGGTGCGGATACGTTCCGAGGGACTGACGGTCTCCGTGCCGGAGAGCGCCAGCGCCTTTTCGTAAAGGGCGATGGTCGTGGCACTCGGTCCGACGCCGAGCTCGGCGTGCAGGTTGTCGCGGAGCTGGTTGAACTGGCGGATCGCCTCGACCCGGTTGCCCGCATCGAGCGCGGCCTGCATCAGCGCGCATTGGGCCTGCTCGTCGGCCGGATCGAGGGCGATCAACCTCTGCCACAGCCCGCCGGCGCGCAACAGGTCGCTGTAACGCTGCTGTACCTGCGCGCGGGGAGCGTCGAGCCATTCGACAAACAGATCATCCGGCAAAAGCCTGCCGCCATAGAGGTCGGCCGCGCGTTCGTAAGCAACCTTGTCGCCGCCGCGGAGTGCTGTCCTGGCGGCCGCCTCGAAGCCTTCGATATCGATATCGAGCTCCGCATTGGGCGCAAGCGCGATGACGTCGTTGCTGATCTCGATGAGTTCATGGGCACCGAGCGCGCGGCGCGCGAAATGGACAGCTTTGCGTAGGCCGCCGCCGGCCGCCTCCGGGTCGGCGTCCGGCCAGAAAGTCTCCATCGCCTGCTCGCGATGCATGCGATGCGCGGGCTTCAGCGCGAGCAGCTTGACCAGCGCCGCGGCACGGTCGCGACGCCAGTCGGCCGCCGGGATCGACCGGCCATCGACGCTGACGACGAAGCGGCCGAGCAGATGGATCGAAACGCGCATTGAAGCACCATCAGGAAGATCCGTCTCCAGGCAGGGAACGCTGGGGAACGCTGGCGGAACATAGATTTCCTAATATGCCCTCGCAATCGAATTCCAACCGGAAAGGAACGCAACCATGTCACTCCGTATCGCAGACATCGCCCCCGACTTCACCGCCGAGACCACGCAAGGTCCGATCTCCTTCCATGAATGGCTTGGCAAGGACTGGGGCATCCTGTTCTCGCATCCCAAGGACTACACGCCGGTCTGCACCACCGAGCTCGGCTACATGGCGCGTCTCAAGCCCGAGTTCGACAAGCGCGGCGTCAAGGTCATCGGCCTCTCCGTCGACCCCGTCGAGAAGCATGCCGGCTGGGCGAAGGACATCGCCGAGACGCAAGGCATGGCGCCGAACTTCCCGATGATCGGCGACCCGACGCTTGCCATCTCGCAACTCTACGACATGTTGCCGGCCTCGGCCGGCAACAGCGCCGACGGCCGCACTGCCGCCGACAACCAGACGGTGCGCAATGTCTATGTCATTGGCCCGGATAAGAAGATCAAGCTCGTCATATCCTACCCGATGACGACGGGCCGTAACTTCGACGAGGTGCTGCGCGTGGTGGACTCCCTGCAACTGACGGCGAAGCACCGTCTGGCGACACCGGTCAACTGGAAGCCTGGCGACGATGTCATCATCGCGGGTTCCGTGTCGAACGATGAAGCGAAGCAGCTTTATCCGCAGGGCTGGAAGGAACCCAAGCCCTATATCCGCATCGTGCCGCAGCCTGTGCTGACCTGACCGGTCGAGCATCGAGGTTGTGGCGGGCATCGGCGGCGAGGACAGAGACGCGTCCTCGCCGCCACCCGAAGGGCAATGAGCAAATTCGGTCAGGCGCCCCCGCTTGGCGCCAAGATTTGGGGAACCGAGATGAGCACTGCAAACAAACCGCGCATCGTCGTCCTAGGAGCGGGCTTTGGTGGCCTGGAACTGACGACGCTGCTTTCCGAGGCGATGGGCGACGGCATCGACGTCACGCTCATCGACAAGAGCGACGCCTTCGTATTCGGCTTTTCGAAGCTCGACGTGATGTTCGGCTTGAAGGCGCCGGAGGCGGTGCGCCTGCCTTACAACCGCTACGCCAAGCCCGGCGTGCGCCTGCTGAAGCGCACCATCACCGCGATCGATCCCGAAAGGCGGCGAGTGACCACCAATGACGGCGTCTACGATGCCGACTACCTGATCGTGGCGCTTGGCGCCGAATATGATTTCGACGCCACGCCTGGGCTGTCGGGAACCAGCGAGTTCTATACCGTTGCGGGCGCGGAGCGGCTGCGCGACGTGCTGCCGACCTTCAAGAAGGGCAGGGCGATGGTCGGCGTCTGCGGCGCGCCCTATAAATGCCCGCCAGCGCCAAGCGAATGCGTCTTGATGCTGCACGACTATCTGATGCGCCAGGGCGTGCGCGAGGCCTGTGAGATATCGTTGGTGCTGCCGCTCGGCAGTCCGGTGCCGCCGTCGCCCGACACGTCGAGGGCGCTGCTTGCGGCCTTCGCCGAGCGCGACATCAGGTTCATCCCAAGCCGTCGCGTCGCATCGGTCGACAATGCCCGCAACGTGGCGGTACTCGACGACGGCACGGAAATGCCGTTCGATCTTTTCCTCGGCGTTCCCAAGCACCGCGTGCCGCCGGTCGTGCTGGAAAGCGGCATGTCGGAGAACGGCTGGATCCCGGTCAACCCCCGCACGCTCGAAACGAAGTATGAGAATGTCTATGCTGTCGGCGACGGCGCCAACACCGGCACGCCCAAGGCCGGCGTGTTCGCCGAGGGCGCCGCGCGCGCCGTCGCCACCGCCCTCATCGCCAAGCTCCGCCAGAGCGGCAGCGGCACGCTCTATGACGGCTTCGGCACCTGCTACATCGAATTCGGGGGGGGCCGCATCGGCAAAGTCGAGGTCGACTTCTTTTCTGGCCCGGCGCCGACCGGCAACTACTATGAGCCTTCGGTGGCGCTACGCGCGGACAAGGAAAAGTTCGGCTCGAGCCGACGGTCGCGTTGGTTCGGTTCGTGAACCGACGATGGCCGGAGCGTGGGCGGATCGAGGGCACGGCCGTTGGGAAGAGACCGCGCACGGACAAATCTGAAGGCGGCCCGTGGGCCGCCTTTAGCCATTGGCGGCCGGCGGCAGCTCGAATAGGGTGGCGCCGTCCTCCCGCCCTCGGTCGATATAGCCGATCACGCGGAACCATTTCGCGACGTCGGGCCTGTCCAGCCAGCTGCGCGAATGGATGGGAAGGTTGCCCGCAAGCGCCTGGACGTGGCGGATGTGCCGCCTGCAGAAGCGGATCGTCGCGGCGTTGAAGAAATCCTCCTGCGCGGCAAACAGCGTATCGGCGGCATCCGCGTGCTCATGCCAGGCGATGATCGCGACGGTCCTGTCGCCTTGCACGAGCGCATGTGCTCGGCCTTCTTTCAAATTCATCATCAGATTGTCATAGGCGCTTTTGCTGTCCTTGCCGGCCGCCACATATTCGTCCGACATTCGCTTGGACAGGCCGCGGAAAACATCTTCCAGGTCTCCGACCGTCGCCGCGCGTGCTCTCATTTCTCCTCCTGACAGCCCGTTAGCAGTTTGCCCCAACGAAGTGGGATCACCAAGAAAAACAAATCCTCAATCTGGCCTATGCGGGCAATCTCATTACAAGTGGGCAGATCCGGCCCCTGCCAGGCTTGTATATAGCGTTGGCTTGAGATCGAGCTTCCGGTGTCGGATACTGCTGCCTCGGGGCTCACCCGGCTCGCACCGCTCCTGTGGCAGCCATGATCGACCTGATTGAAACATATACGAGGCGGCCTTCGTTCCTGAGCGTTGGAACTCAGTGCTGCAGAAGGCGAGCGGCTTGTCGAACTCGGCCAGCGCTCAGGTCTTCTTCAGCGACGACGGCCCGCCGCGCGGAACGACGCTCGACAATCTGCGGCCGCTGTTCGACGAGTTCATCAAGGGCGATTTCTGGAAGTTCTGCGACAGCGTGCAGAAGATGTGCGGTTTGCAGCCGGCGAGCTTCGTGCGCGTCGACGACTTTATGAGCCCCGATGAGATCGAGCGCGACCCAGCCCGCATCATGCTGAGACAATTCGGCATAGGCGCGCATCTGTGCACGGCGATCCCGATGCCGACAGGAGAGCTGGCGACCTTCGTCTTCCAGAAATGGGTCCGGGATGGCGGCTTTGCCCAAGGCGAGGTCGACAGGCTCGATGCGCTGCGGCCTTATCTTGCCCGCGCCAGCCTTGTCGCCGGCCGGCTGCGGGTGGAGCGGGCGGCCGACGCCACCTCGGCGCTCGAGCTGCTTGGGCTGCCGGCCGCGGTGCTGTCGGCGAACGGACGTGTCGTGGCGACCAACCCGCATCTGGATCGGCTCGATACCGCTTTCCTGCCCGTGGCCTATGGCGGATTGGCAATAGCCGACCGCGACGCCAACCGGCTGTTCCAGCTGGCCGTGACCGGCATGAGCCGCGCCGAGGAGGCGGTCGGATCCATTCCTGTTCCGGGGATCGGCGGCGAGGCGCCTTTCGTCGTCCACCTGTTGCCGCTGCGGCGCTCCGCGCACGACATCTTCGGCAATGCCGACATCCTTGTCATGGCCACGCCCGTCAAGCCGAGCGCGCTTGTGCCTTCGGCAAGCCTGCTCAACGCCTTGTTCGATCTGACGCCGGCGCAAGCGCGGCTGGCAGCCGATCTTGCCGCTGGCCTCACTTTGGCGGAAACGGCCGCCCGGGGTGGCATCACCGTCAAGTCCGCCCGCACCTATCTCGAGCGTGTCTTCCAGAAAACCGGCACCCACCAGCAGAGCCAATTGGTCGCCATGTTGAAGACGTTGCAGCCGCTGGCCCCAATTCCCGCGCGATGACGGGGAGCGTTGGAACGGCGGAAGACAGCGTATCGTTGAATTTATCGGCGGCCTGCCATAAAAGGCGCAAGTTTTCGACCGGCCTGAGGAAAAATCCGGACGTGCCCGAGCCTGTCGCCATGATCGGCCTTGGCTGCGTCGGTCCGCGGGCTGTCGGTGAGGCTGGTCGGTGAATGGTCTGGCTACAACGTTAGGGGCATGCATTGACATCGAGCAGGCCGATCCTGATCACCGGCGCAGCCGGCTTCATAGGTTTTCACCTCTGCCACAGGCTGCTTGCCGAAGGCCGGCAGGTTGTCGGCCTCGATTCCATGAGCGAGTATTACGACATCGCGCTGAAGCAGGCACGGCTCGAGCGGCTGAAGGTGTTCCCGAACTTTCGTTTCGAGCATGTCGATCTCACCGACCGCGACCGCATCTCGGCGCTCTTTGCCTCGGCCGCGCCGGAGATCGTCGTCAATCTCGCCGCGCAGGCGGGCGTTCGCTATTCGCTGATCAATCCGCACGTCTATGCGCAAAGCAATATCAACGGCTTCCTCAACATCCTGGAAGGGTGCCGGCAGGGCTCGGTCGGCCATCTCGTCTATGCATCGTCGAGCTCGATCTATGGCGGCAGCACGCGAATGCCGTACTCGGTGCATGATTCCGCCGACCATCCCCTCAGTCTCTATGCCGCCAGCAAGAAGTCAAACGAGTTGATGGCCCACACCTACAGCCATCTGTTCGGGCTGCCGACGACGGGCTTGCGTTTCTTCACCGTCTACGGTCCGTGGGGACGGCCCGACATGGCCTTGTTCATCTTCACCAAGGCCATCCTCGCCGGCCAGCCGATCGACGTTTTCAACTATGGAAATATGCAGCGGGATTTCACTTATATCGACGATATCGTCGAGGGGATGGTCCGAGTCATGCAGCATCCGGCGACGCCCAACCCCGATTGGACGAGTGCCGCGCCGGATCCCGCGACAAGCAATGCGCCGTTCAGGATCCACAACATCGGCGACAGTTCACCCGTTCAGCTGAGCCGGCTGATCGACGTGTTGGAAGACGCGCTTGGGCGCAAGGCAATCCGCAACATGATGCCGCTCCAGCCGGGCGACGTGCCGGCGACCTTCGCCGATGTCACATCGCTCGAAGAGGTGACCGGCTTCAAGCCCGGGATCCCGGTCGAGATCGGCGTCCCGCGTTTCGTGGAATGGTATCGGGATTTCTATCAGGTCCGATTGGACGTTTGCGGCAAGCCTGCGTGAATTGCTCGCGGCCGGTGCTGTTGACTTATCGGTCGCTCGCCGACGACTGCCTGTCGATCCAGAGCGCGATCAGCGTGCAGGCGGCGCCCGAAAGCAGATAGGCGCCGGCGGCGATTAGGCCGAAATTGCCGGCCAGAAGCAGCGCGGCAAGCGGCGCGAAACCGGCGCCGAACATCCAGGCCAGATCCGACGTCACAGCCGAGCCGGTATAGCGGTGCTGGCGCGAGAAGCTCGACGCCACGACGCCCGAGGATTGCCCGAAGCTGAGGCCGAGCAGGATGAAACCCAGCACCATGAACAGCGCCTCGCCGACTGTGCCGCCATTGAGAAGCTGCGGGGCAAAGCCGCTGAATGCGGCTATGGCGACGGCGGAGCCGCCGAGCAGGGCGCGGCGTCCGACGCGGTCGGCCAGCGGACCCGATGCAACGATTGCGGCAATGCCAAACAGCGCGCTCACCGCCTCGATGACCAGGAAGCGCTCCGGGCCCTCATTGGTGAACAGGAACACCCACGACAGCGGAAACACCGTCACCATATGGAACAGGGCGAAGCTTGCCAGCGGCGCGAAGGCGCCGACGACGACGTTGCGGCCTTCCGTCCTGACCATCTCCCTGATGCGCGTCGGCTGCAGATCGCCGCTCTCGTAGAGTTTCGAGAATTCGGGCGTCACGACGATGCGCAGACGGGCAAACAGCGCCACGACATTGATGGCGAAGGCGACGAAGAAGGGATAGCGCCAGCCCCAGGAGAAGAAATCGTCGGCCGAGAGGTTGGCGACGAAGAAGGCAAACAGCGAGCTTGCCACGATGAGCCCGATCGGCGCGCCGAGCTGCGGGATCATCGCGTAGATGCCGCGCCGGTTGTCCGGCGCATTCAGCGCCAGCAAGGAGGGCAGCCCGTCCCAGGTTCCGCCGAGCGCCAGGCCCTGCAGAAAGCGGGTAAGCGCGAGCAGCCAGGCAGCGACCACGCCGACATCTTCATAGGAGGGCAGGAAGGCCATGGCGACCGTCGAGGTGCCGAGCAGGAACAGCGCGATCGTCAGCTTGGCGCCGCGGCCATAGGCGCGGTCGACCGCCATGAACAGCACGGTGCCGAACGGGCGCGCGATGAAGGCCAGCGCGAAGATGGCGAAGGAATAAAGCGTTCCGACCAGCGGATCGTGCGTTGGAAAGACAAGCCTGGGAAACACGATCACGGAAGCGATCGCGTAGACGAAGAAATCGAAGAATTCCGACGTCCTGCCGATGATCACGCCGACAGCGATATCGCCTGCGCTGACCTGGCCGTGATGCGAGCCGATCAGCCTGCTGTCAGTTTCGGCAGTCGAAGTTTCAGCCATCTTGTCCGTCGCCACCGAGCTCGGTCCGGGACGCGATTGTCGTCCCATTATGCGTGCGCAGTTTCGCCAAAGCCACCCCAGCTGGGCATTGGACAAATTGTCCAATGTCGTTGCGCTGCCAGCGGCAGTAGCCGTTGGTCCGTACCGCATCGCAACCTGCAAAGACCTGCTGCAGCGCCACCCGAGGGCCGCGTTTGATGAAACGATCCGGAGCCTTGCTTCTCTTTCCGCTGGCCGTGCTGCTGAGTGGCTGCGACCTGGTCGTGCTGGCGCCCGCGGGCGATGTTGCCGCGCAGCAGCGCGACCTGCTCGTCGTTTCGACCCTGCTGATGCTGCTCATCATCGTGCCGGTCATGGCGCTGACCGTGCTGTTTGCCTGGCGTTACCGGCAATCCAGCACCACGGCGACCTACACGCCCGACTGGGACCATTCGACCAAGCTCGAGCTGGTGATCTGGGCGGCACCCCTGCTCGTCATCATCTGCCTCGGCGCGCTCACCTGGCTCGGCACGCATCTGCTCGACCCTTATCGGCGCATCGACCGGATCGAGCCGGGACAGCCCGTCACGCAGAACCACAAGCCGCTCAAGGTCGAGGTCGTCGCGCTCGATTGGAAATGGCTCTTCATCTATCCGGATTACGGCATTGCCTCCGTCAATGAGCTCGCGGCGCCGGTCAACCAGCCGATCGACTTCCGCATCACCTCGTCCACCGTGATGAACTCCTTCTACATTCCCGCCCTTGCCGGGCAGATCTACGCCATGCCCGGCATGGAGACGAAGCTGCACGCCGTCATCAACAGACCCGGGACCTATACCGGCTTCTCGGCCAACTACAGCGGCGCCGGCTTCTCCGGCATGCACTTCGCTTTCCACGGCCTCTCCGACCAGGCCTTCGGTGAGTGGGTGGCGCAGACCAGAAGCGCGCAGGCGACGCTAAGCCGAGACAGCTATCTCGAGCTCGAACGTCCAAGCGAGAACGAGCCGATCCGCCACTATGCCTCCGTCGATCCCGACCTCTTCGGCGCCATCCTCAATTTGTGCGTCGAGCGCGGCAAGATGTGCATGAACGAGATGATGTCGATCGACGCCCGGGGCGGCCTGGGGCTCGCCGGCGTGCGCAACACCCAGCCGTTGCAATACGACAAGCTTGCCCGACGCGGCGCTGTGTTCGGCAACGACCCGTCCTATGTCGCCAGCATCTGCACGGCGCAAGAGGCTGCCGCCGCCTCGCGCGCGGCCAGCAATGCCGACGCGAAATATTGGCCGCTGCGCGATCTTTCCCCGTTGCGCGGGGCAGGGCTGCTCAGCCCCGGAACCGGCAGCCGCCGCGCCGACGCCGAGACGCCGTCGCTCGGCCTGCTGCGCTTCGAATTGTGAGGAATGGCGGATGCCCGAGACGCTGACCAAATTCATCTTCGGCCGCCTCACTCTGGAGTCGCTGCCGCTGCACGAGCCGATCGTAGTCGGCACCTTCGTCGTGGTGGCGCTCGGCGGCCTCGCGGTTCTCGCCGCCATCACCTATTTCCGGCTCTGGGCCTATCTGTGGCGCGAGTGGTTCACCAGCGTCGACCACAAGAAGATCGGCATCATGTATATGGCGCTCGGTCTCGTCATGCTGCTGCGCGGCTTCTCCGACGCCGTCATGATGCGCCTGCAGCAGGCCATCGCCTTCAACGGCTCCGAGGGCTATCTCAACGCCCATCACTACGACCAGATATTCACCGCCCATGGCGTGATCATGATCTTCTTCGTGGCGATGCCCTTCGTCACCGGACTGATGAACTTCGTCGTGCCGCTGCAGATCGGCGCGCGCGACGTCTCCTTCCCCTTCCTCAACAATTTCAGCTTCTGGATGACGGTCGGCGGCGCCATCCTGGTCATGGCCTCGCTGTTCGTCGGCGAATTCGCCCGCACCGGCTGGCTCGCCTATCCGCCGCTCTCAGGCATCAATTACAGTCCCGATGTCGGCGTCGATTACTACATCTGGGCGCTGCAGGTCGCCGGCGTCGGCACGACACTATCCGGCATCAACCTGATCTGCACCATCGTCAAGATGCGCGCGCCCGGCATGACGATGATGCGCATGCCCGTCTTCACCTGGACCTCGCTCTGCACCAACGTGCTGATCGTGGCGTCCTTCCCGGTGCTGACGGCGGTGCTCACGCTTTTGGCGCTCGACCGCTATGTCGGCACCAACTTCTTCACCAACGACTTCGGCGGCAACCCGATGATGTATGTGAACCTCATCTGGATATGGGGTCACCCGGAGGTCTACATCCTCATCCTGCCGCTGTTCGGCGTCTTTTCCGAGGTCACCTCGACCTTTTCCGGCAAACGCCTGTTCGGCTACACCTCGATGGTCTACGCCACGGTGGTCATCACCATCCTGTCCTATCTGGTCTGGCTGCACCACTTCTTCACCATGGGCTCCGGCGCCAGCGTGAACTCCTTCTTCGGCATCACCACGATGATCATCTCGATCCCGACCGGGGCGAAGATGTTCAACTGGCTGTTCACCATGTATCGCGGCCGCATCCGCTTCGAACTGCCGATGATGTGGACGCTGGCCTTCATGCTCACCTTCGTTGTCGGCGGCATGACCGGCGTGCTGCTCGCCGTGCCGCCGGCCGACTTCGTGCTGCACAACAGCCTGTTCCTGATCGCGCATTTCCATAACGTCATCATCGGCGGCGTGCTCTTCGGCCTGTTCGCCGGCATCGCCTACTGGTGGCCCAAGGCCTTCGGCTTCAAGCTCGATCCCTTCTGGGGCAAGGTTTCGTTCTGGTGCTGGGTGCTCGGCTTCTGGTTCGCCTTCATGCCGCTCTACATCCTCGGCCTGATGGGCGTGACGCGCCGCATGCGCGTCTTCGACGACCCTTCGCTGCAGATCTGGTTCGTGATCGCCGCCTTCGGCGCGGTGCTGATCGCCGGCGGCATCGCCGCCTTCCTGGTCCAGATATTCGTCTCCATCCGCAAGCGCGCGGAGCTTGTCGACCTCACCGGCGATCCCTGGGACGGCCGCACTCTCGAATGGTCGACCTCCTCGCCGCCGCCTGCCTATAATTTCGCCTTCACGCCGGTCATCCGCGACAATGACGCCTGGTGGGATATGAAGAAGGCCGGCTACCGGCGACCGCTCACCGGCTTCAAGCCGATCCACATGCCGAGCAACACCGGCACCGGGGTCATCCTCGCCGCCTTCAGCGTCGCGCTCGGTTTCGGCCTGATCTGGTACATATGGTGGCTGGCGGCGCTGAGCTTCACCTGCCTGATCGCAACCGCGATCGGCCACACCTTCAACTATCACCGCGACTTCGACATTCCGGCGGTCGAAGTCGCGCAAACGGAAGCGGCGAGGACGACGCTCCTCGCCGCCCAGGGTTAGGGTTTGAGCATGGCATCGACGGCAATCACGGCCGACGCCGGACCGGTCTTCCACCTGGAAGAGGAGCATGCGCATGCCGAAGGCGGCAGCACCATGCTCGGCTTCTGGCTCTATCTGATGAGCGACTGCCTGATCTTCGCCATGCTGTTCGCCGCTTATGGCGTGCTCGGCGGCAATTACGCCGCGGGTCCGGCACCGAAGGACCTGTTCGACCTTGGCCTGGTGGCCGTCAACACCACCCTGCTGCTGATCTCCTCGATCACCTACGGCTTTGCCATGCTGACCTCGGACAAGGGCCGCGTCGCGGCAACGCAAGGCTGGCTCGCCGTGACCATGCTGTTCGGCCTCGGGTTCCTGTCCATCGAGCTCTACGAATTCGCGCACATGATCCACGAGGGCGCGACGCCGCAGCGCAGCGCCTTCCTGTCGTCCTTCTTCACGTTGGTCGGCACGCACGGCCTGCACGTCACCTTCGGCATCGTCTGGATGGTGACGCTGATGGTGCAGGTCGCCAGGCATGGCCTCATCGAGGCCAACCGCCGCCGGCTGATGTGCCTCTCGATGTTCTGGCATTTCCTCGACGTCGTCTGGATCGGCGTCTTCACCTTCGTCTATCTGATGGGAATGTTGCGATGAGCGCTCATGATCATGCCGATCACGACCACACGCATGGCGGCGCCGCGCACGGGTCGCTGAAGGGCTACCTGATCGGCTTCGTCCTGTCGGTGATCCTGACCGCCATCCCGTTCTGGATGGTCATGACCGGCGCCATCGACAACAAGCAGGCTACGGCCGTCATCGTCATGGCCTTCGCGGCGGTGCAGATCGTGGTGCATATGGTCTTCTTCCTGCACATGAACCCCGCCTCGGAGGGCGGATGGTCGATGCTGGCGCTCATTTTCACGGTGATCCTCGTCGTCATCGTGCTGAGCGGCTCGCTCTGGGTGATGTACCACCTCAACGCCAACATGATGCCGGGGCTCCACGAGATGCGGCAGATGCCATGAGCCCTGTGTCGGGCGTGGGGAGGGCCAATTTCGAGGCAAAAGACATGATCGGCCGGGCAGATATTGGCTCCCACGCCGCGCCGTCGAAGGCCGTCGGCTCCGCGTCGCGATTGTTGCTTGCGCTGTTAGGGCTTCTCGGCGTTCTGGTGTTTCTCGGGCTCGGCGTTTGGCAGCTGGAAAGGCGGGTCTGGAAGCTCGACCTGATTGACCGCGTCGACCAGCGCATCCATGCTCCCGTCGTCGATGCGCCCGGCTCCCAAAGCTGGAGCGGCTTCAGCGCGCCTGAGTATGAATATCGCCATGTGCGCCTGACCGGCCGCTTTCAAGGTGGCGCCAACACGCTGGTGCAGGCGGTGACCGAGCTCGGCGGGGGCTATTGGGTGCTGACGCCGATGCGCAGCGACCGCGGTTTCACCGTCCTCGTCAACCGCGGCTTCGTTCCGCAGGCGCGCAAGGCGGAGTTCGAGCGCGAGAATGGCGGGTTCACCGCACCGTCGACGGTCGACGGGCTGCTGCGCACCAGCGAGCCCGGCGGCGGCTTCCTCCGCAGCAACGACCCGACGGCCAATCGCTGGTATTCGCGTGATGTCGATGCGATCGCAAGGGCTCGCGGCCTGAAGGATGCCGCGCCATATTTCATCGACGCCGAAGCGTCCGGCGCGGATAGCTGGCCGCGCGGCGGGCTCACCGTCGTCACCTTCCGCAACAGCCATCTCGTCTATGCTTTGACCTGGTTTGCCCTGGCAGTGATGCCGGCGATTGCCCTCGCCATGCCGATCCTCGCCGGCCGCCGGCAGCAGGGCGCCGCAAGATGAACATCCCGATCGCGCGGCTTCATCACGACAAGTCGTTCCTGACGGCTTCTCCTCCCGGCGTCGGAGGCACCGCTTCGAATTCCGACGTGACGAACAGGAAGAACCTGCTCCTGCTCATCCAGCTGCGCTGGCTGGCGGTGGCCGGGCAGGTGCTGACCATCCTGGTGACGCAATACTGGCTCGCCATCCCGCTGCCCTTGACCGAGATGGCCGGCGTGGTGCTGTTCCTCGTCGGGCTGAACATCTTCAGCCTCCTTGCCTTGCGCGGCAATCGCCGCATTAGCAACGCGCAGCTCTTCGTCGCGCTGATCTTCGACATGGCGGCGCTGACCACGCAGCTCTACCTGAGCGGCGGTGCCTCGAACCCGTTCGTGTCGCTCTATCTGCTGCAGATCACGCTCGGCGCCGCGCTGCTGGCGCCATGGTCCACCTGGACCCTCGTGGTGGCTGCCTCGGCCTGCTTCGTCTTCCTCATCGTCGTTTTCCAGCCGCTCGCGCTCCCGCATCACGGCGGCAGCGATCTTCTGGCCTTGCACCTGCGCGGCATGTTCATCTGCTTCGTGCTGGCGGCCGGCCTGATCGTGATCTTCATGACGCGCATCAACCGCAACCTGCGCGAACGCGATGCCTATCTCGCCGACCTGCGCCAGCGTTCGGCCGAGGAAGACCACATCGTGCGCATGGGCCTGCTGGCCTCAGGCGCTGCGCATGAGCTGGGCACGCCGCTCTCGACCATATCGGTCATCCTGTCCGACTGGCGCCAGATGCGCGGCGTCAAGCGCAACCGCGAGCTTTCCGAGGACGTGGCTGAAATGCAGGCGCAGGTCGAGCGCTGCAAGAGCATCGTGACCGGCATTCTCATGTCCTCCGGCCAGGCGCGCGGCGAGGGCACGATCCGCACCACGATCCGCCACTTCCTCGACGATCTTGTCCAGGAGTGGCGTGGCAGCCGCCAGCCTTTCAAACTGGACTACAGCAACGGTTTCGAGCCGGACGAGCAGATCGTGTCCGATACCGCGCTGAAGCAGGTGATCTTCAATGTGCTCGACAACGCGCAGGAAGCATCGCACGATTGGGTCGGCATCACTGCCGAGCGGCAGGATGAGAAGCTGGTGTTCACCGTCAAGGATCGCGGACCGGGTTTCGACAAGGATATTCTGGCCGCGCTCGGCCAGCCCTATATGTCGAGCAAGGGGCGGCCTGGCGGCGGCCTTGGCCTCTTCCTGGTGTTCAATGTGGTGCGCAAGCTCGGCGGCGACGTTTCGGCGCGCAACATGGCCGAGGGCGCCTGCGTTACCCTTTCGCTGCCGCTGGCGGCGCTGACCGATGGAGGCGACCGTGAAGCCTGATCGATCCTTGTTCGTCGTCGAGGACGACGCGACTTTCGCGCGCACGCTCAAGCGTTCCTTTGAAAAGCGCGACTACGACGTCGTGGTCTGCCATGACCGCGACGCGTTGCTGGTCGCCCTGGAAACGGCCGTCCCGGCATACGCCGTCGTCGATCTCAAGCTCGGAGCGGGATCGGGGCTCGAATGCGTCAAGCTTCTGGGCGCCCGCAATCCGTCGATGCGGATCGTCGTATTGACGGGATTTGCCAGCATCGCCACGGCGGTCGAGGCGATCAAGCTCGGCGCCTGCCACTATCTGGCCAAGCCCGCCAACACCGACGACATCGAAGCCGCCTTCGGCCGCGCCGAGGGCGACATTTCGGTGCCGCTCACCAGCCGCCCCACCTCGATCAAGAACCTCGAATGGGAGCGCATCCACGAAACCCTGGTCGAGACCGGCTTCAACATCTCCGAAACCGCGCGCAGGCTCGGCCTGCACCGGCGCACGCTCGCCCGCAAGCTCGAGAAGCGCGTCGTGCAGTAGGCAGGTGCGCGCCGGGTTGACTACCGGACGGCCACGGCCATCACCGAGACGCAATCGCCCGCCTTGACCAGGCCTGGGAAGTGGCGCGCTGCGAGCAGCCCCGGCATCCTGGCCTTGATCTCCTGCGGCGCCTGCCCGGTTCGCCCGACCGGATGGATGCGCGCCACCACCTGGCCGTCTTCCACAGGCTCCCCGAGATCGACCATGGTTTCGATCATGCCGTCGTCCTCGGCGAAGGCGAACCAATCGCCGGACGGCATGTCCAACCATTGGGTTCGACCCTTCTCGACCGCACCATCGACGATGCCGGCGTGGCGAAGCACGTTGAGGATGCCGCGCCGCGCAATCCGGACCGTCTCCGCCCGCGATGTTCCGCCGCCGCCAAGCTCGGTGGTGACGAAGACCTTGCCCATCTCCTCGGCGGCAGTGTCGTACATGCCGACCGCGTCGATCTCGGTCATGCGCATCGAGAACGGCGCCGAGAAAGCCTCGACCGCGGCGAAAGCCTTTTTCTCCTGTGTCTTGTCCGGCAGCGTGTGCGCCGCGCAGAAGGGCACGAAGTCCAGCGTCTTGCCGCCGGAATGGAAGTCGAAGACGATATCCGCTCGCGGCAGCAATTCGCGCTGGAAATAGTCGGCGATCTTCTGTGTCGCCGTGCCGTCCGGCCGACCGGGGAAGGAGCGGTTCATGTTGCCCTTGTCGATCGGCGAGGTGCGCGTGCCGGCGCGGAAGGCCGGATAGTTCATCGCCGGCACGATGATGACCGTGCCGGAGACATTCTTTGGATCGAGCGTGCGGGCGAGCTCGTAGAGCGCCAGCGGCCCTTCATACTCGTCGCCGTGATTGCCGCCGGTGAGCAGCGCCGTCGAGCCCTTGCCGTTGCGCACGACGCAGACCGGGATCATCATCGAGCCCCAGGCGGAATCGTCGCGGCTGTAAGGCAGGCGCAGGAAGCCGTGCTGGACGCCATCGCGCTCGAAGTCGACGGTGGGCGCGATCGGCGACGGACGCAAAGCTGACATCGGTCTCAGTCCTTCACGAACAGCTTGCGCGGCACATTGGCCAGGCATTCGACGCCGGTGTCGGTGATCAGGATCGACTCGGTGATCTCCAGCCCCATCGTCTCGCACCGGCGGCATCGTGCCGCCGCCGGCCGGCTACTGGCAGAAGATCGAGGCCGTGCTGACCAAGTACGATGTGCTGCTCGTCGCCGACGAGGTGGTGACCGGCTTCGGCCGTCTCGGCACCATGTTCGGCTCCGATCATTACGGCATCAAGCCGGACCTGATCACCATCGCCAAGGGCCTGACCTCGGCCTATGCGCCGCTCTCCGGCGTCATCGTCTCCGACAAGGTCTGGCAGGTGCTGGTCGTGCAGCTGGCGCGAGCGCGCGGCGCCATCCCCTATGCCGTCGTCGGCAAGGGCAAGGAACAGGCCGTGCTCGACATCGGCGCCGAGAAGGTGATCACGCGCGGCGTGGCCGACCTGCTCACCGCTGTCAACGAAGCGACGGGCGGCGAGCCCATCGATGTGGTGGCCGACCTGGTCGGTGGCGCCATATTCAACGACCTCTTGCGCATCCTGCGGCCCGAAGGCCGTTACACCACGCGCCATTGCCGGCCCGGTCGTGCAGCTCGATCTTCGCACCATGTATCTGAAGCAGCTCCAGCTCCACGGCTCGAGCCAGGGCACTAGGGGCGATTTCCGCCGCATCGTGCGCTATATCGAGGAAGGGAAGATCAAGCCGCTGGTCGCCGGCGTCAACAAACTGTCGGACTTCCACCGCGCCCAGACCGACTTCATGGGCAAGGACTTCGTCGGCAAGCTGGTGGTGGTGCCGGATGCGATGTGGGGCGGTGCCTGACCGCGCAGGGGGCGCAAGCAAGCGCCCTGTTGGCCTTGCCGTCGTCGGCATCGGCCAGGTCGCCTCGTAGAGCTTAGCCTGCCGAACCCGCGCCGATCACAGGTCGAGATGCTTGTAGACGGTGGTTCGCGAAAGGCCGAGTCGGCGCGCCGTTTCCGAAATATTTTCGGACGCATCGCGATAGGCCCGGCGAATTTCGCGGCACCTGCTCTCGTCGAGCGGGTGTCCGCGGCAGGCCGCGCAGCTGTCAGTTTGTTCCGGGTACGAGCAATCATCGAAGGATGCTTCGTCGACGAAATCCACGCCGCGGACAAGCGCGCGCTGCAGTGCCGCCTGCAGCTCGCGGATGTTGCCGGGCCACTTCCGCAGCGAAAGCGCCGTGATCGCGGCGTCGGTGATGGCCGCGTCCGGCGCGAGCTTGCGCATCAGGTGCCGCACGATCGACGCGAAATCGGAACGCGCCTCCAGGGGCGGCAGATGCAGCGTGAAGGCGTTGAGGCGATAGAGCAGATCGGCGCGGAAGCTTCGCGCGGCGACCATTTCCGCAAGATCGCGGTTCGTGGCGGAGACGATCTGCACATCCACCCTGTGCGTGTGCTGGCCGCCGATCGCGCGGACTTCCATGGAATCGAGGAAGCGCAGCAGCGCGGTCTGGGCGGGCAGGGGGATGTCGGCGACCTCGTCGAGGAACAACGTGCCTCGGTCGGCGAGGCGCGCGAGGCCGGGCGATCCCTCGCTCCGGGCATTGGTATAGGCACCGCGTTCATGTCCGAAGATCTCGGCTATGAAGAGCTGCTCCGGCACCGCGCCGCAGTTCACGGCGACGAATTCGCCTTTCCTGCCGCTGACGGTGTGGACATGACGCGCCATCAATTCCTTGCCTGTTCCCGTCTCACCCGTGACGTGGATCGGCATGCGCAGCGCGGCGGCCCGGCCGATCTCGGCCACGGCGCGCTTCAGGCTGCGATCCTCGCACACGAAATCGGGCGCGCGGTCATCATAAGCCGCGGGCGCGCCGCCGGACCGCCGCGCCGGTGATACACGCCCGCCCGGGGCTATCTGGCGGCACACCATGAAGACGCCGCTGCCCGCCCGGTCGCGGATGGTGGTGATGCCCCCGTTGAGCAGGCCGCTGATCGTGGCGCCGAAGCTTGCCTCGAACAACTGGTCGAAATGGCTGCCCGCGGCCGCAGGAAGACCCGCGAGCAGGGAGGTGCCGGGTCTGTTGAGCGAGATCACCTCGCCGTCGCGCGAGACGGCGACCAGGCCGGCCGAAAGCGTGTCCAGATATTCCGCGCGTGGGTGAAAGGCAAGGATGAAGCACTCCGTGCGTTCCTGGAAGATCAGGCCGTTTTCGATCTGCGCGGCCGCCATGCGCACCAGCGCGTGGGTATGTTGCTGGCGTGCCTCGTTGGAGCAGGACGCGTCGAGGAGGCCGAGGATCCGGCCGTTCGAATCGAGGATGGGAGCGGCCATGCAGCTCAAATGGCCGTGGCAGGCGAAATAGTGCTCGCGCCCGTAGACGGCGACGGCCTCCTTACCGGCCGCGGCCAGTCCAAGCGCATTGGTTCCGTACCATGCCTCGCTCCATATGCTGCCGGGGATGACGGATCGGCCGGCGGTGCTGTCGGCGAAGTGCTGATCGCTGATCGTGTCCAGCACCATGCCTTCGGCATCGCCGAGCGCGATGATGAAATTCGACCCGGCGATCTGGGAATGCAGCAGCTTCATCTCCGCCAGCGCCAGGCGGCGCAATGCCGCGACCTGCTCGCGCTTGCGCGTCACCTCGGCAAAGGCGATCACCTCGCCGTTCGGGACCGAGCGGGGATCGAGCCCGAGATCGCGGCAGCGCTGCCAGCTCTCGGCGATCGCCGCCGGCAGCGTTCCGCCCGGCAGCCGGTCTCCGCGTTCCAGCGCCTGGCGCGCGCGGTCAATTCCGGACAGGTGCAACATGGTTCCTCCGCATCGCGGCGTGCCTGCGTGACGCGTCGCGACATCGACTTGAGCTTGGCTGGAAACTGAACAGCTTGCGCCCGCAGCTGTTCAGCCGATGGACGGGCGCGCGCCCGGTCCGGAATATCAAACAATTGATTCTATTGGAATTTGTGATCTGGCATGCGGGTTGCTGATCTCTTGGTCGAAGGCCGGCGCAATGCCCGGGCCCGCGGAGGAGACAACAATGAAAGCCCAGGTTCTCACCAGATACGACGACAGCCTGACCGGGAGCGAATGGGTCTCCCAGCAGGAGGTCCCGGACCCGAAGATCACCAGGTCCACTGACGTGATCGTGCGCATCGGCGGCGCCGGCGTTTGCCGGACAGACCTGCACATCATCGAGGGTGTATGGCGCCCGCACATGGATCCGACCGGGGACGCCCTGCTGCCGCTGATCATGGGCCATGAGAATGCCGGCTGGGTCGAGGCGATCGGCAAGGAAGTCGAAGGCATCAAGGTCGGGGACCCGGTCATCGTCCATCCGAAGATCTCCGGCGGCACCTGCCTTGCGTGCCGCCGCGGCTTCGACATGCATGGTCCTGGAAAGTTTCCGGGGCTCGACTGCAACGGCGGCTACGCCGAATATCTTTGCACGTCCGAGCGCAACATCGTGGCGCTGCCGAGGACGCTGGCTCCGAAGGACGTCGCGCCCTACGCGGATGCGGGCCTGACGGCCTATCGTGCCGCCAAGAAGGCGAGCCGCCACCTGCTGCCGGGCGAAAGCTGCGTGGTGATCGGCGCGGGCGGCCTGGGGCACATCGGCATCCAGTGCCTCAAGGCGATGTGCGCGGCGGACGTGATCGTTGTCGACAAATCGGAGGACTCGCTGACGCTCGCTGGACGCATCGGCGCCGACAAGCTGGTCAAGGCGGACGGCAACGAGGTCGAGGCCGTTCTGGCGCTGACGGATGGCCAGGGCGCCGAGGCCGTCATCGATTTCGTCGGCGAGAAAGGCACCACCGCCAGGGGCCTGGCAATGACCCGGCCGATGGGCAGCTACTATGTCGTCGGCTATGGCGAGGACATCAAGGTTCCGACCGTCGACATGGTCATCACCGAGAAGAACATCATCGGCAATCTGGTCGGCACCTGGGCTGAACTCGTCGAGCTCATGGCGCTGGCCGATCGCGGCCTGGTCGACCTGACGACGGTCGAATACCGGCTCACCGACGCCAACAGGGCGCTGCATGATCTCCACCACGGCAAGATCCACGGCCGCGCGGTGCTCATTCCCTGACAGGGGGAATGCAATCCCGGGCCCGGTCGCGCGATCGACGCGCGGCCGGGTCCAAAACGCCGAACCCTGTCGCGGGGCAGCGCATGGTTGCCTCGCGTCGCTTCCGCGCATCAGGAGGCTGTCATGCCGTCCGTTGGCATCAATGAAAGCTGGAGCCGCGCAAACACGGCCTGGGCAGGTTACGCCCGGATCGGCGCCGCTCCCCGAAGGATACCGGGAGGAGACATGTGCAAGCTCCTGGCCAGGCACGATCCGCGTCGCTTCAGGCAGACCAGCCGGTCCCTGCGCATCTCGGGACAATCGACCAGCATCAGGCTGGAAACGGCGTTCTGGGAGATACTGGATGCCATCGCGGTCGGCGAAGGCGTATCGGTATCGCGCCTCGTCGCCTCGCTTTACGACGAGGCCATGGACCTGCACGGCGAGGTCGCGAACTTCGCGTCGCTCCTGCGCACGATCTGCCTCATCTATCAGGGCGAGCGCGCCGAGATGGCAATCCGCCGGCATCCGCCGGCGTGATGCCTTTCCGGCTGTGGCCGCCACGGCGGCGGCGCTGCGGCATGGCGCTGTCACGATGGCGTTCCCGCGCGCGCTTCGCCGCCGATGCGGTTTTCCGCGATCCAGCGGGCCGCGAGCACCAGCGCGCCCATCGAAAAGTCCTTGCCGTGCTTGGCCACCATCTCTTCCGACAGCCTGGCAAGCTGCTGGAAGAAAGCGTCCTTGCTCAGTTCTTCCGGGGTCAACTGTGTCTGCATCGTTTCCTCCTGATCGTTGTCGCCTGTCATTTGAACATCTGGGCGGGGAAAGTGACGAGGCTGGCGTCTCCGTCCGCGGTGCCCGCCGCCAGGTGGCGGCCGTCGGCGGACCAGGCCAGGGCCGTGACAGCTCCGCCGGAGGGCCTGACCAGCAGTTCGTCGCGCTCGCCGATCTGGGCGACGACGATCTGTCCATTGGCGAAACCGGCGGCCGCGATCGGCCGGGTCGGGTGGCCCGCCACCGCCTCGACCACCACCAGGCCGGGACGTCCGGTGACGATCGCGCCCCCGGTCTCGCCCTCGAGCGGCGGAAGCTTCATCGACCAGGCCGCGATGCGGAAGGCACCGGAGGCAACCAGCGCACCGGCGCGTTCGCTCCAGGACACGGTGCGCACCTTGGCAGGAAAATCGCTGACGGCGCCCGCCTTCCCGTCGGCGAGACGGGCGACGCCGAATCCGCCGGATGCCAGCGGGCAGGCAATCCATTCGCTGTCGGCGCTCCACCGCACCGCCGCCGGCGCCTGGGGGAAACGGATCGTTCGCGCCAGGGCGGGTTCCCCCACGAGCGTCCAGATCGAAATCTCGTCGCCGCGGCATACGGCAAGCTGCCGTCCGGAGGGAGAAAAGCCGAGCGCCGCGACGTCGCCGCCGTGCCGCGCCAACGAGCGGACGATGCCGTCCGGAGCGTTTGCAAGAAGGACTTCCGCCCCGTCGCTGACCGCCGTCAGGCCTTGCCCGCGAGCGTGATCGAGGGCCATGATCGCGCCGTCCAGCCGGATTTGCGTATTGCTGATCTCTCCGGTCACGGTCACGCGCACGATTCTGCCGTCCGACGCGCCGGCGAGAAATTCCGATTTTCCGGACACGGCCATCAAAGGCGCGCCGTCGCAAAGGCGTTCGGTGACGATGACCGGCGCCGTGGGCTTCTCACGGGGCCGGATGGTCGTCTGGCCGAGATCGGCGCTTACCCTGACGCGCGACTCCGGCGGCTCGGGATCGGAGAGCGAGGCAAGGGCAATCGTGCCGTTCGCGCAGGCGAAGGCCGCCGCGGAACTGTCAGTGCTGAAGTGCACAGCCTCGACGGACGACGGCAGCGCCCAGCTTCTGGCAAGCAGGTCGAACAATGTCAGGTTGCGTATATTCTGCTGGTTCACGCTTCAAGCTCCCTTCATTCATGTCAGGCCGTAGCCAGCAGGCGGTCGACCTCGTCCACCTGCCGCTCTGCGGCGGCGATGCGCTCCTCGCAGTCCGACAGCGCGGTGCGGATGGAGGCGATGCTCGTTTCCGCGCCATGCAAGTCCCGCACCAGTTGCTCGGCGGCACCGCTTCGGCCGAGCTCGAGCTCCATGCGCTGGATGTCCATTTCGATCGCGCCCAGGAGCTGGGTCCATTTCAGGGCCTCCGCGTTCAGCCCCGACAGGGCCCCCACGAGCGACAGGCGCCTCTCCAGCAATTCCACGCGCATAGATGAGGCGTCCGTCATCGCGGTTCTCCTGGCTGCAGGCTGGGCTCTGGGGGAAATCTGAGATGTTCGAGACCACCGGCAGGACCTTCTTCCAGGCGCTGCACGCGGCCGCCGAAAAGCGGCTGGGCCAACAGCATCCATGCTGCCGGGCGATCGCCGAAGCCGCGCGGGACCCGGAAGCGGCGGCGGTTCGCGCGGCGCAAGCGGCCCTGAACAGCCTGCCCAAAGAGGTGCTGATCGCGCTCATGGCCGACGCGCACAAGGCGTTGCGCGAAGACCCGTCCGCGATCCTGGGGGCGTGGGGAGACTTTGCTTCGCGGCATTGACGGCATCCTCAACGATCGCCTGGCGGGGTCTCCGGCACCGGTGCAGCCCAGCCCGACAAGAGCTGGGGCAGGCCGGGAACCTGGGCCCGGAATTGCCGTTCGGCTATCGCGATGTGGCCCTTGAGCTGATCCCATATGTCGACGCGCAGCAGCGAGGTGCTGTCGCCGATCAGGCGCTCGATTTCCTCGATCCGGAACTGGCGGGTGAGCGCGACGCCCGAGAAGACGAAATCGCGCAACAGCAGCGCGTGCCGCTCGATGAAGGCATGGATCATCGGGTGCGTCTCCTGCGTCATGCCGGCCGCCGCCATCTCGGCTTCCATGAAGCTCTGGAAATGTCGTTGCAGCAGGTTCTGGCTCTCGCCAAGGAAGCGCATGGTGAACACCAGGTCGCGCGGCATCAGGCGGACCAGATCGGTTGCGACGTCGTCTTGCTCTTGGCGCCCCGGCAGAGGGCGGTCTTCCTTCCCAGGCATGGTCGTTCCGTTGGCTGCTCTTCGCCTGCACGTATATTAAAGGATAGAGTCGCCGTCGAAGGTTGTCGATAAATGATTGTGCTGCAATAGCTAAGTAATATTTCGCAAATGCGAATATGTGATAAATATTACAAATGTAAATTGCGAATGTAACGATTCTTTACAGTTGTACGTCCGCAGGCTGTCCGCGCCGACATCTGAGACCGGGTACAAGTTGATTTGCCGGCGGTTGACCGGGGATTTCGGCGTTAACTCAAACTGGCACGGCCCTTGCTTCACTGATTTGCATAAGAAGCCCATCGCGCCTGGCGCGGTGCCACAAGAACGAAGGAGCGGAGGAGGAGACCGGAAACCGCGCATGCGGGCCGCAGTGGCGCCTGGCGCCATGGCATTCCGGAGATCTCGTCGCACACCTTTGCCGTGATCCACTTGAACGGCTGGCCGGGCGCCCGACTGTGCCCTGTCCGGCTGCCGTTCGATCTGCAACTGGCGGCGATGGTGTGTGCCGCTCATGCCCGGACCATGGGGTCCGGGACCCTAATCTGGTGGAGGCTTATGGCTATGACGTCTTTGACGCTCAATAAGATCACCTCGCAACGCGGCATCTCCGTGGGCGAGGCGACCAAGAAGATTTCCGACCTCGGTTGGAACCCGACCTACGTCCAGGAAGCGATGACCTTCCCGACGGACTACAAGATCACCAAGGCGCCGCGCGACCCGATGAAGCAGGTGCTGCGCTCCTATTTCCCGATGCAGGAAGAGAAGGACAACCGCGTTTACGGCGCTCTCGATGCGGCGCTGCGCGGCGACATGTTCCGCAATGTCGAGCCGCGCTGGGTGGAGTGGATGAAGCTGTTCCTGGCGATCATCCCGTTCCCGGAAATCTCGGCGGCGCGCTCGATGGCGATGGTGGCCCGCCTTGCTCCCGGCGAGGATTTGCGCACCGGCTTCACCATGCAGATGGTCGACGAGTTCCGTCATTCCACGATTCAGATGAATCTGAAGAAGTGGTACATGGAAAACTACATCGATCCGGCTGGCTTCGACATCACCGAAGAAGCCTTCGGCAAGTGCTACGCTACCACCATCGGCCGTCAGTTCGCCGAAGGGTTCATCACCGGCGACACCATGACCGCTGCCTGCATGTACCTGACCGTCGTGGCTGAGACCGCCTTCACCAATACGCTGTTCGTCGCCATGCCCTCGGAAGCCGCCCGCAACGGCGACTATGCGCTGCCGACCGTCTTCTTGTCGGTGCAGTCGGACGAGAGCCGCCACATCGGCAACGGTCACTCGCTGCTGATGGCTGCGCTGAAGGAGCCGGAAAACCATCTGCTGCTCGAGCGCGACCTGCGTTATGCCTTCTGGCAGAACCATGCCATCGTCGATGCGGCTATCGGCACCTTCATCGAATACGGCACCACCAACCGCGACAAGAACAAGGAGTCTTACGCGGAAATGTGGCACCGCTGGATCTATGAAGACTACTACCGCACCTACATGCTGCCGCTCGAGAAATACGGCATCAAGGTCCATCACGACGACGTCCAGTTGGCCTGGGAACGCCTCACCAAGAAGAAATACGTCCATAAGGTGGGCCAGTTCTTCGCGGTTGGCTGGCCGGTGAACTTCTGGCGTATCGAGGCCCAGAACGAAAAGGACTTCGAGTGGTTCGAGCACAAGTATCCGGGCTGGTATGCCGAGTTCGGCGACTTCTGGAAATGGTATGCCAAGCTCAGCCACAAGGGCGAGAAGGTGCTGCTGTTCAACAGCGACGTCGGCTACGTCTATCCGCATCGCTGCTGGTCGTGCCTGGTGCCTTGCCTCATCCGCGAGGACATGGTCACCGACGAGATCGACGGGAAGCTCTACACCTTCGCCCACGAGCTCGACCGCTGGACCGCAGTCGAGGCCTTCGCTGACGAATACCAGGGCCGGCCGACGCCCGCGATGGGCCGCTTCAGCGGCAAGCGCGAGTGGGAGACCCTGTACGACGGTTGGGACCTGGCCGACGCCATCAAGGACCTGAACTTCGTCCGCAGTGACGGCAAGACCCTGATCCCGCAGCCGCATATGCGCTTCGACGACAAGGAAATGTGGACGCTGGACGACGTGCGCGGCAACACGCTGGGCTCGCCGCTCAACGCGCTGCGCGCGATGTCGCCGGCCGAGCGCGAGAAGCATCTGGCGGAGTATCGGGCAGGCTTCACCATCAACCCCTGCCACTAAGACCCTCGATCCCGCGGAGGCCGGTTTCCGGCCTCCGCGACAACAAACTTAAGACCTTTCGTCTCGCGCGGAAGGAACGGCGAAGCTTTGGGAGGAAAAGGCATATGAGTGGCGCTCACACAGTGCGTCTGGAGCCGGTCGGCGTAGAATTCGAGGTCGAGACCGGAGAGACGGTCCTGAACGCGGCATTCCGCCAGGGCATCGCGTTGCCGCACGGCTGCAAGGAAGGGCAGTGCTCGGCCTGCAAATGCATCCTCAACGAGGGTGAGGTCGACATGCTGAAATATTCGACCTTTGCGCTCAACGACATGGAAAAGGACAGCGGCCACATCCTTCTGTGCCGGGCGATCGCCTATTCCGACATGCAAGTCGAGCTCCTCAACTACGACGAGGAACTGCTCGCTAAGGCCATTGCGGTGAAGACCTTCCAGGGTCGCATCGCCGCGATCGAACACCTCACGCACGACATCCGAGGGATCCAAATCGACCTCAGCACCCCGATCAAATTCTGGGCCGGACAATATGTCGACATCACGGTCACCACGGAAAAAGGGGAGACGATTACGCGCTCGTTCTCCATGGCAAATACGCCGGACGAAGCCCAAAGGCTCTCCTTCATCATCAAGAAATACCCCGAAGGAAAATTCTCAGGAGAGCTCGATTCAGGAGGAATCAAGGTCGGAGCCGACGTCAAGCTCGTCGGACCTTACGGAGCCTGCTTCCGACGGGAAAACCGGCACGGACCCATGATCCTGGTCGGCGCAGGTTCCGGCATGTCGCCCGTCTGGTCGATCCTCAACGACCACCTCAACAGCGGCGAGCAACGCCCGGTCTATTTCTTCTATGGCGCGCGCACGCAGCAGGATCTGTTCTACCTGGACCGCATCGCCGCGCTGGTCGAGAAACATCCCGATCTGAACTTCATCCCGGTGCTGTCGCATGTGAACGGCGATGCCTCCTGGGATGGCGAGCGCGGCTTCGTGCACGAGCGAGTCGACGCCAAGCTCAAGGAACTCGCGGTGGACGGCCAGGGCGACGTCTATGCCTGCGGCCCGCCGCCCATGATCGATGCGCTGCAGCCGGTTCTGTTCATGAACGGCTTCGAGAACGAACGCATCTTCTTCGATAGATTCACCACCTCTTCGGCCGGAAGCGCCGGCCATTAGGAACCGCCTGCGCGGGACTTCGAGAGCAACTGAAAAGGGAGAGAGAAAATGGCAGCAGTATCAAGTTCAGTCGGATCCGGAGCCGCAGGCGCCGCGATCTTCGCCGACTCCGACAGCCGGAAGTATCGGTATTTCCAACCCAGAGGCCAGCGCGCCACGCATTACGAGGACGTCACGGTCGACGTCCAGCCGGATCCGGAGCGCTACCTCATCCAGGACTGGATTATTTCCTTCGCCAACGGCAAGGGCGCCTACGTCAAGGACGCCACGGCGGTGCAGAGTTCCAACTGGCACGCCTTCCGCGCGCCGGATCAGGAATGGGAGCGCACCCACTACCAGCGCCAGTCGAAGATCGAAACGATGGTGCAGAGCGTCATCGCCAACGGCCGCAAGTCCGGCGCGCCAAAGAGCTTCGACAAGGCCTGGGTGAAGATCCTGCAGACGCATCTCGGTGCTTGGAAACACGCCGAGTTCGGCCTGGGCACCTCGCTCATGCAGGCGCAGCGCTACGGCTACACCCAGATGATCAACAACGCCACGCTGACCAATTCCTCCTACAAGCTTCGCCTGGCGCAGGACATCACGCTCTACCTCGCCGAGATCGGCATGGACATTCCCGGCTGGAGCGACGAGCTCGGCAAGAAGGCCTGGCTCGAGGACGGCATCTGGCAGGGCACTCGCGAGGCGATCGAGACCATCATGGGCACGAGCGACTACCTCGAGCAGTATTTCGCCACCAACATCGTCTTCGAGCCGCTGGTGGGTGAATTGTTCCGCTCCGGCTTCCTGATGCAGGTGGCGGCGGCCAACCACGACTTCATCACGCCGCCGGTGATCTCGGCCGCCGAGGCCGACTACGAGCGCAACCTCGCGAACACGATCGACCTGATCTACCTGCTCGCGCATGACGAGAAGCACGCGGCCGCGAACCAGAAGCTCTTCAAGGGCTGGCTGAAGAAGCACCGCGCACTTGCCGAGAAGGCCGCGCAGGGCCTGCAGCCGATCTGGTCGGCGCCGCACTCCAAACCGGTCTCGTTCGACGACGTGCGTGCCGCCTCGCAGGAGCGCATCGGCCAGATCATCGGCGAACTCGGCCTCTAATCGCAATCGCAATCAGGAGACACCACATGTCAACAGTAGCCCGCGATGCTTCACACGACAATATTTTCAAGTCGATGAAGGACATCACCTTCGAGCAAACCATCTCCGACCAATGCGGGGTGACCATGAACGACTCGGTCGAGGCACGCGCCATCGCCGAATTCATGAGCTCGAAGCCCAATGTGACCGTCACCTATCAGCCGGCGCTCATCCGTATCGATGGCCATGGCAAGCTGATCTTCAAGATGGACGAGATCGGCAACTATCTGGGCCGCGAGATGACCGCCGAGATCTTCGAGGTCAACACGTCCACCCACTACGGCCGCATGGTCCGTGTCGACGACAACACGGTGATCCTCTTCGGCAATATGGACGACGTTTTCGAGTACATCTGAGCAGGTCTCGATACGGGCGCGCCGCGCTTCCGCGGCGCGCCGACAAACCAATAATTCCGACTTGCGGAGCAGAAACATGTTCATCACACCGGAAGGCAAGGAAATCTTCGTGGTCGACGGCCATACCCATTTTTGGGACGGCAGCCCCGCGAACCAGCGCAACATCCATGGCAAGCAGTTCATCGACTGCTTCTACGGCTACCACACGTTCCTCAGCCCGAAAGAGGAATACTGGCCAAAGGAGAAGTTCGAGAAATACAGCGCCGACGACCTTTATAGCGACCTTTTCATCAACGGACCGGATGACGTGGCGATCATCCAGTCGACCTACCTGAAGGATTTCTACAAGAACGGCTTCAATACGATCGAGCGCAACGCGGAAGTGGCGAAACGCTACCCCGAGCGCTTCATCGTCAACGGCTCCTTCGATCCCCGCGACGGCGAGAAGGCGATCGAATACATCCACTACATGAAGGAGACCTACGACATTCAGGGCGTGAAGATGTACACGGCCGAATGGAATGGGGCCTCCAAGGGCTGGCGGCTGAACGATCCGGACGCCTACCGGTGTTTCGAGCTCTGCGAGAAGCTCGGTATCAAGAATATCCATGTCCACAAGGGGCCGACGATCATTCCGCTGGCCAAGGATTCCTTCGACGTTCATGACGTCGACCATGCCGCCACGGATTTCCAGAACCTCAACTGGATCATCGAACATTGCGGCCTGCCGAGGCTCGACGATTTCTGCTGGGTCGCCGTGCAGGAAACCAACGTCTACGGCGGATTGGCGGTCGCTTTGCCGTTCATTCACAACCGGCCGCGATACTTCGGCGAGGTGATCGCGGAACTGCTCTACTGGCTCGGCCCGGACAAGCTCCTGTTCGGTTCCGACTACGGCATCTGGACGCCGCGCTGGCTCGTCGAGAAGCTCTGGGCCTACCAGATTCCCGAGGACATCGCGGCCGAGCGGGGCGTTCAACTGACCGACGAGATCAAGGCGAAGATCCTCGGCCTCAACGCGGCACGGCTCTACGACATCGACGTGGAGGCCAAGAAGGCGGCGCTCGCGAAATCGCCGCTGCGGATCGCGGCGGAGTGAAGGCGATGAGCGTGCAGGCCGACCCGCGAGGCAGCCGCCAGGGCGAGCTCCGGCGGCGCCTGGAAGGCGTCAACGATCCCGAACTCGACGAGCCCGTGACCGACATGGGCTTCGTCGAGCGGGCCGAGGTTCTGGCCGACGGGTCCGTGGCGGTCGATTTTCGCTTGCCGACCTATTGGTGCTCACCGAACTTCGCCTTCCTGATGTTGGACGGGATGCGCCAGGCGCTCGAAGCGCTGTCCTGGTCGCCCGCCTACCGGATCCGGCTGCACGACCACATGTTCGCCGAGGAGGTAAACCGCGGCGTCGAGGCCGGAAAGACGTTCGGCCAGATATTTGGTGAACTGGCCGGCGACGAAGACATCGCCGGCCTGCGCGGGACCTTTGCCCGAAAGGCCTATCTGAGGCGCCAGGAGGCCATGCTTCTCGGATTGCGGCGGCAAGGCCTGACCGATCGCGAGATCCTCGGCATGGACTTGCTTGCCTACGACACCGCAAGGCTCGAAGGCGAGGAGGCTGTCAAACAGAAGCCGCGATACCGTGAAGCGCTGCTGCTGCGGTGGCCCGGCCGGCGGCCGACCGAGCCCGCGTTCGTTACCTGGGAGGGGTCGCCAATCCCCACGGAAGCGCTTGGTGCCCATCTCGCCGAGCTCAGAAGCGTGCGCATCAACATGGAGTTCAACGGCGCGCTGTGCCGTGGACTGAAGACCACACGGTACAAGGAACTGGAGGTGGTGGACGGCGAACCGACGCTGGTCGACTTCATCCTGGACCGCGTGCCGCCCCGGGACTGCGCAAGCCGTCCGGCACATAGCTGAAAAAGCCTCCTCAAGGAGGCCGCAACAAGCGCCGTCCCCACGGCGAAGGAGGAGCCATGCCCAAATTACTGATCCACAACTCACATGCTCGCCGCGCGCTCGCCAGGGGCGTCCACCAGCTTGCCGCCGCCGTCGAGCCGACGCTCGGGCCGAGAGGCATGAACGCCATGATCGACCGCCCGATCGGCACGCCCATCGTCACCCGCGACGGCGTGTCGATCGCCGCATCGATCGAGCTGCATGACCGGTTCGAGAACATGGGCGCGCAGGTCGTGCGCGAAGTTTCCATGCAGACGAACGAAGTCGCGGGCGACGGCACCACGACCGCGATCGTGCTCGCCAACGCTCTCGTCCAGAACGGCGTGGAAGCCAACGAGCGCGGCGCCAAATCCGTCGACCTGGTCAGGGGCATCGACCTTGCGGTGGCAAGGGTCGTGGAGGCGCTGAAGGCGTCGGCGAAGCCGGCCAGGTCCAACGGCAATTTGGCCGCCGTCGCCAACATCGCAGCGACGGACCCAAAGCTCGGCACTCTGGTCGCGGAAGCCTATGAGCGGGTCGGCGCCGATGGCGTCATCACCACCGACTTCAGTGTAACGAGGGATACGACGCTGGACGTGGTCGAAGGCATGTCCTTCGATCGCGGCTACCTCTCCCACCATATGGTCACCGACCAGGAGAAGATGGAGGTGGTGCTGGAGCGGCCGCTGATCCTGATGAGCGACCTCAAGATCAAGGAGCCGAAGGCGCTCGACGCAGCCAGGGCCATCGCCGAAAGGCAGAACAGGCCGTTGCTGATCATTGCCGAGGAGATGTCGCCGGATGTCGTGGTCACGCTGCTCGGCAAGAATGGGCCTGGCAGATACCTTGTGGTGCACCCGCCGGAATACGGCCACTGGCGCAAGGCCATGATGGAGGACCTGGCGATCCTCACCGGCGGCCGCGTGATCGCGCGCGATCTCGGCGGGCGGCTCGAGGACATCCAGGAGGAGGATCTCGGCTCGGCCGAGCGGGTCCGCACCAGCGCCACCCACACCTCCGTCATCCGGGGTGGCGGCCAACCCCAGGCAATCGCCGCGCGCCGAGCCCAGGTGCAGCGCCAGTACGAGGTCGCGCCGCCGAATGTCGAGCAGGACAAGCTGCGCGAAAGGCTGGCCAAACTGTCCGGCGGCACGGCGGTTCTCTATGCCGGCGGCGTCACGCCGGTCGAACAGAAGCGCACCATCCAGCTCATCGAGGACTCGCTCTCGGCGGTCCGCGCCGCGTGGGAGGAGGGCGTTGTCGCCGGCGGCGGCGTGGCGCTCGCGCAGATAGCCCCGGTGCTCGACGAGGTGCTGGCCAAGGTCGATGGCGACGTCGCCGAAGGCGTGCGGCTGGTCAAGTCGGTGCTCTCGCGTCCGCTATGGCGCATCGTCACCAATGCGGGCGGCGACGCGGATGCGGTGGTCACCAAGATTTCGAGCGTCAACGGCGGTTACGGCTACAACGCCGACAAGGGCGAATTCCAGAACATGTACGAAGCCGGCATCATCGACCCGGTTCGCGTCACCTGCGCGGCGCTCAGCAATGCCGCGTCGGTCGCCAAGCTCATCCTCACCACCGAAACGCTGGTCGGCGACCTGGCCGAGGACGAGGACCCCACCGAAGGGCCGGCGCGTGGCGGCGGCGCGGAGAAGCTCGGGCGTCAGTGATCCGGAACCAACCGGCCGCGGTGCGTCGCGCCGCGGGCATCCCTCCTCGCGATCGTTCCGGCGCCGGAGGCGCCGGTTCGTCGCCGTCAACCATCGGAGACACACATGAACAAATACATCTGCGAATTCGTCGGTACCTTCGCGCTGGTCTTTTTCGGCTGCGCGACCATTCTCTTCATGCGCTCGGAGGTCGGCCTCCTCGGCGTCGCCTTTGCCTTTGGCCTCTCGGTCGTGGCGATGGCCTACGCCATCGGTCCGGTTTCCGGCGCCCATCTCAACCCGGCCGTCAGTCTTGGCTTCCTGGTCTCGGGCCGGCTCGGCTCCGGTGATTTTGTCGGCTACGTCATCGCTCAATGCGCCGGCGCGATCGTTTCGGCCGGGGTGCTCTACCTCATCGCCGCGGGCAAGGCCGGCGGCTACGATGTCGCGGCGAACGGCTTTGCGCAGAACGGCTGGTCGACCTACTCGGCGACTTCGGCATTCGTGTTCGAGCTGGTGGCGACCTTCCTGTTCGTGACCGTCATCCTCAAGAGCACCGCGCCAGGCGGCGCCGGCGCGCTCGCCGGCCTGGCGATCGGGCTGACGCTTGTCGCGATCCACCTCGCGGGGATCGCGGTCTCGGGATCGTCCGTCAATCCGGCCCGTGCGCTGGGTCCGGCACTGTTCGCCGGCAGCGCCGCCCTCTCGCAATTGTGGCTCTACATCCTGGCGCCCTGCCTGGGAGCGGCCGCGGCCGGTCTGCTGCAGCGCAACCGGGCGGTCGACGTCGAAGGCGCCGCGCAACCGGCCTGAGCCCAGGCGTCGGACGGCGACGATCTTGGCCCCACGGCATGATGCCATGAGGCCTTCGCGATCCGGACTCGGGCCGGCAATTCTTTCTTCAATCCCATGGCCGACGCCATTGGGTTTTCGGGATCAGGACATCATGCGAAGCGCGATCCTGAAACGAGCTTCATAGCTTCGTCGGAAAAAAGGGAGGACAACATGGATCTGATTACGGGACTGGCCGTCGTCATCGGCATTATGGGTGGCATTGTAACATGGGCAGCGATCACGATCGGCAACCCCTATCTGTTGATCTGGGCGGTGTTTGTAGGCTGGGGGAGCTTCTACCACTGCGGCGGCAAGGAAGCCGGATTCAAAAATTCAGCTGTTGCGAACCTATGGGGGGCGATCTGCGCCGCCAGCGCGTTGATAGCTCTGACTTCCATTGGCGTGACGGCGATCATGGCCGGCATTTGCGTCGGCATTTCAATTATCGTGCTGATTCTTGCCAGCAAGCTACCGTTGCTAAGCGCAATTCCGTCAGCGGTCTATGGCTATGCAACAACCGCCGCGCTTTTTCTACTTGGTGCCGCAGCCTATGGCGAAGGCGCCAGCGGCATCATCAAGGTCGCGCTCGCTGTGGTGCTGTCCTTAATTGTCGGCAACATACTCGGATATATTTCAGAGAAAGTGACCGGGGCTGTCGTGAAGAGCTGATCCTCAACCGCTGCACACTTTTCGGGGGCCTGCTCTAACCTCGCGGCGCGCATGCCGCAGGGGTTTTTGCCAGGTCGATAGACGGATTGAAGATGTCTCCCGAATGTGGGAACCGGTTTCGGGAGACATGCTTTAATGTGTACATGATCCCGAAAAGGTGCAGCGCTTTTGGCGTGTGATCCCGAAAAGTCTGTAACTTTCAGGATCATCCTCTATATGAAGCCGCGCCGGATGCCGAACTGATCGAGCTTGCGATAGAGCGTCGGACGCGACACCCCGAGGCGCAGCGCAGCGCGGCTCAAATTGCCGCCTTCCGCAGCCAGCGCGTCCCTGATCACCTGGCGTTCGGCATCCTCGATGCTGCGGACAGGCGCTGCGATAGCGCAAGGCGGCGCGCCGGTCGCGCCTGCCGATGCCGGAGCCGCCACCTGAATTTCAGTGCTCGCGCTCGCCGTTCCGGCACCCAGCATTTCCTCAGGCAGGTCGCGCAGGCCGATGACCGCGCCGCGCGACAGCACATGCAGCCGCTCCATCAGGTTCTTCAGCTCGCGCACGTTGCCCGGCCATTGGTAGGCCACGAACGCGTCCATGGCCTCGGTGGAGAATTCAAGCGGCGCCGATCCCAGCCGGGCCGAGATCTTGTGGTTGAAGTGCTCGGCAAGCAAAAGCACGTCGCTGCCGCGGTCACGCAAGGGCGGCACGCGGATGGAGACGGTCGAGATGCGGTAGTAGAGATCGCGGCGGAACCGCCCGGCTTCCACCTCGCGCTTCAGATCGCGGTTGGTCGAGGCGATCAGGCGCACGTCGACAGGCCGGGCGCGGCTGTCGCCGATGCGATGGACCACGCGCTCTTCCAGAACCCTGAGCAGGAACGGCTGGATCTCGAGCGGCATTTCACCGATCTCGTCGAGGCTGAGCACACCGCCATTGGCGAGTTCGAACACGCCGGGCTTTCCGTCGCGGCTCGCGCCGGTGAAGGCGCCCGGCACGTGGCCGAACAACTCGCTGCCGAACAGCTCCTTGGTGATCGCGCCGCAGTTCACGGCGATGAACGGGCTGTTCTGCGAGGCGCGGCTGCCGATATGAACGAGCCTTGCGAACAGCTCCTTGCCGACGCCCGTCTCGCCTTCGAGCAGGACCGAGGTGACTTCCTTCGATTCCGCGACCCTGCAGGCGATGTCGACGGCGGCAAGCAGAGGCTCGCTCTCGCCGATGATCAGCGCCGACGCCGCCTCGAGCTGCTTGAGCTGCGTTCTGCGGCTGTCCGAGATGATCGTGGTCGATCCCTGTGCAGGGAAGACGAGGGCGGCGCCGCGCAGGCCGTCGTCGAACTCTAGCGCGCTGATGTGGCAGGACCGCAGCGATGCCGGCAGAGCGTCGCCCAGTTCGACGCCGGAGCCGAGCTCGGGCAGCTTGACCAGGAACCTGGCGTTCGGGTTCTTCGCGGACGGCTCGGCCAGCAACTCGCGCGCGGCTTCTTCCGGGAGGTTGTTGCAGTAGATCGGCCGGCCGCGGCGGTCGACGATCATCAATCCGTCGCGCCGGCGATAATTGGGGGCCGAAGCGATGAAGGCCTCGAGCAGGCGCGCGCGGTCCTCCATCTGCTGCTCGGCGAGCGCCTTCTCGATCTCGCGCGCGGCCGCCGCGACCAGCACGGTATTGTGCGGCCGGAAGATGTCTGGATGGCCTGAAAGGTCGACCACGCCAATGGTGTTTCCATCGATCGGATCGCGAATGGGCGCGCCGGCGCATGTCCATGACTTGATGCCGGCGCAAAAATGCTCCGCCGCATGCACGAAGACCGGCTCGCCCGCCCATAGCGCGGTGCCGATCCCGTTGGTGCCGACGACGTCCTCGGTCCACTTCCCGCCGACGGCGAGATGGATATCCCTGCCGTCGTGGATCGTGCGCTTGTCGCCGATGGCATCGATGAGTACGCCGTCACCGTCGGTCAGCACCAGCATGGCGCCGGTCCCATCGAGAAGGCGGCCGATGGTGAAGAAGGACCGCCGCGCGGCGGCAAGCAACTCGCCGTTGGAGCGCGAAAGCAGCTCTATATGGTCCTTGCCGTTCTCCAGCGGCGCTTCGCTCTGCTGGGCGTTGATGCCGCTTGTGGCGCAGCGGCTCCAGGAGTCGTGGATCAGGGAGCGCACCGGAAAGCCGTTGCCGGCTCGCTCGCTGTCGCCGGCGAGCAACGTCTCCCAGGCTCGCATGGTCGCGCGTTCGTCATAGCTGGGCGCGACAAGCGTGTCGGAACGCATCGGATGGCGGGCGGGATGCGTCATGAGCAGCCTTTCGTCCTGGCCGGTGCTACGCTTCATTTAACCATCGTGCGATCTCGCCCACCTCAGGTCATGCCAAGCCTGTTGCCGATATCCGCGGCGAGCTGCTCTTCGCCGTAATCCGCTCCGAGCCGGCCGCCGTCGAGATCGGCCAAGGCAGCCGCGATGTCCTCGTCGACCGGCGAGAAATACTGATTGACCTTGGTCGCGAGGACAAAGACGTCGGTGCCGTCCCTGCGCCTGAGATCGCCGATATGATGGAGTTGCCGGCCCGAGTTCTCGTCCACCGCGATCACCCGACCGTTGAGGCTGATGCGGACCCTGGGGTTCGCGTCGGCGGTGGGCCTTGCGCTGCCGACGGAATGGATGATGAGGCCTTTTGCTTCCGGCTTCGGCTTTGCCGTCTTGCCCGCCGAATAGCTGCCGCCGCTGATATGATCGGCGAGCCGCGTGATGGTTGCGCGGTTTTGCTCGATCAAGCGCTTTATCGCGGCGTCCTCGCGTCGCGAGCCGTCGCGCTTCGATATGATTTCGACCATTACTCCTCCCAGAGTCACTTGGTCAAAAAGCCGCCTGCAACGCCCCTTTTTTCAAACCGTATCGCAGAACCACCTTTCGTGCCAGTAAACTAACATACGATATCCGACGCCGGTGCGGGTGGTAGCCCCATGCCGCATCATGGCCGGCGAAATCGCTCCCTCGATATCCGTTGCACGGGCTCAAGCACCAAGGACTGATCGTTGAGACAGGTGCCGCCTTTAGTGCGGCGCGCAGGCAATGGCTGGGTGAGGTCGGCCGATGCCGGCCAGGGCCGGCGTGGCTCGCGACAGGCGGCGACGCACTTGCCTAGGTCATTGCGGCGCCAGGGCCTCTGAGCTATTTTAGAAGTTGGTTGGATACGCGATCTGCCTTGCAGTCGCGGGGCGCGGTTCCTTCCGTTGCCATCTTGGCAGATTGTGAAGTCTTTAACAGACCACGATGCCGCAAGCTGCGTTCTTGTGGCCGATAGGTGATAGCAGTTAGGGATTTTGCCATGCTGCGACGCTGCGCGCTGATAGCAGCCTTGATCCTCGTGGGCCTCACGACAGTACAGGCGCATGCCGATCGAAGGGTTGCGCTTGTCATCGGCAATTCCGAATACCGCGAGATCCCGGCGCTCAAGAATCCGGACAAGGATGCCGAGGACGTGTCGAACACGTTCCGGCTGGCCGGGTTCGATGTGTTCGTCGCCAAGGACCTCACCAAACTCCAGTTCGAGAAGGAGTTCCGCAACTATCTCGCGGCGGCGGACGGCGCCGATCTGGCGATCGTCTATTATTCGGGTCACGGCTTTCAGATCGGCGGCGAGAATTTCCTGATCCCGGTCGATGCGTCGCTCAAGGATGCAGCCGACATCGAGGTCCAGGCGGTCAAGCTCGACGACGTCCTGCAGCAATTGCGCGCCAAATCGAAGATCCAGGTGATCATCCTCGACGCCTGCCGCAACAACCCGTTCCCGCGCAAGGACTACTGGCTGCGCGACCAGTTGATTGCGGCCGGCGGCACCGGCCTTGCGCAGGTGAAAAGTTCGCTGAACACGCTGATAGCTTTCGCCACGGAGCCCGGTGCGGTCGCCTATGACGGATCCGGCGATCTCAGTCCGTTTTCATCCGCCTTCTCCCGTCGCGCGCTGGCGCCGAACCAGGAGATACGCTCGGTCATGGCCGCCGTCCGCCGCGACGTGGTCGAGTCTACCAAGGGCGCGCAGGTTCCGTGGGAGAATTCCTCGCTGATCGACGAAGTGGTGCTGATGCGCCGCGCCAGCCGGCCGGCTTTGCCGCCGGTGCTGGAAAAGACCGTGCCGTCGGGCGTCGGACCCGTCGCGCTCGGCCTGCCGGTGCCGGTCGATGTCGACGGCGGCGCGGTTACCGTCAGCATTGAAAGGCCGCCGGCGCTTGGTCGTCTGATCTTGGACGGCAAGCCGGTCGCAACGGGTGAGCCGATAGCGGGCAAGGACCTGCCGCGACTTGAGATGGATGTGCCGAAGGGTGCCGGCGCTGAGGACCAAGTCGATATGCTGGCCTATGCCACGCATGACGAATGGGGCGGCGCATCGCAGGGCATCCTGGTGTTCCGGGTCAAGAACGGCGAGGGCGCCGCGGGCAAGCAGCTCGTGGCCTCGCTCGAGTCCGAGCAGAAGCAGGAGACGGTGGAGCGCGGCATCCACATCACCGGCGCCGCCGAAGCGATCGAGAACCGAGATATCGACACTCCGGTCGGCGTCGGCCCGGTTCCGCTGAAGCTGGATTTCCCGACGAAGGATCCGGCGGTAAGCCTGAAGCTTGCGAGCTATCCGGCAACCGGGACGCTGTCCCTGCCGGATCGGACCCTGTCGCCGCAATCGAGCCTGATGGCCGGCGAAGTCGATCAACTCCGCTACGAACCGCAGATAGGCGCCGCCAAACCACTGATAGTCGGCTTCGAAATCAGGGCCGACAACGCGTCGTCAAAGCCGGCGACGATGAAGCTGTCGCCAAGCGTCGATCCGTGCGACCAGGCCGCCGGGGAGCCCTTGGACCTGCAAGGCGTCGTCCCCGGCCTGCTGCCGAACGAGATCGCCGCCGGCGCCGTGGACGCCTGTCAGGCGGCGGTGAAGGCCTATCCCGATGTCGCGCGCTTCCATTACGAGCTAGGACGGGCGCTGTTGGCGGCTGGTAAGGTCGACGAGGCAAAGAAGGCGATCAAGGAAGCAGCCGACAAAGGGCATGTCCGCGCCTTGTTCGAGCTCGGCTACCTCAACGCGACCGGGACGGGAATGCCCGCCAACCGCAAGCAAGCCAACAGCTTCTACGCTGCGGCATCCGATAAGGGCGATCCCTACGGGATGACGTCATGGGGCCGCGCGCTGTTCAACGGCTACGGCGTCGAGCGCGACACCGGAAAGGGTCTGGACTTGCTGCTCAAGGCGGCGGCGATGGGCCACACCTATGCCATGAACGACCTCGCGGCGATCTTCACCGAGGGCCGCAACGGCGTGCCCGCCGATCCAGCGCGCGCCGCGGCCTTCCTCAAGGCTGGTGTCGAGCGACAGGACATGTATTCGATGAACCTGCTCGGCCGCAATTATCTTGCCGGCACGGGGGTAGAGAAGGATCCGAAGCAGGCGCAAGCACTGTTTCAGAAGTCCATGGATCTTGGCCAGCCCTATGCTCCCGGCAGTCTTGCGCGCATGTACCGGGACGGTGTCGGCGTCCGGCAGGATCTAGGCGAAGCACAAAAGCTGTTCGAACTGGCTACCAAGCGGGGCGATCAGTCGGCCGCCTATGATCGTGCGGCTCTGGAGATGCAAAGGGGCGATAAGGCCGATCAGGCCCTGGCCGCGCGCTACCTTGCGTTCGCCGCTGCGCTCGACCTTCGCAACGAGATTCCGGATGCAAGGACCACGCTGGCGAAATTCGGAGCCAAGGCCAAGACTGCCGCTCTGAAGCAGATGCGTGGGGAACTCAAATCGAAGATTTTGGCTGACGGTTCGTTGGACGATCAACTGGTCAAGACGGCCAGGGCGGTCTGGGAACAGGCCAATCCGCGTCGGGACTTGTTCTGACTAGCAAGGAGGCAATGTGGTGGGCTGGGCATCGAAACAGGCAATCGTCGCAACAATCTTATCTGGTGCTCTGGCTGTCGCAGGGTGTACGACCGCGACGCCCACGGTCGAACCGACCCCGACGGCGAAGCACAGGACGAAGGTCGTCCGCACGACAACCGCGCCAAAGATCGTCAAGCAGAAGAAGGTCACCGCCAGGAAATTGATCAAGCCCGTTCAGACCGAAACCGCGCCTGTCATAGCGCCTTTGGGCGGCAGCGGGGGCGGCGGTAGCGGCGGCGGAGGAGGAGGCGGTTGGGGATGAGTGCTCGATAGCAGGCAACTCCCGCTCGCGCACGGTAGGTGGTGTCACTTGCCGAGACCCGCCGTAACCGCTCGCCAAGCAAGGGCAAGTGCTCTATGCTCCCGCCGCGTGCCGGTATCGAGATCGGGTTGTCCTGGCGGGGGCGTTCCATGTTCGAAGTCGTTGCATTCTGGCGAAAGGTGCGGGCCAAGGCCGCAGCCTTTAGCTTGATGGTTGCCGCGCTGCTGGGCCTGCTGGTCTTGGGATCGCAGACTGCAAGCGCTTCGCCGAACTGGACGCTCGATCCGTCCGCTTCGGTGCTCACCTATCAGTCGGTCAAGAAGAACACGATCGTCGAAACCAACAAGATCAGGAACATCACCGGCACGTTGAGTTCGGCCGGCGACGCCAAGATCAGCTTCGACCTCAATTCCGTCGATACCGGTGTCGACCTGCGCAACGTTCGCATGCGCTTCCTGTTTTTCGAAACCTTCACCTATCCGACGGCCGAGGTCACGGCGAAGGTGGACCCCGCGGCATTCGCCGATCTGCCGACCAGGCGCCGGGTGAAGACGACATTGCCGTTCCGCCTCAGCCTGCATGGCGTCGACAAGGATCTCGAGGCGAGCGTCGTCGTCACCATGATCAGCGACACCCAGGTTTCCGTCGCTTCGGAAGCGCCCGTCGCGGTCCATGTCGAGGATTTCGGCCTGCTGCCCAACATCGACAAATTGCAGCAGGCGGCCAATGTGACCAACATCGTGCCCACCGCGTCGGTGTCCTTTGATTTCGTCTTCACCGCCGACGGCAACAAGCCGGCCGCCGTGCAGACCGTTGCGGCCGGCACTGCCGAGGTCGGTCCCGTCGCCACCGATGCCGCGAAGGCCAATTTCAGCGACGAGGAGTGCCTCAACAGGTTTGCCGTGCTCTCGCGAACCGGCGCCATCTATTTCCGTCAGGCGAGCGCAAGGCTCGACGCCAAGAGCCGCCCGCTGCTGGCGGAGGTCGAGGGCGTCGTCGGCAAATGTCCGGCCCTCAAGGTCGAGGTGTCCGGCTACACCGATTCCGACGGATCGCCGGAGGCGAACAAATTGCTGTCGGAGCGGCGCGCCCGGGCAGTCGCCGATGCGCTTGTCGCCGACGGCGTTCCGCGCAACCAGTTAAGCTCCGCCGGCTATGGCGAGGACAAGCCGGTCGCCGCCAACAACACGCCCAAGAACAAGGCGCTCAACCGGCGGATCGAATTCTCCGCCAGCAAACTCGCCAACTGAGGTCGCGGTGAGTTCTGGTCCGATCGCCTTTTGCGGTGGCATGCTTCGCGCTGCGGGGTTCGTGGCGCTTGCCCTGCTTTTGACGATGGCGGCCGCGAGTGCCGAGCGTCGCGTCGCGCTGGTGCTCGGCAACTCGCAATATCAGCACGCAGCGGCGCTCGCCAATCCGGCGCGGGATGGGCAGGCCATGGCCGAGCGGCTCAAGAACCTCGGCTTCGAGGTGGTCTCCGGCTTCGACCTCACCAAGCAGCAGACACAAGGTACGGTTGCCCAGTTCGCCAGAGAGGTGCGCGGCGCCGACATCGCCCTTTTCTTCTATGCCGGCCATGGCCTGCAGGTCTCCGGCAAGAACTATTTGCTTCCGGTCGATGCCGCGCTCGAGGATGAGACCTCGCTCGATTTCGAGGCCGTCTCGGTCGATTTCGTCCTGCGCCAGATGTCGCGCGAAACCAGCATCAGGCTGGTCTTCCTGGACGCCTGCCGGGACAACCCGCTTGCTGAAGTGCTGGCGAAGACCGCCGGCATAAAAGGCGCAAGCAGCGGCCTTGCCGAAATCCCGATCGAAAATGGCGGCGCGGGCACCCTGGTCGCTTTCGCCGCCAGCCCGAACCAGCTTGCCTATGACGGGTCGGGCGACCACTCGCCTTTCACCACCGCGCTGCTCCAGCATATCGGCGAATCCAATGTCTCCATCACCGAAGCGATGAACAGGGTGACCAGCGACGTCTTCAAGGCGACCGCCGGCAAGCAGCGTCCCTGGATCAATGTCTCGCTGACCACCGAGGTCGTCCTCCATAAGGTCGATCTCAACGCGCCGTTGATCGTCGGCGAGGCGGGTGCGCCGCAGGGCGAAACGGGTTCCGAGACGCGCAATACGGGCGCGGCATCCGGCCAGACCGACGACCAGCTTGCGCTCAATGCGCTGCGCGAGAAGCTTCCGAAGCTGGCGACGGACGGGCCGATCTTTTTCAATCGTCCGGTCAAGTTCGGCGACCCGGCGATCGACGGCAAGAGCATAGCCCAATTGATCAAGGGAGAACCGATCTTCAGTCCGGTCGAAGGCCTCGACAAGTCGGTCTGGCAAGGCAAGCACTGCGACGGCTGTCATCAATGGAATGAGACCCGCCTCTGCGAGCAGGCGAAGAATTTCGCCGCCAACGACGTCTCCGTCCTGCGCCTGCAGCATCCGCTCGGCACCCGCTTCAAGGTCGCGCTCGCCAGGTGGGCCAAAGGCGGCTGCCAATGATGTCGGATAGGGCATTCAGAACGTTGCTGGCGGAAAGCCGCTAATACGCGTCGACCGATAGTCGTTGCGCCTCCATCTCCACCATCTGGATTCCCATTTCGACGAAAGCTGAGAGGACGCCAAAGCGGTCTGCTGTCGAGACGCGGGCCAGCCCCGCGAGGATCCCGGCGTTGACAGCGTGGGCGGCGGGAAATCCGGTCGATAGCATGTCGAAAGCCGGATCACGCCATGCCGCCGACAGCACGATCCACGCGGCCGGCGTCGCCGGCGACAGATCGACGGCGTCGCTCAGGGCCGCTCGATGATGGGGATTGCCGGGCTCGCCCACCCAGTCGTTCACAAGCGCCAGCAATTCGAGATCCCTGTCGGCAAGGAGCTCGGCGAGATTGCTCAGGCATTCATGTCCCCACCAGACCGCGGCGCGTTCGGGCAGGAGGTAGGCACAGAACGTGACGGCTTCCTCCGGAACGCGTCCGGCGAGCAGGGCGCGGCAAAACTCGAGCGGTGGCTGAGCGGCGGCCGGCGATTTCATGTCCCGGGCGATCGCGGGACAGGCGAGAAAGAGATCCCTTGCTGTCCTGTATCCGAGTTCATTGGCCATGGCTGCCGCACCCCGAGAACCAGCGAAATAGCACTCAAGCCTGCGGCCGAGCGCCGGTCAAGCCTCAGCCTTCGGAGCAATTTCAGGAAAAGTGCAATGCGCTTCTCCGTCCGCAATTGCCCCAGAACAAAACAGCTTGAACGGTTCGCCGTTTCACGGAAACGGCGAACCAACTCTATCAGACCGCGGCCACTGGCAACGTGCGCTTGTTCACAGACAATCCCTTCAAGATTTGATATAGTTCGCGCCAGCGAAACCAGCTCAAACATCAAACAGGAGTGACGGTCATGCGGTGGGGCAGCTCAGCCTTGGCATTGGCGGCCGTGCTTTTTTCAACGCACATTTCCGCCGATCCGCTTCAGAAATCGGAAGACATTGTGAAGTTCTTCGCCGGCCAGGGCAATCTCGGCGCCTCACGCGGCATCTGCGTCGGCACCGAGGAAGAGTGCAAGAGCAAGGCCGAGAAGAACGAGGCGCCGCCCCAAAAGGCCGGCCTCGACATGATGATCAATTTCGCCCTGGATTCGGCTCAGCTCGACCAGACCGCGCGCACGGAGCTGGACGAGTTCGCCAAGGCCCTGAAGGACAACCGGCTGAGCACGTTCAGCTTCGTCGTCGAAGGCCACACCGACGCGACCGGCACGGATCGCCACAATCAGGACCTGTCGCAGCGAAGGGCGCAATCGGTGGCGGCCTTCCTGACGGCGAACGGGGTTCAACCGACACGGCTCGAGCCGATCGGCCTTGGTAAGTCGCACCCGCGCGTCGCCAATCCCTATGATCCGGTCAACCGCCGGGTGGAGATGCGGATCAGGACGGAATAGGCCGCTGTCGCCGGCCAGCTCATAGCGAAACAATGTGGAGCCCTGCCCATAGGCCAGGGCTCCACCTTGCCCTCAATCAGTTCTTGAGTGCACCGCCCACCGCAATGCCGGTGCCGAAGATCAATGCCTTGGTCAGGAAGTCGTTGTTGTCTCTTGGCGGCGGCGCGTCCTCGCGGACTGCGGTCTCGCTGTTGCGCCTGCGCTGGACGACCATCTGTTTCTTGCGCGGCTTTTGCTGCGCCACCGGGTTCAGCGTGCGGGTCTTCTGCGCGATCTGTTTCTTGGGTGGCGCGGCACGGACCTGGTCGGCGGCGTTCCTGGTGCGCACCGCATCCATCATCGGGTCGGTCTGGATGACCAGGAAGGCCAGCTGTTCGTGCGTCAGATAGGTGGTTGGCGGCAGGCCGTTCTTGCCTTGCCAGACGCCGATCGCCTGGCGCGTCCGCGGGCCGAGATTGCCGTCGACCTGGCCGAGCTCGTTGCCCAGCGCTTCGATGCGCAGTTGCAGATCGATGCGGCCGTTGCGGTCGAGCCCGATGGCGCTTTCCGTCAGCTCGGTGCCTTGTGTCTGCTTCATCTCGTCGGTGATGCCGACCGAGGTCCGAACGGCCGAGCCCGGATTGACGTTCGCATCGTTGGCGTCGAGCGCCGCGACCTGCTTACCCGTCGCCGGATCCTTCAGCTGGTCGATGTTGAGCTTCGCCACCGTAGCGAAGCGGCCGTTCGGGAACTGGTCGAGATAGGCCTCGTAATAGGGAACGGCATTCTTCTTCGAGGCCTCATCCCAAAGCCGCTGCTCGACCTCCCAGGACGGCGCCTCGCTGCTTGCCTGAGCAGGGGCGGGCGCCGCCGTCGTCTCGGCTGCCCCGGTCACGAGCGTCGCGGCTGTTTGTGACGTAGGCTTGCCCAGGAACACCTCGCGCCCCAGCGAGGCATTGTGCCATGGCCGCTGCCGTCCCTGCGTGGCTTCCGTCACCTCGCCGCGCACGCGCGTCAAGGCGCTCTGGATCTCGACGCCCGGCTCGGTCAGGTGCTTGGCTAAAGCCAGCGAATAGGGGCTGTCGACGCCGTTGCCGTCGAAAGCGATGGCGCCTGGGTCGGTGGCATAGGCGATCAGGACGCCGCCGGTGCCCATGCCGTCGGCCTTTGCATCGACCGGTGCAAGACCGGCGCCCAGCGAGCGGCTCTTCGGCAGCGCTGCGGCCAGCGAGCGTGCCAGCGGATTGTCGCGGCAGGCATCGAGGATGATGATGCCGACGGCCGGATCGGCTGGTAGCGCCGCCATGAATTCGTCGATCTGTACCGTGCGTGTCTTGAGATAGGCCGGCGATGTCAGCTCGGCATCGACCGGGATGAGGTAGTTCTTGCCGTCGACCTGCATGCCATGCCCGGCATAGAAGATGACCGCCAGGTCGGCATTGTAGGACTCCTCGGTGAACTTGCTGATCAGGCCGTGCATGCCGGCATTGTCCTGGTCGACGCCTTCGATCACTTCGAAGCCCGCATTGCGCAGCGTGGACGCGATGAGGTGCGCATCGTTCGCCGGGTTGGGCAAAGCAACGGCATTGACATATTTGCTGTTGCCGATGACCAGCGCGACACGCTTGCTGTCGGGCGTGGCGGCCTGGGCGCCGAACGCGGCATGGAAAAGCAGGATCAACCCGCCCAAAAGGATGGCGAACGCTTTCATGGATGAGCCCTCCGCCCCTGGGGGCGCGTTATCGATGTCTGCGCATGCTGAATTTCGTAAGCGACAACGTCGCTTCTGCCAAAACTGTCTCTCGGACGTCTGTGATCTCGACCACAGATTTGGTTCACGAAAGGCCCGAAAACGCCGTCATAAATATCCGCTAACGTATCATTCGCAGGCCTGAAAACCAATCGGCCCAGCGAAAACGCGGTGTTTGGTGAACCGAGAAACCGCGACTAGCCGGGCTCAAGCGTATTCTGGATGGAACTTATCAGCGCGGTGATTGCCTGCTTGTATTTTTCGAACTCCGGCGACGTCTGCCGGACCTCGGCCGTGGTCGTCGCGGGCTGGCTCTGATCGATCGCCACGCGCGGCGCTTTCTGCCCCATCTTGCGCTCGGCCCAGTCGATGACGTAGCCGACGCTCTTGCCGGTGAGGAACGGGTTGGCCTGGATGACGGCAGATCCGAGAACGGCGCTCAATTGCGACGAACCTGCGGCCGCCAGCACTTGGTGCGCCCCTTCCATGCCGAGGAAATGGCAAAGATAGAGGCGCCCCGCGGTGATCTGGTGGCCGCGGGCGCGCAGATAGGCTTCCCCTTCGCGCGCCAGGTTGCGCACCATTTCGCGCGACAGCGTCGCATCGTAGCGAAGCGCCAGCAGGTCGGCGGTCGAAAGCGAACGGGCAAGGTCGGGACGATAGGTGTTCATCATCCGGATCCAGGTCTTGGTGATGAACTGGCCGGCGCCGGTCGCCGACGAGTTGGGATTCTTGGCGCGGGCGCTGCCGCCGCTTTCGACATGCACGATCCGGTCGGTCAGCGTCTCGACGGCGGAATCGCCGGGGCCGCCGGAACTTGCGGAAACGGCGGTGGCGACCGTGGTGACCGTCCCCAGCGGGTCGATCGCCTCGCCGTTCTGATAGAGCTCGAAATGCAGATGCGGGCCGGTCGAAAGCCCCGTTGTGCCGATATAGCCGATGACGTCGCCGGCCTTCACCTTGGTGCCGACGCCGCTGGCGATGGCGAATCTCTGCATATGCGCGTAACGCGTCTCGCGGCCGTTGGCATGCGTGATCTTCACCAGATTGCCATAGCTGCCGCCATCGCCCTGGAAAGAGATTTCGCCGTCGAAGGCGGCCATGATCGGCGTGCCGACCGGAGCCGCCCAGTCGACACCCTTGTGGATCCGGACGGTGCCGAGGATCGGATGCTTGCGCGGGCCGAAGGTCGAGGTCATCACGCCGGCGACCGGCGTGACCATGCCGTTGGTGACGGTCAGCGAGCGGACCTGGTCGTCGCCGGTCACGCAGGCATACTCGCCGTCGCTCTGCTGGAAGACGAAACAGTCGAGGCTCTTGTCCGTGCCCTGGACACCGACATAGAGCACCCGTCCGGAGATCTCGCCCTGGCCGCGCGGCGTCTGCGAATAGATCAGCACCAGGCGCTGGTCCTCGCTGGCGAAGGCATCGAGGTCCTGGCCTCGCGACAGATACATGATCGCCTCGCCGATGACGCTGGTCGGCACCTTGTTGCGTGCCGCCGTCGAATAGATCGCGTCGAGCAGGCGGTACTGGCGCTTTGGCCCGCCCTGGTCCGAGGCGCCGGAATAGTTGAAGAGGTCCTCGCGGACCCACGGGTCGACGCCCGACACGAAGGCGCCGGCCGCATTGCGCGTCAGGGTGCCGACATAGACGTTCTTCGCGTAGATTGAGACCTGCATCAGCGACATGGTCGTCGTCTCGCGGTTCGGCCGGAACCCGCGCATGGCGACGACAAAGCCTGGCTCCAGCCCGTCGCGATTGAACAGGGCCTTCAGCGCCTCGCCTGCAAGCTTCGCGTCATCGGCGGAAAAATGCGCGTCGAGCGCCACGCTGTCCAGGCTGCGGTCGTTGAGGATCTTGACGAACGTGTCCTCGGTCGCCTCGAAGCGCTGATACTCGCTGGTGACGGTCGCAACGGTCGTGTTGTTCTCGATCGCGGTTTTCTTGAAGGCGGGAAGTGCTGCTTCACCCTGGTCGATGGTCTCGCCCCAGCCGGCCTCGGGGTCGTCGGCGTCGGCCTTGGGCGCCGAACCGGCGGCGGTGCCGCTCTCGTCCGGCGCCGCCTGGAGGTCGTTCTCCAGGTCGCCCTGCTGATCGCCCTGTTGATCGTCCGGCGCCGCGGGTGGAGCGGGCGGGGCCGATCGCTCATCGTCGGGTGCCGTTGCCGAAGGCTTGGGGGCGGCCTGCCGCTGCGCCTGGAAGAAGGCGAAATCCTCCTGCGTCGACGGGATTGTCGTCATGAATTTTTCGCTGGCGCTCAGCATCACGTCGGAGAGGATTTCGATCTGCGGCGAAGCCCCGGAACTGTCGAGCTCGGCCGGACGCGCCACCGTATGGCCCTTCGTCGCGGTGTCCGCGTCGGGCGCGAGCGTGATCCACATCGGATCGCCGGCCAGATCGATGATCGCCGGCACATAGACCGAGGCGTCGGGCGGCACGTCTTCCATGCCCTCGACCGGATGCAGCTCTTCGTCCTCGTCGCCGAACGACCAATAGTCCCTGGTCAGATAGAAGCCGGCGGCGACCGCAACGACGGCGAGCGTGGCAAGGCCGGCAAGAGCGCGGCGCCAGAGCTTGCTCCGGCGCTCGGCCAGGCGCGCCTGTTTCTTTGCCTTGAAGCTCGTGTCGATCGAGTGCGTCACGGGCTGTTTCCGGTCAGGAAATAGGTCCAACGCACCTGCTCGAGCGTGTCGACCTCGACGAAGCGCGCCGCGATATGGCCGCGCTGCCAGCACTCCTCGATGCCGCGGATCGAGAAGCGCCTCCGGTCGATGCACATTTCGGTGGATCCGTTGAGGATCGCGTGGCCGAAGACGTCCGTCGCGTAGAGGTAGATGTAGCGGTTGGTCAGCTCCTCGCGGATGACGTTGACGCACTGGTTGGCGCCGATCGTCCACCAACCGTCCGTCTGGTCGCCATTGTCGACCTTCTGTCCGACGGCGAGATTGACGACGTCGAGCGTCTGGTTGCAGACGGTGAATTCGGCATGCGCCTTGCTGGGCGACAGGATTGACAGCAGTGCCGCGCCGAGAAGCGCGGCAAGCGTCATGCGGCCCGGGAAGCTGGAGCAATTCCAGGAAAAGTGTGAAGCTGTTAGGCTCGGCGCCTTCGCCGTAGCCTTCCGTCCGGAATTGCGTAAAAACAAAGAGATAGAGCGGTTCAGCGTTTCCGTGAAACGATGAACCGCTTGAGGCGGGAATCGGAGCCGGCTACGCTGCTTGCGTGGCGAGGACTGGCACAATGAACGCGAGCGGCGAAGGTCCATCGGCGTTCATGCTATCCGCCAAGCCGGAAATATGTGGCCGTGGCGGAGAACTGCGATCCGTCGGCCTCGATCTCCTCGAGGATCCTGGGCAACAGCTCCGAGGCCGGCGTCGGTCTTGAGAACATGGCGGCCTGGACGTCCTTGGGCCCGGTGATCACCAGCATGATCTGCGGCACCGCCTTGCCGGCCGCCTTATCCGGGGCGGCAAGGCCGATCGGGATGTTGAAGGTCACCTTGTCGGTTTGCGGCACCATGCGATCGTCGAGATTGAAAGCGATGCCCTTGTGGTCGATCAGCATGATGTTCGAGATCAGCCCGCCGCCCGTATACAGCGCGCCGCTGACCGGCGAGCCGTCCGGGACCGACGTCCGGTCGAGGACAAGCTTTGGTTTTTCAGCCGAGTTCCGGTCGAGAAAGCGAAGGAAGGTGGGTACTCCGCACTGGGGCGGGTTGATGAGGCGCACGCTGATGTCCGGCTCGATATGGAACTTGGACTGGAAATCGTTGAGCAATTGTTCGAAGGGCTGGACCGCCTCACCGAATCCCTCGATCGCGGGGGAAGCGCCGGGTCCTGATGTCACGTTCGCGTAAAAACAGCTGCCGCCGCTGAAATCGCGTACCCAGGAGCGGCGCTCCATCCACTTGGCTGTCTCCTGTTCTGGTGACGGAAGCGCCGGCTTGGGCACATTGATGGCGACGTCGGTGTTGTCGGGCTGCTTGGTCGCCGGCGGCTGCGGTTGCTGCGCCGGCTGTGTTGGCGCGATCGGCGTTTGCGGCTGGCTGGCTGCTGGGGTCCGTGCCTCTGGCTCGGCCGGCGGGGTGGTCGGCTGCGCCGGTGCCTGGCTTTGCGCGGCCGGAGGACTGGAAGCCTTCGGCTTGGGCAACTTGGAAAGCATGTCAACGAGGTCTTTTACGCTGGGCTTGGCCGCCGGCGGATTTTTTTCCTGCACAGGCTTGTTTTCAGCCGTCTGGCTTGGCTCCGGTGTCTTGACCGCCGGCGGCTCGCCGGCCGGCTGCGCCGGCGTCGGGCTCTCCGCGGCCTTCGTTGCGGGCGCGGGCGCCGGTGTCGGCGATTGCTCTGCCGGCGGCTGTGCAGGCTTGGTCTCGACCTGGGGAACCTGCACCTGGTTGTTGGCCTCCCTCTTCGGCTGAGTGGCGGGCGGCGTCGGCTTTTCGACGGGCGTCTTGACCTCCGCATCCGGTTGGGCAGGTGGCTTCGCCGTTTCGATGGTGGCGGCGCGGTCAGGTTTTGATGGTTCCGGCTGAGGCACGGTCGGCGCCTGCGGCTGAGGGTTCGGCGCCTCCGGTTGCTGCGCTTCGGCCGCTGGTTTGGCTGCTTCCGCGACCGGCTTCGGCGTCAGTGGCTTGGATTTTTCCGCCGCCGGCGGAGACGCCAGGATGCCGCTGAAATAAACGCCGCCCCCCAGCAGGACCGCGAGCGCCGCGACGCCGCCGGCGATGGCGGGCATGCGCGAAGCCTTTTTCGGCGCAGCCGGTGCGGGCGCGCTGGCCGGAGCGGCCGCCGGCGCGGGCCGCGGGTCCGACAGATGCGCCGGACGCACATGCTCAACGAAACGCGGCTCGCCGGACGGCGTGGACGGCTGGGGCTTGGAGTCGGGCGGCGCCGTCCAGCCGGCGCGCGGCAGGCCCGAGCGTTCGCGTGCGCCAAACGATACCGGCGGCGGCAATGTCGCCTCGAGATCCTCGCCGCGCGTTGCCCTGGCGATCTCGGTCATGCTGGCCGGGCGGTCGCGCGGATCCGGCTGCAGCATCGCTTCGATGAGTTCGTGGAAATCGGGATCGATATCCGACAGGTCCGGTACCGTCCGGCGTTTCTCGATGACCTCGTATTGCGAGCCGCTCATATCGAGCGGCTTTCCGCGCAATGCCGCGGCAAGCACCAGTCCGAGGCTGTAGATGTCGGACTGCTCGCTGACCTCGCCGCCATAGAGGCCGAGTTGTTCCGGCGAGACGTAATTGTATTTGCCGGCGAACTTTCCGCCGATCAGCGTTTCGCCGCCAACGGCCGCCGAACGGGCGATGCCGAAATCGATGATCTTGGCGCGCTCCACCCGTCCGCCAGGCAGGATGATGTTGTCTGGCGAAAGGTCGCGGTGAACCGCGCCCGCCAGGTGCACTGCTGCGAGCCCCGATGCCAGGCGATGGCAAAGCCGACGCACATCGTCTCCCGGCATCGGCCCGCGCCGCATGACATCGAACAGCGACTGGCCGTCCACGAACTCCATCGCAAGATAGGGGCGGCCGATCCCCGGATCGATGGTGAAGACGTGGTAGCGGACCACCGCGTCATGCGACAGATGGTTGAGGATCGACGCTTCCTTGCGGAACAGCGACAGGATCGTCTGGTCGCGGGCGAATTCGGGCAGCACGATCTTGATCGCCACATGGTCGCCGGTCTGGATGTTGTGGCCGCGATAGACTTCGCCCATGCCGCCGGATGCGATCCTCTCGTCGAGCTCGTAAATGCCGCTGAGTTGCGTGCCGACACCGGTATAGGTGACGTTCGTCGATATCCGTGTCTTGTCGTCGTCGCTCATCTGGCCAGGGCCTCCGCTCCGGACCGATCCGAATGGTGCGCGCCGTTGTGCCCGCCGATCTTCACGAGCACGATGGTCACATTGTCGGTTCCGCCGCGCGCCAGCACCGTATCCAGCAGGTTCTGGCATGCCGCGCGCGGCGTGGCGGATCTGACCGCGGCCTCGATCTCGGCGTCGCTGACATGCGCGGTCAGTCCGTCGGTGCCCAGAACGAAGACATCGCCCGGCATCAATTCGCCCTGCTGGAAGTCGATCTCCAACTCGTCGCTGACGCCGACCGCATGCGTGATCACGTTGCGGCGCGGCCAGGTGAGCGCCTCCTCCGCGCTGATCATGCCGCGGTCGAGCAATTCCTGCACCTCGGTATGATCCTTCGAGACCTGGAAGATTGAGCCGTTGCGGACGAGATAGATGCGGCTGTCGCCGGCCCACAGGCAGGCGAACCTCCCATCCATGGCAAGCAGGGCAGCGAAAGTGGAGCCGATGGTGATGCCGCGCGATCGCGATATGTCGCGGATCTCGGCATTGGCGCGGCTGAGCCGGTCCTCGAAACGGGCGCGAAGATCCGGCGCCGAACTGGCAATGCCGATCGTCGCCAGGTGGTCGACGATGCTGGCCGAGGCGACTTCGCCTGCCTCATGCCCGCCCATTCCGTCAGCCACCACCCACAGGCCGGTCTGCGGTTCGATGAGGTAATTGTCCTCGTTGTGGTCGCGCACGCAGCCCTTGTGGCTCACGCCGAAGCTCTCGATGGGGAGGGCGACAGTGCTCAATTTGCCACCAAGCGCTCAGCAGGCGTCCTCTGTGACCAGCCATGGGCCGCGTGCCCGGGCCACTCTGCCACAAGCGTGTACATTAGAGTATCGAAATGAAGACTGGAGCCGGACATCTCAGAACGCCTTCGGACAACTGAAGCCGGACAAAGCCGGCAGCAGCAAGGGATTGGCCCCCGAGCCGGCCTGGATCGTGTAGGCGACATCGCGTCCGCCGATCACGAAACGGGCTTCGGTGTTGGCGCCGTCGCCGGTGATGGTCGCCTTGTCGAAAAGCCGCTTCAACGCCCACGGTCCTTCGAATTTGAGCGCGGACTCGCGGCCGGGCATTTCCGGCACAAGGCGCAGGCTGGCGGAGGCCGATGCTGTGCCGTTCGGCCACGTCACCGTGCTTGGCGCGTTGCCGGCCTGGCTGCTCTGTACGGTCTGGCCATCGATGTTGAGCACCGCGCCGTCCGCATCGCCATTCAGGGAGAACGGCGTGAAGGTGATCGACACCGACGGCGCCGAGCCGCCGGAAGGGAAGAAGGCGCTGCGGATTTCCGCCGCCGACTGGAACGCCTTCAGGGTCGATTTCGCAAGGTCGCGGCTGGAACGCGCGTCCTGCTTCCAGGTCCACTCCTGGCCGGTCATGTCGATCAGCGGCGCGAGATTCTGCGCGAAGAAGCGGTCCATCAGGCCGCCCGGCGCGAACAGCTTGGCGAAATCCGCCATCGAGATGTCCTGGGTGCCGTCGCTGGCGAAGGGATAGCGGCCGTTGACCGCCTCCTCGCAGGCGCGCGTCACCGTCTGGTCGAGGTTCTGATTGAGGTTGGCGACAGAGGTCTCGGCGACATTGCCCTCGAACTCGTCCGCCGCCGCGTTGACCATGCGCGCCAGCGGCTTGGGCAGGCGCGAGACATTGGCGCGCAATGTCGAGATCTGCAGTTGCAGGTTGGCGTTGACGCGTTCGGTCTGCGAGGGGACGTCGGCTGAGAGCTTCAGGCTCTGGAAGATGTCGTGGAAATTCTGCGTCAGCGCATCGAGCGGCCGGCGCCCGGCGGCCCCGCTGATCAGCGCCTGGAACGACCGGAACTGCGCCTCGACGCTCGCGCCGGCATTCTGTGCAACGGTCGAGCTTGCGCCGGCGCGGCTTTGCGACTTGCCGCCGGCGATCTGCAGGCCGATGCGGGCCAGGCCCTTGGCCATGCCGGCCGGATCCTGCTGCGCCGTGGCGGTCTCGCCCTCGGCGGCGGCTGCGTCCTTCGTCAATGCGGTCTCATCGGCGATCGCCGTGAACAGCTGCTCGAGAGGCGAGTCCGGCGAGGCGACGGCGGAGAGCGCCAGATATTGCGGCTTGTCCTTCAGCATCGCCTTGAGCTTCAGCTGGTCGAGCACTCCGTTCCAGGCGGCGGCGAACTCCTTGCCGTAGCGGTCGATGAGCTCGGGACCGAGCTTGGGCAGGTCCTGGTCGATGCCGCCCTGTTCGCCGCCGCCGCCGAGCACCCACCGGTCGTCGACGAGCATCTGCGCAATGCGCGAGAGCTGCGGCAGGAAGAAGCGATTGAAGCCGGCGCGCGTGTAAAGGCCGGGGACGCGAAGATCGGCAAGCTCGCTGCCGTCCGCGCGCTCGAACAACAGCTGCGCTTCCGGACCGGCTTTCGCGGCGACGGAGAAATCTTGCAGCCTTGCCGCGTAGACGGCCGACTTGACCTGCGCCGAGGCGCGGTCGGCGAGGCTCATGCGCCCCAGCGATCGCTGCGCGGCCTCGACCAGCGGCTGGTTGAGCTCGAAGACCGGGTCATAGGCGTCGTCGAGCGCAAGCATGGCGCGCAGATGCTTTTCGAGCTGTGCGCGACCCTCGCGATTGTTTTCGCCGGGATAGCGGTTCTCTTCCCAGTCCTGCCGCATCCAGGAGACGATCAGCTCGTCGTCGACCTTCGGCGCCTTGCCACCCAGCATCAGGTAGATTTTAAGCGGCTCGTAGAGCGCGATCGGATCGGCCATCTTGGCCTGGATCGTCCGCTCGGCCTGCACCAGCAGCCGGGAGCGGAAAGTCCGCTCCAGCGCCTGCCGGTAGGCCGTCTTGGAGGCCGACAGCAGCCTCTCCCGCTGGCTGAGCCCGAACGTCTCCTCGATCGGCTTTCCCTGGTCGCCGTTTTCGAACCCGGCAGGAAGGTTGCGCAACTGGTCGAGCGGATCGATGACGTTTTCGAGATCGACGTCGGTCACCGTCGTGCTCTTCAGCAGGGAATCGGCGCTGTCGCGATAGTGCGCCATGGCTTGCCTTGTGGAGGCGATCAGCGACTTGTTGGCGAAGAAGCTGAGGCCCAATACGCCGAGCGCCGCGAATGCCGCCAGCGCGATCGCGGCCAGGCCGCCGAACCTGGCGAGCCTGGCGCGCCGCTCGGCGGCCCTGTCGAAGGACACCCAGCCCGATTCCGGGAAGACCACATCGGCCAGCAGATCGTGCAGGAAGAAGCTCTTGCCGGCGCCGGAAAGATGCGCTTGCGAAGCGCTGCCGAAACTGCGGCCGATCGCGCCCAGCACCTGATCGAAGGGCGTACCTTCCTGGGTGCCCGACGAGAAATAGAGCCCGCGCAGGCTGACATTGACCTGTGACCGCGAGGTGTCGAACAGGCTGCTGACAAACTGCGTTATCCGGTCCTTCAGTGCCCCGAACTGCGCTGGGAAGCCGAACAGCGCGATCCGCGCCACGGGGTCGGCCTCTTCCTGCAGGCGGTCGGCAACCTCTTCGGCGAGCCGCTTCGCCAGCCCGTCGAATTCCGCAGGCGCCTCGCCGGCCATGTTCTTGGTGCGATCGGCGGTCTGGAATGTCGCGCCCCATACCTTGCGCCTGCGCGCCTCGTCGAAATCGCCGAAATAGTCCATGAAGCCGGAGACGAGATCTGCCTTGGTGAAGAGCAGATAGACCGGGAACTTGATCTTCAGCGTCTCGTGCAATTCGCGCAGGCGGCTCCTGATTTCGGTAACATGCGCGTCGAGCTGCTGGTCGTCGAAGCCGACCAGATCGGCAACGCTGATGGCGAGGATCACGCCGTTTATCGGTTGCATGGTGCGATGTTTCTTGAGCAATCCCAGGAATGCGAGCCAGCTTGCCTTGTCGCGCTCGCGATCCGACTCCTGCGTCGTGTAGCGGCCGGCCGTATCGATCAGCACCGCTTCGTCGGTGAACCACCAGTCGCAGGACCGCGTGCCGCCGACGCCGGCCACCGGCTGCGCGCTGCCGGAGCCGGCAAGCGGAAACTTCAGCCCGGAATTGACCAGCGCCGTCGTCTTGCCGGCGCCCGGCGGGCCGATGATGATGTACCAGGGGATGTCATAGAGGAAATTGCGCTTGCCGCTCGTCCGCTTCAGCGTCGCAATTGCTTCGCTCATGCGCGCTTCAAGCACCTGTGAATCGTCGTTGCGCTCATCACTGCGCACGATGGCCGTTTCGAGCGCCTTTTGCGCCTTGCGCCGCTGCCAGAAGCGAAGCCCGTAGAACAGCGCGAGCACCGCAACGGTGACGCCGATGATCGTGGCCCTGAGCCACACAGGCCCAATCGGGCGTGTATCGGCGAAGCGGATCAGCGGCCCGGCGTACCAGACGGCCGCCGAGAAACCGGCGAGCGCAGCCAAGCTGAAGATGCGCAGCATCCAGCCCATCAGTGCCGTGCTCCGCGGCACCCGCTCACAGCGTCTCCTCCTTCGGGATCATGACGTCGACGCGGCGGTTCTTGGCGCGGCCGTCCGCCGTTCCATTGTCGGCGATCGGCTCGTCCTCGCCCTTGCCGTCGACACTGAGCCGCGACGGATCCTTCAATTGCTTGGCCATCATAGCCTGGACGGCTTTCGCCCGGCCGACGGAAAGATCGAAATTGGATTTGAACGTGCTCGACTTCTTCGGTTTCACATTGTCGGTGTGGCCGACGATCTTGATCGGTCCGGGTTCGGCATCGAGTGTCGTAGCGATGTCGGCCGCGATCGGCTGGAATTGCGGCTTCAGGTCCGCCTGGCCGGACGCAAACAAAAGCTGGTTGCTGATCTCGACGACGATGAACTCGCCCTTCTCGCCGACGCTCAGTCCACCACCGGCGATCTCCTTGGCAAGTGCCGCGCGAATGCGATCGATCTGGGTGGTGTCTGGAACCGCGGGCGGTGGCGGGCTGGCTTGCACCGGTTCGGCGGGCGGCGCCACGCTGGCGCGCTCGATGGTGACGGGCGTCGACGGATTGAGCGTCAGCAACTCGCCGGCGGTCGCGTCGCCTTGGTCCGTGATCATGACCCGCAGTCCGAAGAAGGCCGCTGTCACCAGGGTCGCCGCTGCGGCCGCGACCGCCCAGAGCGGCAGCCGCGCCCTTGGCTTTGGCATCGCCGCCGCCATGCCTTGCCAGCGGGGCGACACGTCGTCGGCGGCGCGAGGCTTGAAGTAGCGCAGCGTGTCGTAGACGTCGCGCCGGACGCGTTCGAGCGTGTTTCGGTCGCCCGCCAGCCCCCGATACTGGCCCTCGAACCCAAGCGACAGGCAGGCATGCATCAGTTCGAGCAGGTCGTAATGCGCTTCCGGCTTGGCGAGGATCTTGTTCAGCGCTTCGTAGAAGCCGGTGCCCGTCGGTTGGGTGTGGAAGAACTGCGCCACCAGGCTGTGCTGAAGCCAGCTGTCCTTGCTCGGCCAGGGCAAATTGCCGACAAGGTCGTCGGCGGTTTCGCAAAGGGCAAATTTGGCGATCCGCGCGTCTTCCTCGCCAATGCCGGCTTTCGCGATCGTACGGTCGAAGGTCTCGATCGCTTCGGCCATATGCTCCGCCAACGGTGCCGCTTGCCGTTCGACCGGCATCAGCCGCAATTGGCCGAAAAGCATCAGCAGCGGTGCCGCGGCGGCTAGGAGCGGATTTGCCGCGGCGTATTTCACGCCGCTGGCGGCGTTGAGCAGGACATCTTGCTGCAACCCCGGCGTCGCATTTGCGGCTGCTCCCGGAGTAGGCCCTTGAAAGAGCACGGTTCCGGACGACCAGCCGGGCGGCATCTGCCGGCCGCCACCGGGATCGAACACCGTCGATTCCCTTGTGGATGATGGAGCGGGCTGCACGCCTTCCGGACCGGACCTCTCGGGAGCCGCAAGCGGTCGTTGCTTTGGCCGCGGCGCGCGGATCACGGTTTTGTCCGCCGGCCTGGAGGAATCGTCCTTCGAGCTCATCGGCGACGACCCACTGTCGCGGCGCAACGAGCATCTCTTCGGTCGGATGGGAAACGCGCTTCAGGCTGAGCCCCGGCGGCGGGCCGAATGGAAAGGCTCATTTCGCCGAAACATGACATCGCTGCACACGCCCCAAGCCACGCCGCTTTGCCCGCCAGGCAAGCGTCCCTGCGCATTCTAATCGCCCGGGCATCCAATTGAAACGGGCCGCCGATTGAATTCGGAAAGCAAGATGATCGAAGAGGCGGCTTCTTCTATGAGGCTCGTCACATACAGTTGGCTCGGCCCGTGCCCGTGCGGCTATTTCTGCTTGTCGGCCTTGGTGTAGGCTTCGGCGAAATAGGCGAGGAAGACATCCAGCATGCCGTTCTCGTGCCTGTCCTCCATCGTCCGCCAGGTCGCGACAAGCGCATCCCAGGCCTGACTTTTCCTGGACGAGAAAGACGCAGGCGGAATTTTTTTGGCGATCGCCTCCGGCGACAGGTCGTCGAGCAGCCGGGACAGCGCGGCCTGCATGGCGGCGTAGGTGGCGATTTCGTGCGTCTTCAGATCTCGGAACGCATCCTCGATACTATGCCTGGCATCGAGATAGCCGGCCCTGCGCTTGGCAAACATGATCTCCAATATGTCGTCGGTGCCCGGCACGAATTTCAACGGGTTGTTGTCCTCGGCGCCGATCATCGTGCGGTGCGCGCTCTTGGCGAGCACCTTGGCCGCCGCGCGTGCCTTGAGCAGCAGTGAGAGTTGCTCGACCGTGGTCCTCAGCACCGCGCCGATCTCGGCGGCGACGTCGTGCGGATCACGCGACTGCAGCAATTCCGGCGCGATGCCGGCCGCCTTGGCGATCTCGCGCAACATCGCGTCGGCTTCCGCGGGCCGATTGGCGGCGGCTGCCGCCGGGCCGGGCTGCAGCGCCGAGGATGTCGACACCGGCGCCGCCTCGGTTGGACGCTGCTCCATCGGATTGGAGAATGGCTCGTGGCCAAGATCCAGGGGGCGGCCGGTCGAGGGTGGCGGCTCACGTTGCGTCGAGCCGGTCCTGGCCTGCGGATGACCGGTCGCGGCCCGTTCGTCTTCGATCGAAACGCCGACGACATAACGGCCGATCAGCAACCGGTCGCCCTGGGCCAGCCGATGCGGCCCGGCCATGCGTTGGCTCGAACCGTTGACGAAAGTGCCGTTGCGCGAGACATCGTAGAGCCAGAACGAACCGGCCTGGTAGCGGACCTCGCAATGCCGGCCCGAGATGAACTTTTCAGGATCGGACAGCGTCCAGTCGCAATTCTCGCGGCCGATCTCGAAGCTGCGATCGCGGGCGGCGTAGCTGGCGGTGGTGCCGGCTGGCAACCTGTCGACATTGCTGATCTGGAGAGAGATGAACATCCGGAAGCGTCGCCAAACTTGGTCAATAAATACTTACTTTTTCACGCAATTTCGGACGGAAAGCCGCTGCGCGCCTATCCCGGAATTGCTCCGGCATTCTAGCAGCTTGCAAGCCCAGCGGGAGAGGAGCGTTTCACACCGGTGCACGGGCGCGGTTTAGTGCATGTCGCCCAGAAGTGTGCAGCGGTTCTGGGACAGCGACATTCATCGAAACAAAGACCTAAAAGCGCGTCGCCTGGATCCGTTTCAGCGCGACGCGCTTTAGCCATCGCTTTTATTTGGCCTCCATCAAACATGTGCTAGGCTGGCACCCTACGGTGCGGTGAATTCGAACGCTCCCGAACGTGATGCAGTTAATAGAGCGGGGGCTTCAAACCATCACACTGGCGGCCGCGTCGAGGAGGGGCACGACCCATGCCGAACGAACGTGCCACGGTTGTGCAGACGCTGGCTGGCGCCGACCTGACCTTCACCCATCTCATCGGCCGCGATGAGGTCAGCCGTTGTTTCGCCTATACCGTTGGCTTCGTCTCGAAGAACCGGGACGTCGATCCGTTGAAGATGCTGGGCGGCCTCGTTTCGGTCGAGGGCGAATCCGATCCGAAGCGCTGGTTCAGCGGCCTTGTTTCCGATTTCAAGCTTACCCGAATCGAGGACCGGCTGGCCTTTTACGAGGCCACCGTCAGGCCATGGCTCTGGTTCCTCGGCAATACCACCGACTGCCGTATCTTCCAGAACATGACGGCGGTGGAGATCGTCGAAAAGATATTCTCGAAATACGGCATCGCCAAATTCGAGAAGCGGCTGCAGGGGTCCTATCCCTCGCGCGAATATTGCGTGCAGTACGACGAGAGCGATCTCGATTTCGTGCAGCGGCTGCTCGAGCACGAAGGCATCTTCTATTTCTTCGAGCATGACGAGGGCAAGCACACGCTGGTGCTGTGCGATGCGATGAGCAAGCTGAAGCCGGCGCCCGGTTACGAGAAGGTGCTCTACAATTTCGAAGGCCACGGCTCGCGGCGCGATGTCGAATACATTACCGAATGGATTCCGGGCAGCGCGGTGCGACCGGGCGCCTATGCCCACACGGATTATGATTTCGAGAAGCCCGGTGCGGATCTGATGGCGAAATCCGCCCAGCCCTTCGGCCACAAGGAGGCTTCGGGCGAAAACTACCGCCAGCCCGGCGCGCATCTCGATGTCGGGCGGGGCGACAAGATTGCGGGAATCCGTCGCGAGGAACTTCAGGCCGTGCACCAGCACAGCACGGCGGTGGGCACCGTGCGCGGTCTTTTCTCCGGCTGCAAGTTCACGCTGGAAAGTTTTCCGCGCGACGACCAGAATCAGGACTATCTGGTGGTCAGCGCCGAGTACCGGCTGTTCGATCCCGGCTATCGAACCCAGAACGAAGCTCACAGCGAGAACTTCAAGGTGGTGCTCGGCGCGGCACCCACCAAACTGCCCTACCGGCCGCCGCGCATCACGCCGCGGCCGATCATGCGTGGGCCGCAGACGGCGACCGTCGTCGGCCCCTCGGGCGAGGAAATCTTCACCGACAAATATGCGCGCGTGAAGGTGCAGTTCCACTGGGACCGGCTCGGCAAGAAGGACCAGAATTCTTCCTGCTTCGTGCGCGTCTCGCAGACCTGGGCCGGCAGCGGTTGGGGCTTCATCCAGATCCCGCGCATCGGCCAGGAGGTCATCGTCGATTTCATCGAAGGCGATCCGGATCTGCCGATCATCACCGGCCGCGTCTATAATGCTGCTGAGATGCCGCCCTACGCGCTGCCGGGCAATGCGACGCAATCGGGCTGGAAATCCAACTCCTCGAAAGGCGGCGGCGGTTACAACGAACTGATGTTCGAGGACAAGGCCGGTTCTGAGCTGGTCAATTTCCAGGCCCAGAAGGACCATCACCTGCTGATCAAGCATGATCGCAACAAGACGGTCCAGCACGACCAGTCCGACCGCATCGACCACGACGCCAAGCACTCCGTCGGTCATAACCTCGATGAAGACGTCGGCAACAACAAGACGGTCAAGGTCGGCGTCAATCAGACAACCAACATCGGCAGCAATGACACAGAGACGGTTGGTGCGAACCGCTCGCTGACGGTCGGTGCCAACGAGACGATCCACATAGGAGCGAATTCGACGGAGAATATCGACGCCAACCATTCGCAAACGGTGGGGCTCAACCAGACGGTGACGGTGGGTGTCGCGCGCGTGGATACGGTTGGTGCCGCCGAAGCGAGGACCGTGGGCGCCTCGCAGACGAACACGATTGGCGCGACGCGATCGGTGAGCGTCGGCATCAGTCAAAGTCATAGCATTGGCACCGCGGACACTTGGGACATCGGTGCGGCGCAGACCGTCAATGTTGGCGCGGATCAGAGTTTCGCGGTTGGCGGGGCGCAGTCGTCGCAGATAGGTAAGGCGAGGACCACCGTCATCGGTGCTGACGATGCGACCGACGTTGGCGGCGCTCATGCACTCAAGGTCGGTAAAGGCAGCGGCATCCAGATCGCGGAAGACAGCACCATCAAGGTCGGCAAAAAGCTGATGATCGATGCAGACGACGAGATTACACTGGTATGCGGTGACGCTTCGATCAACATGAAGAAGGACGGAACGATTTCCATCAAGGGTAAGGACATCCGCATCCAAGGCAGCGGCGATGTCCAGGTCAAAGCTGACGGCGACGTCAAGATCAAGGGTAGCAATGTCTTCAACAACTGAAATTAAGGGGCGCGAAGAATCTGTTCAACGCATCGAGGGCGTCGTCATCGGGTTGTTGATCGGCTTCGACGATGGCGCCCCCCTGGTCGTGTTCGTCGGCAATCCTGGCGAGACAGCGCTCAAGGCGCGCAGCCTGGCAAGTCTCGACGCTTCGGCGGTAGGCGCGGAAGTTGCGCTGCTGTTTGAAGGCGGTGATCCCGGCCGTCCGTTGGTCGTCGGGCGCATTGTGGATCCAGTGCATGCGCGCGAGCAGGTGCAGGTTGTGCGCGACGGCGAAACGGTGACGCTGAACGCAAAGGAACGCATCGAACTGCGTTGCGGCCTGGCCTCGATCATTCTCGAGAAGAACGGCCGCATCTCGATTCGCGGCAGTCAGCTGAGCAGCCAGGCAAGCGGCGTGAACCGCGTGCGGGGTGCGGCTGTCCATCTCAACTGACAAGTCCATGCATCGAACTGCGACGATCCCGGCGATTATCGATCAGCATGTGGAGGATGCCGCGTTCCTGTGGCACCGTCGCGCGCGGGAGATCGACGGCCCTGTGATGGGCGCCTTCGACATCGGCCGCATCGACCAACGGCTAGACGCCAATCTTGACGGATTGATCGCCGCCGGCCAGGCGGCGTGGGATCTGGTGATGGCTCGCTTAGCGGACTACCAGGAGCCACCCGAATTGTTCGTGCTGGGGGCCTTGGCGTTCGAATGGCAATCCGCTCCCGCCATCAAGTTCGCCTTTGAGAGTGCGAGATTGCTTGGGAGGCGCGGACTGTCGGCGTTGTCAGGCGCGGTCGCTCGCAGCTCGCCGGACAGGTTGAAGCCGTTTGTTGCGCGCTGGCTGGATTCGACGGTCGCAATGGAGCGTGCGTTGGCTGTCGGCGCGCTGCATCATCACGGGGTCAATCCCGGCCCTAGGCTCAAGGAACTGCTGATCGATCGAGATGCCGAAGTGCGCCGCAGGGCGCTGAGGCTTGCGGGCGCGCGACGGCGTCTGGATGTAATCGCGGAGGTTTCGGCGTGCCTCGAAGCGCGTGACGGACTGGAACGCCTGGAAGCTGCGATAGCAGCCTGTCTGCTCGGCCAAGTGCGGCTGGCGCAACCTGTTCTCGACAAGATGCTGGTCGACTATCCGGAGCTTGCGGGAGCAGTCATGGAAATCCGGCTGCTGGCCACGCCGCCGATCGAGGCGCGGTCGTGGTGGCAGCAATGCGTCTCCTCAGCGGCAGCGCGGGAAACGGCAGTGGCTTTGAGCGGGCAGCTGGGTGACGTGGTCATCGTGCCATGGCTGATCGAGAAGATGCGGTCGCCGGAACTTGCCTATGCGGCGGGGCTCGCGTTGCGCGACCTGATCGAGATCGATTTTAACGATACTGATGTGTTCGTCACGGACCCGGCAAAACTCGGGCCGGAGTTCGAGGCCGTCGAGGCGACGCCGCTGCCTTCCGCGTCGCAGGCCGAAGCTTGGTGGGACGATGGGAGAGGCCCGTCTAGGTTCGACAAATTTCAGTCGATGCGGCGGCTGAAACTTGACGCCATGAGAAGTGCGCTCGCCAACGCCGAGATCGCGCTGACCAACTGGCGGCGTTCACGCCCGATTCCGGCGTGGATGTGAAGACCGGTCAAGAGTCTGCCCTGGAGCAATTCCAGGAGAAAGTGTGACGCGGCTCTCCGCCAGAAATTGCGTGTAAACAAAGAGATAGAGCGCTTGCCATTTAGTGAAACAGCATAGAGCGCTACGCATTGACGACTGCGCTCACAAGCGCGGCGGCGCGCATGCCGGCTTCCGATGTGGCTTCGCACATGGCGACACGGCCGGGGGCATAGGACTTAGCGAAGCTGTCGGCGGCGATGAGCAATGTGAGCGCGCCGGCGCCGGCGCCGATTTCGCCCATCGTCATCGCGGGATAAGCCATTGGAAGGGTTTCGCGTCGCGAGCGGTAGAAGCGTGGACGACCTATCAAGCCCTCCCAGGCGCTATAACGCTCACCATTGTCGTTGCTGACGATGAATGCAATGTCGGACTCCGTCGGGCCCTTGCCTTCCATGGCGGCACGGCAGGCTGCCACCAACGCCCTGCCTTGGCTGTAGTTTTCCGACAGCACCGAGTTTTCCTCCAGTGCGGCGCCGACGCCGTGAATGGCGCATTGGGCGGGCAAATCGCGACCGGGCGCGCGGCGCAGGCAGATGACGGCGGCACCTTCGCCCGGCACAAGGCCCTGCGCATTGTCCTCGGTCTTCAGGCGACTGGCGGCCATCAATCGGGCGATGTCCTTGTCGTTGACGAGGCTGTCGACGCCGCCCAGCAGAACCTGCTCGACGCCCGGCGTTGCGAGGAGGCGCGCCGCGTGATCCAGCAATCCGAGGCAGGCCGCCGCGCCTCCGTCGACCACCCGCGAGGAGGGATGAAAGCTTTCGCCCAGACTGCTTTCCAGACCCGCGAGAAATCCGCTGGCCGGCACCTCCGAAAAGGCTGGATGTTGGCGGAATGACTCCGGGGTCACCAGCAGCAGGGCGCTGGCGCTGGCGGCTGCGCCGCCCTTTTGCAGCGCCTCGCCCACCGCACGCGCGGCCATGCTGGTGAGCCAGGCGTTTTCGGTGAGGCGAAGGGAATAATGCGAAGGTATGCGGGAAACGGTTTGATCTTCGCCGAACGGATCGGTGAGTGTGCGTCGCTCGAACGCCGAAAGACTGGCGCGGATCGCCGCCACTGTCTGGCGCGTATTGAGGCCAGCCGGTGTCACCGCGCCACCGCCCGTGACGTAAATCGGTGCCTTTAGCCCAGCCATGTCGCCCTCCTTGCGATCAGTCCGCCATCGCCGCGTGGGCTGAGATAGGCCTTGCGCTTGCGCCGCGCGAGCAGAAACGCGGGTGTAACATGGCCAAAGAGGATCTCCCTCAGCGCCGGCGCGTTCCGCTTGGTAACCATCGACAAGCGCGACTTCAGGGTGACGCGCCGCAAATCTGGCTCGATGACAACCGTGTCTACTTGGAAGACACGATCCTCCGTGCGGTCGTCGTAAAGAAGACGGATCGGCGCCACGACACGCGGCAGGCGAAAGTTCCAACGACCATCGGGCGTCATCCCAATGACGCTGACTTCTTCGCCCCCATTCAGCTGTTGCAGCTGCTGATCGGCTGGCGCGCATAGATTGTAGCGTGGATCGAAATCCGTCGGCGGAAGCGGCCACTGATTGTCGATCCAAGCCTGGTCATATGTACCCGCCAGCGGCAGCCTCGGATGCCAGCCGCGGCCGATCACCCCGAACCCGGCCGGCCTTGGATGATCGGATGGGCTGCGGAAAGGTTCATTCGCATAGGTAATATTGGGCGCATGCGTCTTCACGGCCTTGTCCGCGGAGCGGGCATGATTGAAGCCGACGCCAAGCGGATTACGTGGATCGGTCCCCCCCTTGTTGTCGGTCCCGCCAAAGGCGCGTTCGTACATGACGGGCATCCTGGCGAATGGATATGGCTGGCTATAGGCGCCCGCATCGTAAAGGCGATCGCCAGTCACGTTGAGCACCTTGCGGATGCTAGCGAGCTTCAACCCTACCTGCATTTCATGAACACGTCCCTCGCGCGGCGCATGTGCTTGGCCGTTCAAGACGATGTCGACACCCGGCTTGATCCAAGCGATCTCGCCTTCATAACGGACCGACGAGCAGGCAGGGTCGCCGAACGATATGTCGCCGAAGCTTACAGGCAGTTGGTTGACGGCCGGCTGAAATTGCGTGGCTTCTTCCGGGATGTCGAAGCTGGCCGAGAAAATGGCCAGGAAAACTTCGTTGCCCTCGGCGTTTGCTTGCACAAAGGTGCTGGCAACGAACGGGGTGTGATTCTCGATCCAGACCGCATACATGTGGTCAGCACCAGTTGCCGTTTTCGTCCTGGCCGATCGGCCAATACGGCATGCAGGCGACCAGCTTGACCAACTCCTCATTGCCCGCGTCGATAAGCCATTGCAGCAGGAAGATCTCGGCCGCAACACCTGCACCCTCGCTGGCAGTGGCGTTGGCCGCGACGCATTTCAACCAATAGCGGCGTATGACCCACACCACATTCGGGCTGGATGCGGCACCTGCTATTCGGTCATTGAAGGCCTTCTCGAGGGCCTTTTCGCGGCCGCCTTGAAGTTCTTCCTCGGTGGAAATGATATCGGCCCACCACTCGGCCGCGATGTCGTAGGCTTCCTTCAGCTCCGCCACATACTCGACGAACAACGTTCTGTGTGCCGGGCTAGCCTCGTCGTGATTGTGAACGGCACGGATGTCCGATGCCGACGCTACGTCACGAGGCTGCGCGAGCAAGCGCCTGATGCCGAGTTCGGAACTGTAACGCGTGATCAGTGGCATTATTCGACCTCGTCTTCGAGATTCATAGCCATCGGCACGAAACACAAACCATCGATGATTGGTTGAAGCTCCGGCGCAAAATGCCGGACGTTGATGATGAGGATTTCGATGGGCCACTCGAAACTCTGGCTCTTGCCACCGCTGTCGATGCCCCACTTCTCCCCTGGCTCGTCACCCTCGGGACGTTGCGCATTGTTCCAGGCCACAATCTCGAGATAATGCTTGCGGAAAATCGCCATTACCCGCGGGTGCCCCGCTATTCCTGTCGGCCAGCGCTTCCAGACGGCCTGCCCTTCATCGGCAATCAGGTCATCCCACCAATCCTCCAGTTCGGGCTGGATAGCGAGCAGTTCGCCGATATAGCTGTCTCTGATTTCTTCTATGCTGCGCATGGCGCGTCACCCAATCCTCACCGGGATATCGTCGACGAAGTTCTTTGCGTAGCTTGCTGCCGGGGAGCCTTGCGACGTTGAGCACCTGCCACAATGGGGCTTGACCGACTGTGGCGTCGAAAAATGAGCTAGGAATGCGTCCGGTGATTTTTGCATGTTACATCCGCCCATCTCCCACGCTACGCAGAGCGGCGGTTGATGGTCATGAACCATCTCCTGTTTCATTTCGCCCGAAGGAGGCGTCGGAACCAGCTTCGAATAGCGACCCCGTCTGGTCTTTTTGCATTGCCAGCAGGCCTTGCCGTTAACCTTGGCCGCCTGGTCGTCGGTACGTGCGGGACGGTGTGCGACACGGTCATATTTCTTCGCGCACTTCGTGGTCTTCTGATCCTTGGTCAACGTCGCCAGGAACTTGTTGAATGCAGCCGGGTTGACGCAGTTGGGCGGTGGGTCGCTCGCGGTATTCTGGTCCATCGTATCGCCATGGCGGTCGACGCCCTTGCCTTCCGCCTTCACCGTGAACGACCAAAGCTTGAAGACGCCTTTTCCCTTGATCTTGTGGGTTATGACTCCTGCGCCGAGGCCTTGGGTGGCCGGCTCGTTACCGGTGCTGGTTGAGATTTCTGACGCATTTTCGATTGCTGTCGGCTCGCCATCGATCTTAACGCTCTTGGTGCCCTTAGTCAGGTCGGACGACGACAACATGTTGACGTAGGGTACCGGAACCGGACCCGCCGGCGGGGAGGGCGGCGAGAGGCACACGTCGCCGGGGGCAATGCCCTGGCCGTTGCTGCCCTTATGGAAGAAGCCCATTTTCTCGGCATAGACACTAAGACCCATGGTCAGAACTCCTGGGGTACGGCACGCGCCGCACGCATGGTCGGCAGGGCGTTGTCCGCAAGGTCGTGAATGTCGGTGAAGGCGAGTTCACGCACCTCCCAGTCATCTGTCCAGAACACGATGCGGTTTATCGTAGAAAATTCCTTTGGCGGCTCCAGCGCCTTCAGGCGCGCCGTGATATGTTGCTGGTCCCACAGTTCCTTCACTGTCAACTTGGCGATGTTGGCGATGCCGTCGAACCAGGGATCCGCTGTGTCCGGCATCGCGCCGACACTTACAACGGCGAACGGATAGCGGCGGCCGACCTTGTCCTGGCTCATACGCCAGGCTCCTGCGCATGGTTGTTCGCCAAAAATCGCACCCTGGATGACGAACCGCCAGGTCCGGTCGTCAACCTCCTCGCCCTCCTCTGGCCGCGCGCGCAGTTCCATCGACATCCATCGGTCCCAGCGGTCGATAAAGGTACGCGGCAGGTTCCAGGCCACGAAATCCCCCGTCGCTGGAATCTTGCCGAAAAAGCCGGTGTTCAGATCTGCGGCGGACATGTGAACTTCTTGAACATTTCGAGTGTGTAGGGGTTCTCGACGCTGGCCGCCTTGAGCTCGAAATCGGCCCACATCCCCTTGGTGCCGAGCCGCAGGCTGTAGACGTCGGTGAGCTTGGTCGCATTGAAGCGGCCGCCGCGCAGCATTCTCAGCCACGCCCAGCTGCCGGTTTCGTTGAGCATCACTTCGGGCGAGCCGTCGACCGGCTGGAAGGCCAGCGAGATCACGCCGGTGCCGTCCTTGCCCGGCCATGTCATCGGCTGCGGCCTGGTCGCGTTGTTGTAATAGACGAGATTCTGGCCATCGAGGTTGAGCGTTACCCGCGTCACGTTGGGCGACAGGTCCTTTGGCTCCAGCGTGAAGTTCATCACCGGGCCGGTGCCGCCGGGAAACAGGTCGTTACGGATATGCCTTGCCTGCTCGAACGCCGCGAGCGCTGCCGGATCGAGGCCGAAATCGGCGCGCCATTTCCAGGGCTCGCTGGCGGTGTCGACATAGTTGATCAGATGGTCGTTGGTGAAGGCATCGATCAGGCCGGTCGGCCCGAAGAGGCGTTGGAAGTCGCGCACATTGACGTCGACCGCGCTGTCGGGGCTGAACGGATAGCGGTTGTTGAGCGCCGCCTGGCAGAAGGGCAGGATGTCCGCCCGCCAGATGGCGTTGAGCTCATTGGTGACCGCCTTCTGCGACAGGCCGCTGGTGTCGCCGGCAATGCCGCCCAGCCAATCGTTGATCGGCGAAGCCAGGATCTGCGCCTGCCTGGCGACCGCGCCTGTCAATTCGGCCAGCCCGCCCTGCTTCTTGATCGCATCCTGCGGATTGGGATTGGCGGTTACCGTCTGCAGCACATTGGACAGCGCCGTCAGCGCCACGACGGCGGCGTCGAGCGCCGGCGGCTGGCCGTCGACCTGGGCGATCGTGCCCTTGAGCGGCTTGAAATGCTCGGCCACCAGGCTGCCGGTCATATCGACCTGGTTGGCGGAGCCGGCGCGCGGCAGGAGCTTCGCGCCTGTCGTCACCACCTTGCCGAGCTTGCCGAGCTTGCTCAAGAGCTTCGATCCGGTCTTGGCGCCGCTCTTGTCGTCGGCCGACGCGTCATCGGAGCGGGTGAGGTCGGTCTCCTGCACCACTGCCGTCAGCAGGCGCTTCAGCGCGGAGTCGGCGCTCGAGAGATCCTTGAGATTCTCGCTGGCGACGTTGAGGTCGGTCAGCGGCGCAAGCCGCATGTCGCGCAGGAAGCTATCCCACTGCGCGACATAGTCGTCGTAATAGAGCTTCAGGATGTCTTCCGACAGCGCCGAGACCGACGTCTCCGAATTTTCCGAACAGCCGCCGGCAAACACCGCGCGGTCGAGCGCCGCCTGGCCCGCGACATCCTCGACCCGGTCGAGGATCGCGTCATGGAAGCCGGCATAGGTGTAGGGGCCCGGAACGCCGACACGCAGCGTCTTGTCGGAGCGGCGCGCGAACACCTTCGCGCCGTTCGGCCCGGCGAAATTCGCCGGCACCCATTCCTTGACGGCTGCCACTTCCGGGTCTGCCAGCAGCTGCTTGTAGGCGCGCTCCGGCAGCGAGATCGTGCACACCGTCTTCAGCGCCTCGGCGACCAGCTCCTTGTCCGGCGCGATGTAGCTGTCGTCGACCGCCATGCGGCGGATCGCGGCGAGCTGGTGCTCTTCGGCGTCCGCGGTCGGGAAGGGCGGAGCCGGCGCGAATTGCGGCAGGTTGTTCACCCACCAGTTCTGGACGAAATCGGTGTCCATCTGCGACAGGCCGGTCATCATGCGGTAGGTCTTCAGCGCGCCGAGCATGAAATCCGGATCGCGGATCTGCCGCCACATCGTCGCTTCGAGCAGGGCGACCATATGCGGCTCGAGCACATTGCGCAGCGCATGGTCGTAGGTGTCGGTCTGCGCGCGCACCAACTCCGCCGAAGCCGTCGGGCCGAGGAGATTGTGGACGGCATCCGGCGGTGCGGTACGCGCCGTCGCCACCGCATCCATCGCCGCCAGCGCGCCGTCCATGGTCGGCTGCTCGACCGCGGCCGGCATGGCGGCTACGTCCGTCAGCGGCGCCTGCAACGCCTCGAATTGACCAGCCTGTTCGGTAATCGCATTGCGGTTGTCGAGATAGGACCAGGTGAACAGTCCGCCGGCGAGCAGGGCAGCGAGCGCACAGGCGGCGGCCGCCCCGCGCCAGATCCAGGCGCGGCGACGCTGCGCCAGCGGATCGAATGTACCGAGGCCGGCTTCCTTGAAGATCACTTCGGTCAGGAGATTCCGCAGGAAGAAGCTGCGTTTCTCGACACGCGCCGCTGGCATGGCGCGGCGCGGCGGCAGCCCGAAGGACGACGACAGCGCCGCGGTCAGCCGGTCGATGGGCGCGCCTTCCTGCGTCGCCGAGGTCAAATAGAGACCACGCAGCCAGGCGGCCTCCTCGTAGCGGCTTTCGCCGAACATCGCCTCGATCAGCACCTGGATCGGCTCGGAAAGGCTGGCCAACTGTGCCGGGAAGCGGAAGATCTCGGCACGCTGGCCAAGCTTGTCCTCGTCCTCCAGCCGCGGCACCAGCCGCCGCTCCAGTTCGGTGGCGAGCCTGGCGAGTTCCGTCTGGATCGTGCCGGCGTTGACGCGCGCGTCGAGCGGGAAAGTCGTTCCCCACACCTGCTCGCGCGCCGTCGTCGACAAGCCGCCGAAGAACGCTTCGAACCCTTTGATCAGGTCGGCCTTGGTCAGCATCAGGTAGACGGGCAGGCGAATCTCCAGCCGATCGTTCAGCTCCGCCAGCCGGCGGCGGATCTTGCGGCCATGCGCCTTGATCGCCTCGTCTCCCTCCGAAAGCGCATCGATCGACAGCGCGACGATGACGCCGTTGAGCGCGCGCCGGCCCCGGTGCTTCTTCAAAAGGTCGAGGAAGCCCAGCCATTCCGCCGCGTCGACATCCGGCTGGCTTTCCTGCTGGACATAGCGGCCGGCCGTGTCGATCAGCACCGCGTTCTCCGAGAAGAACCAGTCGCAATTGCGCGTGCCGCCGACGCCCTGCAAATCATCGGTGAGGTCGATCGGGAAATTGAGCCCGGACTGGCGCAACGCCGTGGTCTTGCCGGTGGCCGGCGGTCCGACGATCACGTACCAGGGCATCTCGCGCAGGAACTTGCGGCCGCCGAGCTTGCGCCGCTTCAGTTCCGCCATCACCTCGCCGAACTTGGCGCCGACCGCCGCGACGCTCTCCTCGCCGGGGGTTAGCTGCTTTTCCGCCACGGGCGCCGCGATCTCGGCGACGAACATGCGGTTGGCGCGGATCGCGCGGCGCTGCGCGAGGATCAGCCAGATCAGCCACAGGATGATCAGCCCCGCGATGATGGCGATGCGCACATTGTCGGATTCGAACGGCGCGTAAGGACCGACCTGCACGATCGGGCCGAATACCCAGATCAACAGCGAAAGCAGCGCAATGCCGATCAGCGTCCAAAGGAATCGCGAGGTGATGACGGCCCAGAGGAAGCGCAGGATGAACATCTCAGAGCCTCTTCTCGACCAGGACCTCGACGCGCCGGTTGAGCGCGCGGCCCTCGCGCGTCGAGTTATCGGCCACCGGTTCGGTTTCAGCGCGACCCTCGGAAGAGATACTCTCCTGCGGCACGCCGGCTTGCACCAGAAGCTTGGCTATGGTTTCGGCCCGCGCTTCCGACAGCCGCTGGTTGCTGGCAAACGGGTTGGACTTTTGCAGGCGCACATTGTCGGTATGGCCGACGACGGTGATTTTTCCGATCAGCTCCTTGTTGTCCCCGATCACCTTGGCGATCGACGCGATCAGCGGCTCGTAGCCTTCGGTCAGCGTCGGTCGCGAGGACTGGAACAGCTCTGGATTGGAGGACTGGATGATCAGCTTGGCCAGCGAGACGCTCTCGGTGCCGCTGAGCGCCCCCTTGAGGTTGTCCGGTGCTTCGGCCTTGAATTCCGGCAGCAGCGCGAAATCGACCGGCTGCGGCGCCTCGGGTTCAGGAGCATCCTGCTTGGGCGCCGCGCGGGTGACGTCGCCGCGCGAGGCCGGGGGCAGGGTGCGCACCAGTGCGGAGAGTTCGACCGCCTGGCTGCTCAAACCCATCGACAGGCCGATATAGGCAGCCGCGGCGACGACAACCGCGGCAAGCGCCATCACCCAGATCGGCACGATGAAGCGCTGTGGCTCGTCGGAGGCGATCACGCCTTTCCAGTTCGGCGACAGCGGCGCGCCCTCGGCATCCGCATTGCGCAGGAAGCGCGCCGCGGCCACGCGCACGGCATTGAGCGAACGGTCGCCGGCGCGGCCGGGGACCCGATACTTGCCGCGGAAGCCAAGCGCCAGGCAGTAATACTGCAGCTCCAGCATCTCGCGGTCGCGGTTCGGGTGACGCTCCAGCTCGTCAAGCCGGGTGAAGAACTGGGTGCCGGCATCGACGTCGCCGCGCAGCATGACCACAAGCGGCTGGCGCGGCCAGGCGCTCGCGCCGCCCCATGGCGTGTTGAGCGCGAGATCGTCGAGCAGCGCCGCCACCGCCCAGGCCGCCTGGTCGGCGCGCTCCAGCGACGAGCCCGCCGCCACCGCGGCGTCGCGGGCCCGCACCAGCTCGTCGAGCAGGCGCGTGCGCATAACCTCCGGGTTCTCGGGCGCTAGCGCACTTTCGAGCTCCGGTGCAAATTCGAGCAGCGGCGCAAAGATGTTGATGAGCGTGTTGGGATGCGCGCGCGCCCTCTTTGCCGGCGCTCCAGGCGCCAGCGGCGCCATCGGGCGGGGCGCGGCACCAGTCAGCCGGATGCGTGTGCGCTCGCGATCCTCCGACAGTCCGAAAGGATCATCCCGGCTCATGGCCTCACCTGTTCACCGAATAGCAGTCGACCTGCGGCTCGCTCGGCAGCACACCGGAAACGCCGATGACGAAGCCGGGGGCGTCGAGCAGCGAGGCCCAATGCTCGCTCTTCTGGTCGAGCTCCAGGCACAGCCGGTCGCCGTCATAAGGGATTTCGCGTGGCTGCGAATGGAGCGGCTTGAGCGGAATGCCGGGCAGGCGCGACTTCCACAGCCCTTCGAACTGGTCGGCGGCGCCGACCGTCGCCTGATTGACGAAGATCTTGCGCAGCGCGTCTTCCGACAGTTCCGATCCGACACGGATGACGATGCGGCTGGCGACCAGGAGCTTCGGGTTGTCGATGCGCACCTTCCAGACATTGGTCGCGTGCCGCATGACCGGCAATGCCCGCGATTTCGGCTCGATGTAGCGCAGGCTGAGGATGAGCGAACGCAAGGCGTCGGCCAGTGCCACATAGGCGGGGCCGGGCGCCATGTGGTCGTAGGCGGGCAGTTCGCCGAGCCGCCGCGAGCTCGAGCCGTAAGTGGCCATCTCGCCGGCGAGGCCGGCAAGTTCGAGATAGAGCTCGGCCGGATGGAAGACATCCTGCGCCAGCATATGCGCAAGCCGTGGCCGCGCGGCGTTGGCAAGGTGCAGCATCAGGAGGTCCTCCACGCTGCGGCCGGCCCCGCCCATCACCATCTTGCCATGCGCTTCCGCGATCTGGTCGAGGCCGGTGACGACCTCCTGCAGCAATTGCCGGTACCAATGGACTGCGCCGGTGATCAGTGTCGGCGGCAGGAACGTCTCATCGAGCGAGATGCCGCCATCGGCGCGGATACCCTTTATGTCGGCGATCGGCAAAGCGGTATAGCCGCCGACCGATTTTCCGGGTGCAAGCAATATCGCTTGCGGCCGGGCGATTTCGATGTCTTCCGGGTCGGCACCGCTCAGGACGGCGTCGCGCACCGAGACGATCTTGCCGTGATAGCGCGCGCCTGTCGAAGTCGCATGCGCCGGATCGAACCCGACGCCGCCGGGCGGTTCGAGCGGCAGGGCGACCAGCACCGGTCCGGCACCGGTGTCGGCCGTCACCTGCAACGGCTTTGGCGCGTCCATCAGCTCCGGGATGGAGAAAGGCGTGCCGTCCGGGAAGATGCCCCGGGCGGACACGATCGAGACTTGCCCGGCATCGAGCAGCGACTGGTCGAGCGTCAGTTGCTGGAAACCGAACGTATGGAGTTGGCCGGCCTGCAAGGCGCCGCGCACCATTCCCTCGAAGAACCGGTCCTGCTGCTGGAAGTGCTGGGTCCTGAGAAACAGGCCCTCCGACCACAGCACCCTGTTTGCATCGCTCATGCCGTTACTCTCTGCACGGAACCATCTGCTGTCGATTGGGTCAGGAGCATGATCTTTTCCAAAAACCGGTTCCCACTTTTTGGGATCATGCTCTAAGCGGAAATGCCGCCCTTGCCGAGGCTGACATTGATGGTGAATTTCGACCCCGGCGATACCGACTTTGTCGTGCGCCAGTTGCGTCCGCCGGGTTCGCGGATCAGCGCGACGAAGCCGAGCGCCGTCGCGTTCGGCTCGACCGTGATGGTCTTTGCCGCGGTCTTGCCCGGCGCGACCGAGATCGCGTCCGAGCCGATCAGGTCGGCGCCGAGCGCCGAGCCGGCATCGCCCTGCAGCGCGAAATAGTCGGCCGAATTGAACTTGCCGGTGCTGGCCAGCCGCATCACCAGCACGGTCACCGGCCGGTCGCCGCCGCCCGGACCCGGATTCATGCCGGCGCCACCGGTCACGTTGACCGATATGACCGATGGTTTCGGCGGGCCGCTCTGGCAAGCTGCAAGCAGCCCCGTCGCGCCGATGGCAACGATGAATTCGCGTCTATCGATCATGTCCTACTCCTCTTCATATGCGTCCCTGAAGTCGGCGCCGATCTCGCCCAGGAAGCTCGATTCCGCGCTCTGGGCGATGTCCCGGTGGCGTTTCTGGTAGAGCTCCCACAGCTTGGCATTGCGTCCGCCGGACAGCAGGTTGCCGATCGCGGAATTGGATTTGAGCTCTTCCTCGATCGCGGCAGGATCGAAGCGGTCGATCATGCGCCGCAGAGCTGCCTGCACGCCGCGCCACGCGCGCACGTGATGTTGCGCGAGGTCCTTCACCGCGTCGCCGATCGCCGCCTCGCCGGAGAGGAAACCGGGGCTGCGTTCCGCGACGATGGTGACGATGACATCCTCGACCGTCGGCAGGAATTTGAGCGGGTTGACCTCGGAGGCGCCGACCATCGTCTGAGCGACGCGCGCGCTTCCCTTTTCCTCGGCGCGCTTGCGCAGGAGTTGCATCAGGCCATCCAGCATAAGCCTGTATTCCCGCCCGAACTTTTCCATTTCGGCGATCGCGTCGCGCCCGGGAAAATCGGCTTCCTCGATGCCCATGCCGCGCAGGAACGCGGCGCGCAGCGCCATGTCGCTGGGCGCCGGTTGCGTCGGACGTGATGGCTTGGGCGGCTTGGGCACGGGGCGCGGCGGCGGAGCAGGGGGATCGGCCACCTGCACCGATATCTCCCATGGGCGAGCGGCTTGCGGCTTTTCGGCGGGGCGCTCGACACGACCAGCTGGATCGGTGCCGCTGCCGGAAGAGGGCGTCGCGGCTGGCCCGAAGCTGAAATCGTCATCGAAGCCGGACGGTTTCGGCGCGGGCTCGGCCGTATCGTTGCGTGATGGCATTTCGCCGAACCCGAACGGATCCGATCGGCCAGGCTCTTCGTTCGAGGCCGGCGTCGCCACCGGATCGAGGCTGAACGGGTCGTCGAAGGCCGGCGAGCTGCGCTGGCTGGAAGCTCGATCGTAAGCCCCGGGCACAGGTTGCTCGAACGGATCCGGCAGCCCGGCAGGGCGCGGCCGCTGCGGCTCTTCGTCGGCCTTGGCCGAGAAGAAGTCGTCGCCGCCGATGCTGGGTGGCGTCCGCGATCGGGGCGGTGACCATGCCGGCGCGGCATGGTTGGCGATCGGCGCCTGACCGACCGAAGTGTGGCCAGCGCCTGGCTGGACCTCGACATGGAGCACATAGTCGCCCATGCGCAGCCGCATGCCGCTTTGCAGCCGCGTCGACCTGCCGGTCCCCAGAGGGCTGTCGGAGTCGTCGATGAACAATCCGCTGCTCGACGTGTCGGTGACGAAGTAGCCGTCGCGGCCGCCGCTGATCTTGCAGTGGGCGCGTGAGACGAACATGTCCGGATCGTCGATCTGCCAGCCGGCATCGGCGCTGCGGCCGATCACCAACTCGCCCTCGTCCAGCCGGGTCTGCCTGATCACCTGCGAGCGCGGGCCTTGTTCCAAGGTCAGAAGCAGACTCATGCGGCTGCCTCCGCCATTTCCGGCCGCCAGCCGACGACGGTGTGCAACCTGAGATCGTCGGCGTCCCCCTCTTCGGCGGGGCGTGAAAGCCAGGAGGTTCGGCCGAGCTGGATGGTTCCCATGCGCGGCGGAGGCACGGCGTCGCGCGCCAGCACGAGGCGCAGATCGACGTCGAGCGCTTCCCCGATCATGTCGCGCACCGCCTTCTTGAGCAGGGCGAGGCGCCGTTCTCCGGGCAGGAACGACTTGAAGTCGTCAAGGCTCAGGGGTCCGATGCGCAATTCGATCCGGCTCTGCCGGCTGAAGACGCGCGGGCCGATCGTTGCCCCGCCGCCGAGCCCCGCATAGGCCTTGCCGATGCGGCTCTGCAGCGCCGTCGGTATGGTGATCCAGGCGGCGACGAATTCCTTGATCTGCACCGGCACCTTGAAGGCCGTGGCGAGGAACAGCGTCAGCCGCTCCGCACCGTCGACCTGGTTGGCCAGCGATCCAGCCTGGCGCAGCCGCACCACATCGAGCTCGGGATCCTGTGTGCCGGGAAGGCCGATACCGGCCATCGCATCAAGCATGGCGCGAACGCGCCCGCCGACCGAACGTTCGACCTGCACCGCCGGATGGGCGTCGGCCCATGCGCGGTAGTAGAGTGCGATCATGCGATGCTGCAGGATGTTGACGAAGTCGACGAAGGTCGTGTCGCTCGTCTGCTCGGCGTCGGCGCCGGTGAACCAGCGCTGCGACAGCCGGTCGAGCACCCAGCGCGTCAGATGCAGAGGCATTGGCCCTTCCGGCCCGAGCAGGCCGAGATTGGCGACGGTCACCCGTGCCGGAGCCTTGTCTCTGGCATCCTGGAATTTGACCACGTCCCTCGCCGAGAAGCTCAGGCGTACATGCTGGCCGAGCCTTGCCGGCTCGCGGTCGGCCTGGCCGGAATGGCCGAACAGTCCGCGTCGCTGCTCCAGGCGGCGCAGCAGCTCGAAGAAGTCGAAGCTCTCCGACAGCGCCTCGCCTTCGTTCGGCGCAGGCCGCGCTAGATCAGGTAGCGATTGCCGGGCGTCATCGGCCATGGCACATCCTCCTGCTTCTGCAGCAGCCGCGTACGGGTACGCACGAAACCGTTTATCCCGGCATGGCGGGCAAAGAGCCGCGCAAGCAGAGCCGAAAGCAGCAGCGAGCTTTGGCCTGCCAGCACCGACTGGTCGACATGCAACGTCACCTCGGTGCCGCGCCCGAAGCACATCGGCCCGTCGATCTTGAGCCGCTCGATGACCGGGCGCGAGTCGATGCGGGTAATTGAGTGCACGTTGCGGGCAAGGCTCGGATCGCCGCGGTCGGCATAAAGATCGAGCAATGCATGCAGCGGATCGACGCCGCGGCCTTCCTTGGCGAGGCTCAGGAAGTTGAGCGAGAGTTGCGCCACCAGCCGCCAGGCGAGATTGTCGGCGCGGGATTCGCCTTCCGCGCCGGCCGGCAGCGCCGCCGGGATCGCCGGCTGCGGCGGCCGTAGCGCGCCCAGAAACCGCACCGCTTCCACCGGATCGGCGGTCTCCAGCGTCAGCGCCGGCGTGTCGTCCAGGATCGGCAGATCGCGGTTGGTGCAGAGCGCCATCACGTCAAGCCGCTTCAGTGGCCGGTTGGGCTGGCTGCCGGCCGGACGCGAGATGGCGAGGAACACATCGTCGCCCGTGTAGGAGGTGCGGGTCAGGCCGTCGCGCCGCTCGTCTTCCGTTGCCCGGCGCGGGCGCCGCTCCGTCGAATAGACCCAACCGCTGCCGCGGTTCTGACCCAGGCTGAACAATTCGGGAATTATCGCCTCGCTGCCTTCCGCGTCGGCGTCTTCCACCCGGGTAATCCGGAAAATCTCGAAATCCCGCGCACGGGTGCGGTCGGCGTGCAGCACCTGGCGCGTCCGGCGCGGATCGATCTCGATGACGTTGCATTCGCGTTCGAAGAGATTGATGATCGGGGTTGCGAACAGCTCGAAATCGGCGACCGTCACATCGGCGAGCTCCGGCGCCGGACGCCGGAACAGGAAGATGATCTCTAGTCCCCCATCGCACTTGCGCACCACAGGCTGCAGGCCGGCGATCCGCACGTAGTGGAAGCGCTCGGGGATCATGAAATACTCGCGCAGCAACCGGTATCCCTCGAAGGTCGGGCGGGTGCGCGGCATCAGCGCTTCGTCGTCGCTTATGCCGATCATTTCGGGCTCGAGCAGCGCCGTGAGCGGATTGGTCTTGCCTTCCGCGCGCGCGCCGACGGCCGAGCAGGCGCCGAAGATGGCGTCGAAGATGAGCGGCGCCTTGGTGCGCCCGGCGAAATAGAGATCGAGACGGTCGAGCGACAATTCGCTGAGCTTGCCCTTTCCGGTTCGGGCGAGCGCGATGCGAAAGGCCGCTTCGCCGCGCACGCCGCCGACCGGCGCGATGCCGGCCGCCGCCAGCGCGCTGCGGTCCTGGAAATAGCTGACCGAATTGATCGCGATCGGCCACAACGTGACTTCCTGCGCGGTGGTGAAGGTCGAGCGCGTCGAGAGCCCTGGATGCAGGCTGGAGACCAGCCGCGTGCCGCGCGCGACGGCATGGCCGGCGATCATCGACTGCACCTGCTGGCCGGGTTTCAGCACGGCCATCGCCACCGCCGGCGCCGGCGTCACCAGGTCCGGATAGAGCACGTCGAGCACGGCGCGCGAAAAGCGCGAGCGCTCGGCGTCGACCTTCAGCCGCGTGCGCGCGGCAAGAAAGGCCACCCCGTCGAGCAGCCGCTCGACATAAGGGTCGGGGCAGGGGACCGTGTCGAGGGAAAGGTTGCGGGCGACCGCCGGATGCATGTCGGCGAATTCCGCGGCCAGCGCGCGGATATGGGTAAGTTCCTCTTCGTAATACTCCACGAAGACCCGATCCATCTCAGGTATCCCTGAATTCGGTTCGCGCCAAGCCGTTGTCGAGGTTGATCGTGGTGCGCAGCCGCATGCGTTCCGGCGTCGGCGTCATGATCAGCACGGCGTCGATCTCGATCTTGAGGCCGACGCTCTTGTCGCCAAGCGTGACATTGACCGTCGTGGCGCTTTCCTTGAGACGCGGCTCGAAGGTGGCAAGCACCGCGCGGATCTCGCGCGCCAGGGTATCGCGGTCGAAATCCCGCGACGAGCGGCCCGAAAAGGACGGCACGCCATAATTGACGACGCTGCGGCGCACTTCCGGAAAATCGGCGAGTGGCGGCAGTTCGTCCAGGGGCTGTTCGTGCTCGGCGTCGGAAAGCATCGGTACGGACTCGAAACGCTCGGTGTTGAACAGGGCCTCGATGTCGCGCCGGACGGCTTCCCGCAGCACACGCGCCGACACCACCACGCCCCGGCTTTCGATTTCGGTGCGATGCTCGGTCTGGAAGACCAGCCGGTGAAGGCGCCTTTTCTGCTCGGACGTGAGTTCAGCATCGGCATCGATGGCACGCGCGCTGCCGGCTAGAAGTGCCTCGACGCGCTCGGCGCCGAGTTCTTCTTCCAGCAGCCGGCGCAGCCCGTCGATCTCCGACGTCAGCCCGGGCAAGTCGTTGACGAGGCGATCCCAAAGGGAGGGCTGGACCGCCTCGCGCTTTGCCCGGGAACTGCCGGCAAGCTGCGCTTTCGCGCCAGGCCGCTTGGCCTCACTTGCCGACATAGACGTCCATTTCGATCTCGTCGTCCTTGTCGTAGACGAACTTGATCTTCTTGTAGGCGAAGCTGACTTCTTCCTCGATCAGGTCTGCCTCATCGCGAGCCTGCCGCATGTCGTATTCCATGATCGAAGCGTCGGTGAGCGTCACGACCAGATAATCGCTGGTCTCGCCGTCGATTGTGCGGCGGGCCGAAAACACCACCTCGTCGAGCGCCTTGTTCTCGAACAGCGCCTTCTTCAAATAGGGCGACGACTTGTCGTAATGCTTGAAGAATTTGATCATACCCATCGATACGCGGCCGCGCCGCGACAGCGAATTCGGGTCGTAGGGCGCGATCATCTTGTAGTCGACGCCATGGATCTCGATCTCGTCTTCATGGCCGTCGCGTTTGCTCGGGCCCTTGATGTCCGGGACTTTCAGGAAGCCGTCGATCTTCATCGAAGGCGCATCGGTTCTGTCTGGCATTGTCTTTCTCCACCGCTACGAAACAAGATGACTTTGCTTAACGATTCAGCCCTTCACCGACGGCAGTTCCGACACCAGCCGGAGCGAGGCGTTGATGCCTTCCAGCTGGTAGTGCGGACGCAGATAGAAACGGGCATTGTAGTAACCGGGCCGGCCTTCGACGCTGTCGACCTGGACCTCGGCGGCGGCGAGCGGGCGCTTGGCGCGCGCCTTGTCGTCGGCAAAGGCAGGGTTGGCCAGCACGTATCGGTTGATCCATTCGGTCAACCAGATCTCCATGTCGGTGCGTTCCTTGAACGAGCCGATCTTGTCGCGCGCGATCGCCTTGAGGTAGTGTGCGAAGCGCGAGACCGGGAAAAGGTAGGGCAGGTTGGCGCTCAGTCGTTCGTTCGACTGCGCGTCGGGGTCGACCAGACGCCCGGCGCGCGTCTCGTCATCCTGCAGCGAATGCGCGCCGATGAACGCCGCCAAGTCGGTGTTCTTGCGGTGCAGGATCGGCATCAGGCCGAGCTTCGCCAATTCTGCCTCGCGCCGGTCGTCGATGGCGACCTCGGTCGGGCATTTCATCGCAATCGATCCGTCGTCGGTCGGGAAGGCGTGCACCGGCAGGTTGAGCACCGTGCCGCCGTTTTCGACGCCACGGATCTGCGTGCCCCAACCGTAGAGCTTGTGGCTGCGGTTGATGTTTACCCCCATCGGGAAGGCAGCGTTCATCCAGACATATTTGTTGTGGTCGCCGCCCACCTCTTCCTCGAACGTGAACCCCTTCACCGGAACGGTTTCGGAGCCGTAGGGCAGGCGCGCCAGCACCCGCGGCATGGTGAGGCCGATGTAGCGGGCGTCCTCGCTTTCGCGCAGCGACTGCCATGATGCATAGGCCGGGTTGTTCACGATCATCTGCAGGTCCTGCGGATTCGGCAGTTCCTGCCAGCTGTCCATGCGGAACAGCCGTGGCGAGGCGGCGGCGATGAACGGCGTATGCGCCGAGGCGCAGACGCCGGAAATGTTGCGCAGCAGGCCGACGTCGCGCGGATGGTTGGAGAACTCGTAGGCACCGATGATGCAGCCGATCGGCTCGCCGCCCAGCATCGAATACTCGTCCGTGTAGACTTTCTTGAAGATCGGGCTCTGGTCCCACATCTGGCCTTCATAGTCTTCGAGCGTGTCGGCCAGCTGCTCCTTGGAGATGTTCATCACCCGGATCTTCAGCTTGGTATCGGTCTCGGTGTTGTTGATCAGGTACCAGAGGCCGCGCCAGGTGCCTTCCATTTCGCGCACTTCGGGCGCATGCAGGATCTCGTTCACCTGCGTCGTCAGCATCTTGTCGATGCCGGCGATCAGCGACTTGATCGACTTGATCGCATTCGACGAGATGGTCGTGGTCTCGGAGCGCGATTGCGCGGCAAGCGCCAGGTTGCGCACCAGTTGCTGCAGCTTCTCGCTGTCGTCCTTCTTGACCTTGAAATCCTTTTCCAGAAGTCCGCTGAATTCGCCAAGATCGATGGCTTCCGCCTCGGCGGTGGCGGCTGCGGTCTTTTGCTGTTCGGCCATGACTTACTCCTCGCCCTTGCCGTCATCCATCGCCTGGCTGGCGATCTTGCTCAGCAGCGGCTCGTTGTTCAGAAGCTGCGCGATGCGCTTTTCCGCGTCGACGCGGCCGTCCATGAAGCCGAGCAGCTCCTCGAGCTGACGGCGCATCTTCAGGATTTCGGCCAGTTGCGGGACCTGCTCGGCGACCTTGTCCGGCGCGAAGTCGCCCATCTTGGAGAAGGTGAGATCGACCATGAGCTCTTCGTCCCGCTCCTGGCCCTCGGCCTGCGGCAGGGTGTTCTTCACCCGCGCCTTCACGCGCGGCCCCATCGCTTCCATGAATTTCGGGAAGCGGTTGGCGTCGGTTTCGACGAAGTTGCGGTCCAGGACCGACTTCGACGCTTCCCTGGTCTGTGAAGCGCCGGAAAGGTCGGCCATTACGGCCATGACGAACGGCAGTTCGATCGTCGTCGGGCTGCCGTAGGTTTCAACGTCGTAGGCGATCTGCACGCGCGGCGCGCGGTTTCTTTCGATGACCTTCGCTTTGCTCTCTGCTGGCATGCTTTTCTACCTTTCATCCTTCTGGGCCGGCTTCTTGGGATCGGGGACACCGGCAAGCTGCCGGAACTCCTTCAGCCCCGACGGGGCGAGATCTTCCATCAGTTCCACGAAATCCATATGCACCATCCGGCGCACGCGCCGGGCGAGATGCGGGATTGGGCTCGACGGTTCGGTGCGGTCGTAGAAGGCGACGACGAGGTCGAGGCATTTGACGACTTCGTCGCGCGAGTTGATCCGGTCCGGCAGACCGGTGCTCGCTTCCAAAGGGCTTGCCACACTTGCCATCGTTTCGGCTCCATGACCGTTTCGGGCGGGCATTGCTGGTTCCGCTGCCTGCGGAGCAGGCTTCGCGGCGCCGTTCGCCACGGCGCCGGAATTCCGTTCCAGCGTCGTCAGCAAACGCTGCAGGAACTTCTTCAATTCCGGGACGGTGGCCCCATTGCCTTCGATACGGGCGTTGAGCGCGGCGTCGACCGCGTCCAGGGCTGCGATCGCGGCACGCGCGTCGGCCAGCAGCGACGTCATTGCGTCCGCCGCTTGATCGATTTGCGCCGCGCATCCGGTGCGCACGCGGTTCAGCAGCTGGTTGTGGGCGCTGGTCAGCGCCGCCTTTTCGGCGGTCCCCAGGCCAGAGGCTGCTTCCTGCAGCATGACGCGTTCGTCGAGCGCCGCCTGTTCCAGGTCCCGGCCGCTGATCGGCCCGATCGCGCGCGGAGAGAAGAAGACCACCTGCCTGAGGTTCGCCAGCAAGCCTTCCTGGCCGTTCTGCAGATCGAGCAGCGCGTTGATGCGGCGTAAGGCGGCCTCGCGCGGCGCGCCCGTCCGCAGCGACGGGTGCATCGTATCCCAGTACTGCTCGAAGGTCCGCGCTATCAACGCCAGCCCCTGGGCGAGGCCGGCCAGACCTTCTTCATTGGCGAGAGCGCGCGTGACGAGAACCAGCAGACGCAAGTCCCGGCCGCGGAGCCGCAATTCCTCCGCCTTTTCCAGAACGGCCGGCCAGTCTACCGGGACGGTAGTCTGCGAGGTCTTGTTGCCGCCATCGTGGACGACCTTGAGCTGGGCTTCGGCCAGGCGCTCCAGCTCATGAAAAGCCGGGTCGTTGCGCAAGTCCTCTCCCGACGGATTCTCACCGTTTAGAGGATTCAGCCAGAGTGCGAGATCAGTCACACCAACCCCCAGCCAGCGGCCTTGAGACCCTATGTGACGTTACGTTATCACCGGCCTCACGCGACGACAATTGAGCACCTGCGCAAAAACTAACGGAAGCTAAACGCGACCGTTTTCTTCGGCGAAACCCATTGCGCGATTGTCAGACCCGGTATGTGAAATGGCTCGCATAGCCCGGACGGCAATCCAGTGTTTGCTGCCACGAGTTTGCAAGGCTTGTGTAACCGGGCGGTGCCGCCCGGATAAATTCAAACGCCTTATCCGTCGCACTGCTTTGTCAAGCAGCCGCTTATATGGCAGGGTACGGTCGGCAGGTTGCGGGAGCAGGTTCGATGGAACAGCGCCGGTCATCGCAGAGCTTCAAGCGTAAGGAACTGGTCGCCAAGCTTAACGCCACCGGGGTGCGCGCCTTCAAGGCTGCGGCCGACACGGCCAAGCTGCGCGGCAATCCCTATGTCGAGCTCGCCCATTTCATCCAGCAACTGGTGCTGTCCGAGCGCTCGGATGTGCAGATGATCGTCGCCGACGCCGGATTGGATGTCAGCCGGCTGACGGGCGACATGACCCGTGCCATCGACAAGCTCCCTTACGGCGCCACCTCGGTGGAGGAATTCTCCGACCACATCTTCCACGCCATCCAGGAGGGCTGGAACCTTGCGACGCTGGAGTTCGGTGTCGAGGAGGTGCGCAGCGCCCATATCCTGCTTGCCTGCCTGAAGACTCCGGTGCTGGAAGGCCTGGTGTCCAAGATCAGCGCCGAGTTCGACAAGATCGACGCCGATGGCGTCATTTCGCGCTTCGCCGATGTCAACGAAGGCTCGCTCGAAGCCGGCTCGCCGGCTGTCGCTCCTGTCGCCGAGGCGCAGGTGAAGCGTGGCCCGGGCGGGGATTCGGCGCTCGCCAAATACGCCACCGACCTCACCCAGCGCGCCCGCGACGGCAAGATCGATCCAGTTGTCGGCCGCGATCCGGAAATAAGGCAGATCGTCGACATCCTGATGCGGCGCCGGCAAAACAATCCGATCCTGACTGGCGAGGCAGGCGTCGGCAAGACGGCGGCCGTCGAAGGATTTGCCCTGCGCATCGCCCAGGGCGACGTGCCGCCGACCTTGCAGAATGTCAGCGTGCGCATGCTCGATGTCGGGTTGATGCAGGCGGGCGCCAGCGTCAAGGGGGAGTTCGAGAAGCGGCTGAAGGCGGTCATCGACGAGGTCCAGGCCTCCGAGGTGCCGATCATCCTGTTCATCGACGAGGCGCATACGTTGATCGGCGCCGGCGGCGCGGCCGGGACCGGCGACGCAGCCAATCTGCTGAAACCGGCATTGGCGCGCGGCGAGCTTCGCACCATCGCCGCCACGACCTGGGCCGAGTACAAGCAACATATCGAGAAGGACCCGGCGCTGACACGTCGCTTCCAAGTGGTCAAGATCGACGAGCCCTCGGAAGCGGTGGCGGTGCTGATGCTGCGCGGCATTGCCGGCGTGCTGGAGCAGCATCACAAGGTGCAGATCCTGGATGAGGCGATCGAGGCGGCGGTCTCGCTTTCGCACCGCTACATCCCGGCCAGGCAATTGCCGGACAAGGCGGTCAGCCTGCTCGACACCGCCTGCGCCCGCGTCGCCGTCTCACAGCATGCGACGCCGGCCGAGGTCGAGGACATCTTACGCCGCCGCCAGGCCTTGGAGGTCGAGCGGGGCATCATCGGCCGCGAGGCGGCAATCGGCATCGAGGTGGCCGATCGGCAGGTCCGCGTAGACACCGGGCTGGCGGAAACCGAGACCACTTTGGCCGCCGCCCAGACCCGCTGGGACCGGGAAAAGGCGCTGGTGGCCGAAATACTCGACCTGCGCGCCAGATTGCGCGGCGAGGGCGTGCCGCTCGATGAGGCGGCGGCAGAAGAGGCCGCTGCGGAGACGCGGAGCGCGGAGCGCGCAGCAAAGGCGTCCGAGCAAAAGCTGGCCGAGCTAAGACCAGCCGAGGGCAAGGCGGCCGAGGCCAAGAAAGCCAAAGCCTCGAAAGCCAAGGGGGCCAAGGCTGCAAAGGCCGAAACAGCTTCCGCTGAACCCGTGGATGAAGCCGGCGCCGACCTCACGCGGTTGCGCGAACTGATGGCCGAACTCGCCGCCGCGCAAGGCGAGACACCGCTCATCTTGCCGTCGGTCGACCGCAACGCCGTGGCTGCGGTCGTACAGGACTGGACCGGCATTCCGACGGGGCGGATGCTGTCCAGCCAGACCGAGAAGGCGCTCAAGCTCGCTGACACGCTGTCCGAACGTGTCGTCGGTCAGGACCATGCGATGGAGATGATCGCCAGGCGCGTTCAGACCAGCCGCGCCGGCCTTGGCGCGCCGGAAAAGCCGGTTGGCGTGTTCCTGCTTTGCGGCCCCTCCGGCGTCGGCAAGACCGAAACTGCGCTGGCGCTTGCCGAGACGCTTTATGGCGGCGAGCAGAACCTGATCTCGATCAACATGTCGGAGTTCCAGGAAGCGCACACCGTCTCGACGCTGAAGGGCGCGCCGCCCGGCTATGTCGGCTACGGCAAAGGCGGCATCCTGACCGAGGCGGTGCGGCGGAAACCCTATTCGGTGATCCTGCTCGACGAGGTCGAGAAGGCGCATCCCGACGTGCACGAAATCTTCTTCCAGGTCTTCGACAAGGGCATGATGGACGACAGCGAAGGCCGCCGGATCGACTTCAAGAACACGCTGATCCTGCTCACCTCGAATGTCGGCTCGGACGTCATTATGAGCCGCACCAAGAACGGCACCGTGCGCACGGGCATCGACGATCTGGATTTCGCCTTGCGCGCGCCGCTGCTGAAAGTGTTTCCTGCCGCCTTCCTTGGCCGCGTGGTGACCATTCCCTACTATCCGCTCTCGGACGCGATGATCGAGGCGATCGCCAGGCACCAGTTCGGCAAGATCGCGCGCCGGCTCAGGGCCACTAACGACGCCGAGTTGGTGATTGGCGACGGCGTCATGGACCTGGTCAAGGCGCGCTGCACCGAGATCGAGTCCGGCGGGCGCATGATCGACGCCATCCTCACCAACACGCTTCTGCCGGAACTCAGCCGCGGCGTGCTCAATCGCTCGCTCGAGGGCAAGAAGATGACAAAAGTCATCGTCGACGCGTCGGCGGATGGCTTCACCTACTCGTTCGAATAGACGCCAGGGAAGCGGGATCGTTGCTTGCCTGGCGTTGGATCAGCCGGCGCTTTCGCCAGCCGGTCCTGCTCGCGCTACATCCACGCGGAAGCATCCGGATTCTACTCCTGGATGCATATTCCAAAAATGCAACACCGGGCCTGACCGGTTGGGGCTTAGCGCGAGGACTCGCTAAATACGGCACCGGCTGATGAAGAGATATACGCTTCTTCCAATATGACAAAAACACCTCCGTAGCGACGAAGCCGGGAGTAGCGCAACGCAGCTTGGTCTCGCCGGCAGCACAAGTGCCACAATCGCCAGACCGGCCATCACCGAGCCTTTCGCCATTTCCGGTGGACTGTGCGTTCGCTCAGATCTTCGACGCTGCGCTCGATAGGTTCAGTTCGCCCGCCGAGACGCCGCTTCGTGAACATTCGCCGAACCGGCGGGCGCTCGCAGACGATACGCGCAAGGGCAGACGTAACGCGCAGAAAAATGCCGAGCGCGCGTACCGGCAACAGGCGTTCTTGGAGCGGCCTAACTCTTTCTATGCAAACATGGAATCGCGGCGCTCGCGCTTTGCTTCCGGTGGGTAGATTCGAGAAAACTGCAAGGAATGCCAAGTAACGGAGCCGCATGACATGGCGTTCGGTTGCCAGCAATTAGCCTAGGTCAAGAAAATCAGAGCCTTTAGTGGGACGCAATCTGCCGCGCGCTCGCTGCAGCAGGGGAAGAGATTTATTGTGCGGGATGCATCAAGGGGAAGGGTATCAGTCGAGCGGACTGTAGACCCTGCGAAAGAAAAACTGGCGGCATTCGCCGTGGGGCGCGGCAATAGCAAGAGGTTAGGGACCGGGTCATTCCTGCTCGCCTGCAGGCTCGCACTGCGCATCAGCCGCGCATTGCTTGGCGCCACGTCCATGGCCGCGCTCGGGCTGGCACTGGCGCCGATGACGCCCTCGCTCGCCACCGACTGGACCGGCGCCGTCTCGTCCAACTGGTTCGACGCCGATAACTGGTCGGCCGGCGTTCCGAACAGCAGCGTCGGCGCGGTTGTCGACACGGACACTCCCTATGCGACGGTGGTCGACAGAGCCGGCGCGGAAGCGGACCTGCTCTACGTCGGCAATTCCGGCACCGGCGAGCTGACGATCCAGAGCGGCGGCACGGTCAGCAACACCATTGGCTATCTCGGCTACAACGCCGCCTCGACCGGCACCGCGACGGTCGACGGCGCCGGCTCGTCCTGGACCAATTCCGGCGATCTCGTTGTCGGCTATCTCGGGACCGGGACGCTGACGATCCAGAACGGCGGCAAGGTGAGCAACTCCTCCGGCTTTATCGGCTACGGTTCGAGCTCGACCGGCATCGTGACGGTCGACGGCTCGTCCTGGACCAATTCCCGCAATCTCTATGTCGGCTATTTCGGCACCGGCACGCTGATGATCCTGAACGGCGGCAAGGTGAGCGGCACCGACGGCCATCTCGGCACCGATTCCGGCACGACCGGCACCGCGACGGTCGATGGAATGGGCTCGTCCTGGACCAACTCCGGCTATCTCTATGTCGGCGTTTCCGGCAGCGGCGCGCTGACCATCGAGAACGGCGGCGCGGTCAGCAACACCATTGGCTTTCTAGGCTACTACGCCGGCTCGACCGGTACCGCGAGGGTCGACGGCTCGTCCTGGACCAATTCCAGCAATCTCTATGTCGGCAATTCCGGCACCGGCACGCTGACGATCCGGAACGGCGGCACGGTAAGCAACACCATTGGCTATCTCGGCTACAGCGCCGGCTCGACCGGCACCGCGACGGTCGATGGCATGGGCTCGTCCTGGACCAATTCCCGCAATCTCTATGTCGGCGTTTCCGGCAGCGGCGCGCTGACCATCGAGAACGGCGGCGCGGTCAGCAACACCATTGGCTTTCTAGGCTACTACGCCGGCTCGACCGGTACCGCGAGGGTCGACGGCTCGTCCTGGACCAATTCCAGCAATCTCTATGTCGGCAATTCCGGCACCGGCACGCTGGCGATTCAGAACGGCGGCACGGTCAGCAATACCGGCGGGTACATCGGCAACATTTCCGGCTCGACCGGCACCGTGACGGTCGATGGCGCCAGGTCGTCCTGGACCAATTCCCGCGATCTCCTGGTCGGCGTGTTCGGCACCGGTACACTGGCGATCCAGAACGGGGGCACGGTCTCCGCTTCAAGCATGGAGATTGCCAGCCGGGCCGGCTCGACCGGCACGCTGAACATCGGCGCGGCCTCCGGCCAGCCGGCAGCGGCGCCCGGCACGCTGAACACAGCATCGGTTGCGTTTGGCGCCGGCACCGGCCGCATCGTGTTCAACCACACGGCCTCGAACTACATTTTTGCGCCGACCGTTTCGGGCGCCGGGTCGGTAACGGTCGAGGCCGGCACGACGATCCTGACGGGATCGAACTCCGTCGGCAACCTGTTCCTCGGAACCGCGAACGTCAATGCCGGCACGCTGCGCGTCGACGGCCGGTTCGGCGACACGGTCGGCAACGCCGCCACCGTCATCGTCAACAGCGGCGGCACGTTGTCGGGGACAGGAACGATTGCCGGCACGGTGACGGTGAACAGCGGCGGCACGCTCGCCGCGGGCCACAGCCCGGGGACGCTCACCGTGGGCTCGCTGACGCTCACGGCCGGCTCCATCTCGAATTTCGAGCTCAACACGCCCGGCGTCGTCGGCGGCCTCGATCCTGTGACCGGCAATGATCTCGTCAAGGTCACCGGCAACCTGACGCTCGGCGGCACGCTGAACGTGCAGGGCGCGCCGGCGGCCGGCTATTATCGCCTGTTCAACTATGGCGGTGCGCTCGCCGGCAGCTTCGGGACAGTGAATGCGGCCGGGTTCTCGAACGCCGATGTCCTGACGAGCATTCCCAATCAGGTGAATTTGTCGCTGCTCAATGCCGGCCAGCACATGCAGTTCTGGGACGGCACCGATGCGACCGGCAACGGCACGGTCGACGGGGGCAGCGGAGCCTGGAGCACCGCCGGCACCAACTGGACCGGCCAGCCGGGCCAGGCCGAAATCAACGGAAGCTGGATCGGTTCGGTCGGCGTGTTCGCCGGCGCGGCCGGCGGCGCCGTCACGGTCGCTGGTGCGCAGAGCTTCGACACGCTGCAATTCTCGACGAACGGCTATGTGCTGAACGGCGGCACGCTTGCCTTCAACCCGGCCGCGGGCTCGGCCGCGACGATCCAGGTCGATAACGCCGTCTCGGTCGTCATCGGCTCGGCGCTGAGCGACGGGGCAACCGGCAACAGCCTGACCAAGACGGGCGGCGGCACGCTGACGCTCGACAACGCCAATACCTATACCGGCGGCACGACGATCAACGCAGGCACGTTGAACATCGGCAACATGGGGGCGCTCGGAACAGGCGAGGTGACGCTGACCGGCGGCGGCGCGCTCAATTCGACGGTGACGGGGGATCTCGCCAATGGGGTGAATTTCGTCGCCGGCTCGTTCGCCACTGTCTCGGCTTCGACCGGCCGGACGCTGACGTTGGGCGGCCGTGTCAATATGGGATCGGGCGGCGGTGCGACGGTGCATTTCGGCTCAGCCACGAACGCCGGAACGGTCGTGCTGGACCCCGGTGGCGGAGTCATCCATCGCGCCTCATCCATCGCCATCGACGGCGGCACGCTGCGGCTCGGGAGGCACGGCAGCGATTACACACAGCCCGCCGCCGGCACGAGCATTGCATCGGGGGCGACCCTCGACATCAACGGCAGTGCCAGCGTGAATCATCTTTCCGGCGCGGGCATCGTTACCAATGACAGCGGCGCAGCGGCGACATTGACGGCGATCAACGATTCCGCCTCGACCTTCTCCGGCGTGATCGGGGACGGAACCGGTTCGATCGCGCTGGCGAAGACAGGTTCCGGCGCCCTGACCTTGAGCGGCGCCAGCACCTACAGCGGCGGCACGACGATCTCGGCCGGGACGCTGCAACTCGGCAATGGCGGCACGACGGGGTCGATCGTGGGCAACGTCGTCAACAACGGCACGCTCGCCTTCAACCGCAGCGATGCGCTGACCTTCGGCGGCGGCATCTCGGGCAGCGGAGCTGTGCGCCAGATCGGTGTGGGCAAGACCGAACTCGCCGGCGTTTCCAGCGGCTTTGCCGGCACGACCTCGGTTGAGAACGGCATCCTGGCGGTCAATGGCAAGCTCGGTGGGACGCTCGATGTGCGTGCTGGCGGCCGCCTGCAAGGCATTGGCACGGTCGGTGGCACCACGGTGTCGGGCACCATCGCGCCGGGCAACTCGATCGGCACGCTCAACGTCGCGGGCAACGTCGCCTTCAATGCCGGCTCGATCTACGAGGTCGAGGCCAACGCGGCGGGTCAGGCGGACCGGATCGACGCGACCGGCACTGCGACGATCGACGGCGGCACGGTGACCGTGCTGGCGGGGGCCGGCAACTACAAGCCGCAGACCGACTATACGATCCTGAGCGCCGGCGGCGGGGTGAGCGGCACCTTCGCGGGCGTCACCTCGAACCTGGCCTTCCTCGATCCGACGCTCGGCTATGACGCGGGCAATGTCTATCTGAGGCTGAGGCGCAACGACATCACCTTCCATGGGATCGGGCTGACCCTGAACCAGATCGCGACGGGTGCCGGGACGGAAAGCCTCGGCTGGAACAATCCGGTCTATGACGCGGTGGCCAACCTGTCGGCGGATCAGGCCCGCACGGCCTTCGACCAACTCTCGGGCGAGATCCACGCCTCGGCGAAGACGGCGCTGATCGAGGACAGCCGCTTCCTGCGCAATGCGGTCAATGACCGCCTGCGCGCGGCCTTCGAGGGTGTCGGCGCGGCGAGCGCCCCGGTGATGGGCTATGCCGACGGCGAACCCGTGCTTGTGCCCGCCACCACCGACCGCCTCGCGGTCTGGAGCCAGGGTTTCGGCTCCTGGGGCCATAGCGACGGCGACGGCAATGCCGCGCGTCTCAACCGCTCGACCGGCGGCGTCTTCATCGGCGCCGACGCTCCGGTGTTCGAGACCTGGCGCTTCGGCGCGGTCGCCGGCTACAGCCGCACCACCTTCAACGTGAGGGATTGCAGGTCATCGGGCACGAGCGACAACTATCATGTCGGCCTCTATGGCGGGACGCAGTGGGGCTCTCTCGCCTTCCGCACGGCCGCGGCCTACACTTGGCACGACATCTCGACGGACCGGACGGTTGCCTTCCCTGGCTTCAGCGACAGCCTGAAGGGCGACTACAACGCCGGCACGGCGCAGGTCTTCGGTGAACTCGGCTACGGCATCCGCGCGGGGAACTTCGCCTTCGAGCCCTTCGCCAACCTCGCTTATGTGAGCCTGCACACGGATGGCTTCACCGAGCCGGGCGGTGCCGCGGCCCTCACCAGCGCGGCGGCGAACACGGAAGCCACCTTCGCCACGCTCGGCCTGCGCGCCTCCAACAGCCTCACGCTGGGCGGCATCCACGCGACCGCCAAGGGCACGCTCGGCTGGCGGCATGCTTTCGGCGACGTCACACCGCTCTCCACCATGGCCTTCGCGGGCGGCGCGCCGTTCTCCATCGCCGGCGTTCCGATCGCGCGCGATGCGGCAGTCATCGAAGCGGGTCTCGACTTCGCGCTGACCCCCGCCACCATGCTCGGTGTGTCCTACAACGGACAGTTCGCCTCCGGTGTCTCCGACCAGTCCGTTCGGGCGGTCTTCAACATGAAGTTCTGACGTCTGCTCAGCGCGGGGGGCGGCAAACTCAAAAACCTGCCCCGCCTGATGGAACATTCCCGAACCGGGTTTTCGCAACCGGAGGGCCGCACTCGCAAGCGAACGGAAGATGATGGCATAGTGAAGAAGCTTACGTTGAGTGGCCACGCAACAGGGGCGTCGCTGGTTGCCGTTGCGGCCATCGCGATTTATGTCGTTCCAGGGCCCTTGCCAGGTCGCCGCGCGGCTCTGGCGCTTCATCGGAGGTGAATCGACCCGATCCCGCCGCAGCGCCTCCCAGCTTGCACAGGCGGCCTCTACGCTTCTCGGCGGGGCCGTCGTCGCTCAACGAGACCTATCAGAATTGGGGTGTCGCCTGTCAGCAGCAGGGAGCCACCAAGCGCTGCGTGCTCTCGCAGACCCAGGTTCAACAGAACGGTCAGCGTGTGCTGGCGATCGAACTGAATGCACCCTCCAGCAACTCCGTGATCGGAACTTTGCTGCTTCCATTCGGGCGCCGTGTTCCAGATCGGCGAGAAGCCGGCCATGCAGCCGCGACGGTTCCGGACCTGTGTGCCTGCCGGCTGCATCGTGTCGCTGACGTTCGACCCGCCGACGCTGGAGGCCCTTCGCGCGGGATCGGCGCTGAAGGTCAAGACGATCGCCGACGGCGGCAAGGAAACGCCATTCTCGATCTCGTCGTTCGAATAGACGCCAGGGAAGCGGGATCGTTGCTTTCCTGGCGTTGGATCAGCCGGCGCTTTCGCCAGCCGGTCCTGCTAACGCTACATCCACGCGAAAGCATCCGGATTCTACTCCTGGATGCATATTCCGAAAACGCAATTATCAATTGCAATACTTTTGGCTTACTCGCGGTCAGCACGCCGCGGTCGGACAGTTTCTGGAAGCTTGGACGCGGGCCGAGTATTGCGGCATTTCGAAATTTGCCGAACCGCGATGAAATTCGCTCAAGCGCATCTTTCGCGCCGAAAAGATAAGAAAATTCAGCTAGTTGCAGGTACTGAAGCGTAGAAGCTTCGTCGAAACGGGGTGTGGGGAGAAAAGGGGATGGTGCCCAGAGGCGGATTCGAACCACCGACACGCGGATTTTCAGTCCGCTGCTCTACCAACTGAGCTATCTGGGCCTGCGCCGGCCAAGGGGCATCGCCCGCCGGGTTTCACGAGAGCGCCGGGCGGCGCCCCTTGAAAGCGCGTGGGTTATAGCACGGGTATCCTGCCTGTCCAGAGCAATTCCAGGAAAAGTGCGTAGCGGTTTTCCGCTCCGGAATTGCGTGAAACAAGCGCAATTCCAGGAAAAATGCGCAGCGGTTTTCCGCTCCGGAATTGCGTGAAAACAAGCGCAATTCCAGGAAAAGTGCGTAGCGGTTTTCCGCTCCGGAATTGCGTGAAACAAGCGCAATTCCAGGAAAAATGCGCAGCGGTTTTCCGCCCTGGAATTGCGTTGAAACAATCGCTTGGCCGTTGATTTCGTCAGGAAGGAAAAATCGCGGTGAAAGGGCGGCCTGCCGCCTACACTCACCCCTCGTCCTTGGGCCCCGGGCCGGGCTTCGGGCTGTCATCTTCTTCCTCTTCGCCATCGCGGACGGGAATGACATAGGCGCCCTTCAGCCAGCGATTGAGGTCGATGTCCTTGCAGCGCGCCGAGCAGAACGGATAGTGCTCGCGCGCGGAAGCTTTTCCACATTCGGGGCAGGGCCGCTTTGGCCGAAGCGGCGTTACCTTGTCGTCCAGGCTCATGAGCGCGAAGCGTGCCAGTTCTGGTGGGCTTTGAACCCTTCGCCCGAAAGCAGCGCGACGCTTTCATAAAGCGGCAGGCCGACCACGTTGGTGTAGGAGCCGACCAGCTTGACGACGAAGGAGCCGGCCAGACCCTGCACGGCATAGCCGCCGGCCTTGCCGCGCCATTCGCCCGACGCGACATAGGCGTCGATCTCCTCGCGCGGCAGCCGCTTGAAGCGCACCCTGGTTTCCACCAGCCGTTGGCGCAGCTTGCCGCCCGGCGTGATCAGGCAGATGCCGGAATAGACCCGGTGCGAGCGGCCGGAAAGCAGGCCGAGGCAGTTGATGGCGTCGTCGATCGTCTCGGCCTTGGGCAGGATGCGCCGCCCGACCGCCACCACTGTGTCGGCGGCGAGGATGAAGGCGGGCGCATAATCGTCCTCGCTTTTCAGCGAATCCAGCGCCTTCTCGGCCTTGTCCTTGGACAGGCGCTTGGCCAGCGAGCGCGGATGCTCGGCGCGCAGAGGCGTCTCGTCGACATCGGCGGGCAACACCCGGTCCGGCTCGATGCCGGCCTGCTGCAACAATTCGATGCGACGCGGCGAACCCGAGGCAAGCACGAGCTTCTGCGGGAAGCTCATGGGAGCATGATGCCGAAAAGTGTGAAGCGGTTTTCGGACGACATCATGCTCCACTCTTTGATTTGGAGCCGGATTTGGATTTCAGGTCGAACAGACCTGGAAATCATCCGGCTAGGTTCGCGCCGGACTGTTACTTGAAACGATAGGTGATGCGGCCCTTGGTCAGGTCGTAAGGCGTCATCTCGACCAGAACCTTGTCGCCGGTCAGCACGCGGATGCGGTTCTTGCGCATGCGGCCGGCCGTGTGGGCGATGATTTCGTGTTCGTTTTCGAGCTTCACCCGGAACATCGCATTGGGCAGCAATTCGGTGACCACACCTGGAAACTCGAGGACTTCTTCCTTCGGCATTCGATACCTTTACTTGGATGGGGCGTTCCGGCGCCTAGAGCATGATGCCGAAAAGTGTCAAGCGGTTTTCGGACGACATCATGCTCTAAGTCTTTGATCCGGAGTCGGATGATTTCCGGCCGAGCAGACCGGAAATCATCCGTCGCCTAGAGCATGATGCCGAAAAGTGTCAAGCGGTTTTCGGACGACATCATGCTCTAAGTCTTTGATCCGGAGTCGGATGATTTCCGGCCGAGCAGACCGGAAATCATCCGACTCCGGCCGGAATTTGCGGCGGAACCTATATGATAATCGCCCGCTTGTGAACAAGCTTAATCCGGGGCGCTTTCAGCTTTCGGCGCCGCAAAACGCCTGTTGATTCGGGCTTTCAGCCGCTCCCGCACGTCGCGATAGGCGGCCATGATGTGCTCGCGCGTGCCGCCGGTGTCGGTTGGATCTGGCATCGGCCAATATTCGACCTCGACGGCCAGCGAGCGGGTGAGCTCAAGTGCTGCATGATGCGCCTCCGGCGCCAACGTGACGATCAGGTCGAAATAGTCGTCTTCCAACTCCTCCAGCGCCCTGGGCTGGCGCTCGCCAAGCGAGAGACCCTCCTCGGCCAACACGGCATCGACGAACGGGTCGCGCTCGCCGGCGCGCACGCCGGCCGAAGCGACGAAGGTGGTGGCGGGCAGCATCCGCCGCGCCAACTGTTCCGCGATCGGCGAGCGCACGGCGTTCATGCCGCACAGGAACAGGATCGAATGCGGCAAGGCAGCCAGCACTAGGGCATGATCCCGAAAAGTGGGAACCGGTTTTCGGAGAAGATCATGCTCCAATAAAGAGTTAGATCAGGATGGCGATTCAACGAAACGTCATCCTGATCTAGCCCCGCCAGTGCAGCACGCAGACCAGCGTGAACAGCCGGCGCGCCGTGTCGAAGTCGATCTCGATCTTGCCGGCGAGCCGGTCCATCAAGGTCTGCGAGCCCTCATTGTGCAGGCCGCGCCGGCCCATGTCGATCGCCTCGATATGGCTGGGCGTCGAGGAGCGGATGGCCTCGTAATAGCTTTCGCAGATCAGGTAATAGTCCTTGACGATGCGCCTGAGCGGCGTCAGCGACAGGATGTGGGTGACCACCTCGGCGCCGCTCTCGCGGCTGACGGCAAAGACCAGGCGCTGTTCGGCCAACGAAAGCTTCAGTCTGTACGGCCCCCTGCCGTCGTCGCTGACCGGCCGAAAGCTGTTCTCCTCGATGAGGTCGAAGATCGCCACGGCCCGCTCGTGCTCGACGTCGGGCGTCGAGCGGCCGATCGTTTCGTCCAGCTCGACGTCGATCAGCCTGTTGGGGATTTGGTCGTGGCCGGACATCGCTACATGTTCAACCTGATCGCGACGGAGCGGGCATGCGCGTCGAGCCCTTCCGCCTTGGCGAGCGCGATCGCGGCGGGCGCCAGCATCTTGAGCTGCTCCGGCCCGAGCTTCAGGATCGAGGTGCGCTTGACGAAATCGAGCACGGACAGACCCGAAGAGAAACGCGCCGACCGGGCTGTCGGCAAAACGTGGTTGGAGCCGCCGACATAGTCGCCGATGACCTCCGGCGTATGCCGGCCGATAAAGACGGCACCGGCGTTGCGCATTCTGGAAAGGAACGCCTCGGCATCGCCGAAAGCGAGCTCGACATGCTCTGCCGCGATCCGGTCGACCAGCGGCAATGAGGCTTCGAGCGTCGGCACCAGGATCACCGCGCCGAAATCGCGCCAGCTTGCGGCCGCCGTCTCGGCGCGCGGCAGAACTTTCAGCTGGCGCTCGACCGCCTGCTCGACCGCCTGGCCGAATTCGGCGTTGTCGGTGACCAGGATCGATTGCGCCGATATGTCATGCTCGGCCTGCGCCAACAGGTCGGCCGCGATCCAGTCCGGATCGTTGTCGGCGTCGGCCACGACCAGCACTTCCGACGGCCCGGCGATCATGTCGATGCCGACCGTGCCGAAAACTTGCCGCTTGGCCGCCGCGACATAGGCGTTGCCCGGTCCGACGATCTTGGCGACGGGCTTGACCGTCTCGGTGCCATAGGCAAGTGCTGCAATGGCCTGTGCGCCGCCGACGCGGTAGATTTCGGAAACGTCGGCAAGGTCGGCCGCCACCAGCACCAGCGGATTGACGACGCCGCCCGTGGCCGGCACGACGATGACGATGCGCCCGACCCCGGCGACCCTGGCCGGCACGGCATTCATCAGCACCGAACTCGGATAGCTCGCCGTGCCGCCGGGCACGTAGAGACCGACGGCTTCGATCGCCGTCCAGCGCGAGCCGAGCTCGACGCCGGCGGCATCCGTATAGCGGTCGTCCTTCGGCTTTTGCCGCTCGTGATGCGAGCGGATACGGTCGCGCGCGAATTTTAGCGCCTCGATCGCGGCCGGATCGGCCGCTTCATAGGCCTTGGCGATGTCGTCCTTCGAGACGGCGATGCCGAGCGCGCCGAGATCGGCTTTGTCGAACTTGAGCGTATAGTCGATGAGCGCCTTGTCGCCTTCGGCGCGCACGCGGGCGACAATGTCGCGCACCACCGCCTCGACATCGGCCGACACCTCGCGCTTGGTGGTGAGGAAGGCCGAAAAACGCTGCTCGAAATCGGCGTCCTGCTGGCGGAGCGTAATAGCCATTGCTCCTCAACCCCTGTGCACGGGTCGCGAAGTGGCTTCCCAGGAGCCGCCGACATCGGCAAGCCGTGCCTCGACGCATTCGACGTCGAGCATGATGGTGCCGCCGCCCGAAAACACCAATTCGACGATGCCGGCCGGCTTGCTGATGGCGATGAAGCTGATCGCCATCAGCGACAGCACCTCGGCCGGCTTGTCGCGCGGCACGCCGCTGGTCTTGGCGCCGAGCACGCGGTCGAAATGCAGAACGCTCTGCCGCCGCTCATTGTGCTGGCGGAACAGGCCGGATTTCGCTTCCCAGACGAAGCGGTTCATGGTCAGCACGAAGCGCTTGGCCGCCGGCAGGTATTCGAGGTCGGAGACCTTCATCACGGCGTCCTGGACATGCGCCGAGACAATGCTCAAATCCTGGTCGTCGAGCGCGATGAGCTTGAGAGCCATGCGGAATTTGTACCTAAGGTTGGTTTCAGCCTTCTGTTAGGCGGTCTTTCTGGTCCGTGCAACCTCGACACGGATCCTGCCCAAGGCAATTGCCCAAGGTTTGCGCTGCCCCTCATCGCCCTGCCGGGCACTTCTCCCCGTATGGTGACGGGGAGAAGGATCGCCCTCGTCAGGGATTTCGCCAATCTCGAACGTTGCGGGAAAGGCGCCAAGGCTGTGAATAGCCCCTTCTCCCCGTTCACGGGGAGAAGATGCCGGCAGGCAGATGAGGGGCAGCGCCTGCTTCAAAAATTGACCGCCCCAACGCGCGAGAGGCTTATTTTGTCTCGAGCACCCGCTTCTTGCGAATCAGCCCGAAATCCGCTCGATCACCGCGCCGCAGCCGGAAAGCTTTTCTTCGAGCCGCTCGAAGCCGCGGTCGAGGTGATAGACGCGATTGACCGTGGTTTCGCCCTCGGCGGCAAGGCCGGCGATCACCAGCGACACCGAGGCGCGCAGGTCGGTCGCCATGACAGGCGCACCCTTGAGCCTGGCGACGCCGTCGACGATTGCCGTCTGGCCGGAAAGTGTGATGTGGGCGCCGAGGCGGGCGAGCTCCTGCACATGCATGAAGCGGTTCTCGAAGATCGTCTCGGTGATGCGCGACTTGCCCTTGGCCATCGTCATCAGGCCCATGAACTGCGCCTGCAGGTCGGTCGGGAAAGCGGGGAAGGGGGCGGTCGTGACGTCGACCGGCGCAATGCCCGCGCCATTGCGCTTGACGCGTATGCCTTCATTGGTCGGCGTGACCTCGGCGCCGGTCTCGACAAGCACGTCCAGCGCGGTCTGCAACAGATCGGGCCGGGCGCCGGCGAGCATCACGTCGCCGCCGGTCATGGCGACGGCCATGGCATAGGTGCCTGTCTCGATACGGTCGGGGATGACCCGCACGCGGGCGCCGGAGAGCGCCTCGACGCCATGGATGGTGACGGTCGAGGTGCCGGCCCCATGGATCTTGGCACCCATGGCGATCAGGCATTCGGCGAGATTGACGATTTCCGGCTCGCAGGCGGCGTTCTCCAGCACGGTCTCGCCTTTGGCGAGCGAGGCCGCCATCATCAGCACATGGGTGGCACCGACCGAGACCTTCGGAAAGACGTAGCGGTTGCCGATGAGGCGGCCGTTCTTGGTCTTGGCCATGACATAGCCATTGTCGACGTCGAGTTCGGCGCCAAGAACCTGCAGGCCCTCGAGGAATAGGTCGACAGGGCGCGTGCCGATGGCGCAGCCCCCGGGCAGCGAAACCTTTGCCTCGCCCGTGCGGGCAAGCAACGGCCCGATCACCCAGAAGGAAGCGCGCATCTTCGAGACCAGCTCATAGGGAGCGGTGGTGTCGACGATGTTGCGGGCGGAAAAATTGATGGTGCGCGAATAGCCTTCCTGCTGCTTTTCGCGGCGGCCGTTGACGGAATAGTCGACGCCGTGATTGCCGAGGATGCGGATCAACTGCTCGACATCGGCCAGATGCGGCACGTTTTCGAGTGTCAGCGTGTCGTCGGTGAGCAGCGAGGCGATCATCAGCGGCAATGCCGCGTTCTTGGCGCCCGAGATCGGAATGGTACCGGCCAGCTCGTTGCCGCCGACAATTCTTATGCGATCCATGAGAAAACGTCCCCTCGGCCAGAACAGGCCGGTTTCAATCGGTTGATGCGCCCGGCTTAGACCATTGGCCGGCTTGGTTCAAGAAATAGGATTTCCCCAGACCCTGACCAAGAGTGGTCGGTCACTGTGGCTGATTTCGGTTAGTCCTTGTGCATTTTTCCAGCAGCCGGCAATCCTTCGGGCCGATCGTCTGGGTCGCGGGCGCGCTGCTTGTCGGCGTCGCGGGCGCGCTGCTTGTCGGCGTCGCGGGCGCGCAGCTTGTCGGCGTCGCGGGCGCGCAGCTTGTCGGCGTCGCCGGCGCGTTGGTTGCCAACGTCGCCGACGCGCCGCGAGCGGGCCTGCGCCTTGCGCTTCTGCAGATTGGCGCGCAGCGCCTCGGCCAGCCGGCCCTTGCGCTCGCCGTCGCCTTTTTTCGGTCGATTTGCCCTGTCGCTCATCATCCGGTCCCTGGCCGATGGTCAGCCGGCTGCGATTCCGCAATGGCTAGCATTTTAGCGCGGCCATGTCATGAAAGCAGGCCGCCAGGCGGGTTTCACTCTGTGGATCAGCCACGCATGCCGCCTCAAACCGCATAATGGTTGGCAAGAATCACATGCGACGCTTTGGGTTTTTCTTGGCCTTGCGCTTGCCGGTTCGATATGGCAGAAGCGCCGCCATCGCCGGCTGCGGTAGCTCAGTGGTAGAGCACTCCCTTGGTAAGGGAGAGGTCGAGAGTTCAATCCTCTCTCGCAGCACCAGATTTCCCAGTAGTTGTTACATCGGACAGCGCTCGACGACGTTCCGGCGCAAACCTGTTGCGATGCCTCGCATACGAGGCCTCGTGGCGGAATGGTTCACGCAGAGGACTGCAAATCCTTCAATCCCGGTTCGATTCCCGGCGAGGCCTCCAATTCCGGCACCACTAAGAGCAGTTCCGGGAAAAATGCGTAGCGGTTAGGCTCGGCGACTTCGCCGTAGCCTTCCGTCCGGAATGCGCAGAAACAACAACTTGGAGCGGTTCGGCGATTCTGTGAGACGTTGAACCGCTCTAGCCCAGCCGCATGCCCCGGCGCGACTAAATGCATGTCGCCCAGAAGTGTGCAGCGGTTCTGGGACAACGGCATGCATCAAAACAAAGACTTAAAAGCGCGTCGCTTGAATTCGGTTCAGCGCGACGCGCTTTAAGGCGCGGACCGATTGCGCTCAGTTGTTGACATGCGACAGCCGCAGGCCGGCTTCGTCCGGGGCCTCGGCCATGCCTTCCTCGGCGAAGCGGAACATGTCCTCGAAATCCAGCTCATGTTCGAAAACGACGCCGCCGACGCTGATCGCGAGCACATCCTTGTCGCCTTTCGGCGCGAAATAGATCTCGCCGACCGCGCCGCGAATGCGCTCGCCGATCTCCTTGGCGTCCTCGTCGCTCGCGCCCGGAAGGAAAATGCCGAACATCGAGGTTCCGAGCCGGCCGATAAGATCGTCCTTGCGAACCGAGGATCTGATGGCCGATGCGATCAGCCGCAAGGCCTCGTCGCCCCATTCGAGACCGAAGCGCAGGTTGATCGATGCCAGATGCTCCGGATGGATGACCAGAAAGGCGCCGGAGCGCGGGCCGGCCGGTCTCGCCGCCCTCCTGTCGACCATCGATGTGAACACTTTGCCGTTCAGGCACCCTGTCAGCTGGTCATAGGTGCCGGATTTGGTGAGCTCCCGCCGGTAGCGGCGGATCTCGATCTGTTGCCAGCCGAGCAGGACAAACAGCGGCAGGCCGACGGCGATCGGCACGATGATAGCCGTAACGGCCCCACGGACGAACGGCGTCAGGCTGTCACTGAACATGAGCAGGTAGTTCAACCCTAGCGAAAGGCCGACGCAGACGGCGGTGCCAAGCAGGGCCAGCCAGATAACCTGCTTCCATGTCTGAACCGGCGCGGTCGGCGTTTTCGTTATCACGGGCCAATCTCCTATTCGACGCATCGGCTTACAGGAGGTCCGTTACGATTTCGGTTTCAGGGAAGCGTACAATTTGATGCAAAATCGGCATCTTCTCCATGGGAAGCGCTGGATCCGACCACGCAGGCGCCCCCGCGGCTTCCGCGTTGATGACCTGCCCGCTCGTTGCAGCAGTCCACGGTTTTTAGAATCGCCGAACCGCTCTGACCATTCTGCTTTCACGCAATTACCTGGCGGAACCGGCCATGGGCTTTCCCTAACAGCGCTATTGCGGTGGGCCGAAAATGCCCATCCCGGCGTCTCTCGCCACCGCTTCCGCCTTGCCGTAGGTGCCGGTGGGAGCGGCCATCGCCCAGCCGTTGGAAACCAGCCAGGCGCCGACATCCTGCTTGCCGAGCGCGCAGGGCGCGGCGATGGCGAAGCGGTCGGCATCCGGCGGCAGAAGGCATTTCAGCGCCCGGCCGCGCAGCCAGGCGTTGAAGGCGGCGCGGGCGCGCTGGCCGCAGGGCCAGGCGGCGTTGTCGGACGAACAGATCCGGTCGGGGTCTATGTCGACCGTCCCGCTGATCGCGACTGTGCGTCCCATGGCTTCGAAGACCGCCGAGGAGATCGCGACCGGACGGAAAAGCAGCGTCTCGCGCCAATCCTGCGGCATCGGCGTCTTCGGCGGCGGTGCGAGCCCGAGTTCGCTGAGCGGAGGGCGCGGCTCGACGCGCTCGATTCCGGATGGGTCGAGTGGCGGCGGTGCGATGAGATGCTCGGCGATCTTGCGCGCCGGCTGGCCTGGCCGCGCGTCATAAAGCGGGGTGCGGGAGGCCGGCATGTCACCGGCGTCCTGGACCGGTGCGATCGAAGCCGGGTCGGGCGGCAGCCAGCGCCCGCCCACGGCGATCAGCAACACGCCGGCAAGCAGACCAAGACCGCCGAGCACCGGCGCCAGCAGCGGTCGACCGGGCGGTTTCGCCTGGCTCACGCGCGGGGCCCCGCGGGATCGTGCCGACTGTCGGTGATGCTGCTCGAGCCCAACCCGTTAGCTCCTGTCGACACGGCGCCACCCGGCCGTTGAACCGGATCATACATTAGGCACGAGCGACATTCCTTGAAAAGCAAGGCGTTGCGTTAAGTCTCGCGCAACCAATGCGTCCTAGAATCGGCCATCGGATGTCGAGGGGATGACGTGATGCGCAAGCCGATACTGCTTTTTGCCTTTCCGGCCCTGATGCTGCTTCTGCTGGCGGCTGAGCGAGTGGCGGCAATGCTTCTCGGCTCCTATCCGGCCAGCCCCGCCATGTGGCACATCTGGCTTGAGCTGCGTCCGTTCTCGACGATGTTCTGGCAGCAGGTGCACGTCTATCTCGGCGGGTCGATGGCCATCGACGCGGCCATCATTGTCCTTGCGGCGGGCGGCTGCTGGATGGCCAGCCGGTCCAAATGGTCCGGCGGTTTCTTCCTCGCCAACCATGCTGCAATGATTTTCGCCGGGTTCATGATGGCGCTGAGCAGCCACGCGGAAACGGCGAGCACTATTGCCGCCTTCGTCACGCCTCATGGCCTTCAGTTCTCAGTGATGGTCGACCTCAGCTTGCAGAACTGTCTGGTGCTGTGCCTCGGTCTCGCGGCCTGCGCTTACTGCCATGTCGCGTTCCTGCTCGAGGCCAGGGCGCGCGCCGAAACCCGCGCGGTCCGCGTGCTGACGCTGCAGCGCGATCTCTGATAACCAGCCGATTTGGCCCGCGTGCTCAGTTGATCTTCTTGTAATAGACCTTGCCGTCGGGCTGCTGGATGCGCTGGTAGGACGGGTTGGGGCCTGGAGGCGCGACCTTGCGCCTGAACGAGCGCTGCGCGTCGCCGGGGCCGCTTTCGTCGGCCGCGGACGCATCCGCCACCGTGGTATTGCCTGTCATGGCCGGCTCGGGCGCGCTGGGCGCCGGCTCGCTGGCGGCGACGGGCTGGCCTTGCTCCAGCTTGGCGATATTGCCGTTGATCTGGCCGAAATTCGCCTGCAACTGGCGGTCCAGCGTCTCGAACCGGCTCTGGAAACCATTGTTGACGGTATCGATGCGGGCGCCGATCCGCTGCTCGAACTGGCCGAGCTGTTCCAGCCGCGCCTCCACCGTCTTGAGGTCGTTGACGCCGCGATAGAGATAGACGGCGGCCGTCACATTGACGACGGTGACGAGCGCGGCACCCACTGCGGCGACACCGATGGTTCTTGCCCGGCTCGGCCTGCCCGGTGCTTTTTCCCGTTCGCCAAGCTCGATTGCCGGAGCGTCCGGCTCGCTGATCATCGTCATTCAACCACCACCTTTGCGCCCACCGCGACGCGTTTGAAGAGATCGATCACATCGGTGTTCGTCAGCCGGAAGCATCCGGACGTGCCGTCGAAACCGACGCCCTTGGGATCGTTGGTGCCATGGATGCGATAGAGCGTGTCGCGCCCCTCGCGTGACAGATAGAGCGCTCTCGCGCCGAGCGGATTGTAGGGGCCGGCCGGCACCATCGCCGGCAGCTCCGGCCGGCGCGCGCGCATTTCCTTGGGCGGGCGCCATTCCGGCCATTCGGTCTTGGACGCGACCTTGACCGTCCCCGTCCAGCCGAAGCCGTCGCGGCCGACGCTGATCTGGTAGCGCAGCGCCTGGCCCTGGCCTGTCACCAGATAGAGCGCCTTCTCGTTTTTGCGGATGACGATCGTGCCCGGCTGCTCGCCGGTCTGGAAGGCGACCGCCTTGCGCAGGCTGGGCCCCATAGCCGGCAGCGGCGGCAGGGCCGATCCGGCCATTGCCACGTCGCAGCCCAGCGCCACCACGACGCCGATCAGCAAGGCACCGACTAGGCCGGCGCTGCCGCCGCGCGCTTTCCCGGCCGTGGCTCTAGCACTGGGCATTGTCCAGCCGCTCCTTGAACATCGCCTTCAGATCCTTGTTGAAGCGCGCGCGCTTGTCCACCTCGGAAGGCAGGATGGCGCGGTTCAGCGCGTCGGCCAAAAGCGCGTTGTCCAGCGCCAGCGACTTGATGTGCGGCGCCTTGAAGATCTTCTCCAGCTCGCTGCGCGAGAAGTGGTTGCCGAACCATTTGCGCTTGTGCTTGTTGGCGACCAGTGTGATGTTGACCTTGTTGCCGCGCAATTCGCGGATCTTCCTGTAGAGCCGCTTGCCTTGGCGGAGCGAGGCGACGTTGAGCTCGAAGACGATGAAGATCTCGTCGCTCGTGCGCAGCACCGAATCGTGCCACGGCGTCTCGATGTTGGGCAGGTCGATGACGATGTCGTCGAAGCGGTAGGCTACGAGATCGAGCAGCCGGAAGACGAAGTCGGAACCGTGCGGCTCGAACGGCAGTTGCGGTCTTTCGAAGGAATAGAGCGTGAGGCCGGACGGTCGCGACAGCTTGATGACGTCCATCAGCTCGACGTCGAGCCGGTCCGGCTGGCCGATGATCCCGGAGAGATCGAACTGGTTGAACTGGTTGAGATAGGCGCCGCAATTGGCGCTCTGGAAGTCGAGGTCGACGAGGCAGGTCGAGCCCGCCCGCTCGGCGGACTTCGAGGCAAGGTGCTCCGCCGCAGAGATCGCCAGCGTGGTGGCGCCGGCGCCGCCGCTCGCTGCGATGAAGGTGATGATGCGGCTCTTGGTGCCCTGGCTGCCGGTGTCGTGGAAAGTGACGGCGTTGAGCAGCTCCTTGGCGTCGAGCGGCTTGTGCAGCCAGTCCGACGCGTTCATGCGCACCAAAACGCGCGTCCGCTCGGAGGTGAGCTCGTCGGAGATCGCGATCAGCGGCACCGAGGCCCACTTTGATCGCGCTTCGACGATACCGGGCTGGCCAAGTATTTCCCCATTGCCGAGGTCAAGGATGACGATACCGGGGCGCGTGTCGGCTGGCGGCCCGTTGAGGAAGTCGGTCGTCTCCGAAACTCCGACGTCGTAGATCGCCAGCGCGTCGAGCCTTGCCGTCACATCGCGCTTGAAAATCGGATCGGACGAAAACAGCGCCACCTGCTTGCGCTTGGTCGGGAGAACTCTGGTGTCGATGGCGTTCATGGCGACGTACTCTTCAAATCTTCGCCCGTTACCGTGCTCTGCATGGATGGCACCGTGAGGTTTGAGAACCCGAGCAGGCCGCCCAGGAAGAAGAACTGGAAATTGATGTTCTGCAAGGAGACGGTGATGGTCGGCACCGGGCCGCCCAAACGCGTCTGGTAGCCAAGGCCGGTGGCGGTATAGGTCACCACAACGTTGGCGCGCTGCAGGCCCGGGAAGAAGTGACACATGCCAGGTCGTTGCCCGGTCGCCTGGTTGGGACATGCGTCATCGTTGGTATTTGCGGTGTCACCGCGAAATATTCGGCTGAAGGCGGCGGCACTGAATGCGCCTCCGTTGCTGCATGAGCCGGTAGTCCCGCTGTAGCTGCAGACAAACGGTCCGTAGGCGCCAGCCACCACGGGTGCCCCGGGCGTCGTTGTCGGTGCGGCCGTCGTCAGGGCCGAAGCAACCGGGTCGGAGATTGAGGCCATCCTTGCGCCGATCTGAACCGCCTTCGTCGCAGCGTTCCATTGATAAAACGCAAAACCGAAATCGACAAAGCCGAGAGTCAGGACCAGCAGCAACGTCAAACTGATGGCCAATTCGACCATCGTTGCTCCCTCTTCAGATCGGATGAACTGCTTCAGCATATTAAAATCGGAACAACCGCTCCTGATGGCTGGCCCCGAGTGTAACGGCGGTGATGTTGAAAAGGGAGAGCAATCCGACGCTGTCGAGAGTGCTGTAAGCATAGCTGCCAGTGGCCGTTACGATGCAGACCTGCGACGTGGTCGAGAGATAGAGGACAGTGCCTGTGCTGGGGTCGATCGCGTTTTTGCAGGTGGTCGGATCGGCGATGTTGATCGTGACATCGGACGTTTTCCAACCTATCAGACGGGCAGGTGTTGTCCCTGCCACATTGCCGAACACCGTGATGTTCTTGGCGAGGCCGGCGCAGTCGATCGCGGCAAGCCCGGCATCGGTGTAGAGCTGGCTGTTGCATCGCGCGGCAAACCGCGCTCCGTCCGTCAAGCCGGCCTCCATCAACAGCTTGTCGTGGATGAGGTTGCCGAACTCGAACACGCCTACGGATAGGAACAACACCAACGGGCCGACGATCGCCATTTCGATCAGCACAGTGCCGCGCTGGTCGCGACGGAATCTTCTTAGATGACGAGCAATCAGCCGAACCATTGTCGTCACCGATAGAGCTGCGCTTCGTCGCGCAGGAAGTTGTCGAGAGTTCCCGATCCCCCGCGCCCTGTGATGTCGACAAGCTCGACGAAGACAGACCCTCCATTGTTCGCGCCCGGGACAGGCTGGGTCATGAAGAAGCTGGCGAAGGCCTCGACCGGAAGATTGGTGCTGTTGCCGCTGAGGTTGTTCCCTGCGGCCTGCAGCGCATTGCAGTTCAGGATTGCGCCGTAGAGCAGACGGCGATCGACGGTCGTGACCGGCGCAAGACAGGCGTTCGGCGGCGTTCCCACTTCGCCTCCGTTGGAGGCGTGGCCGACGAGGTTGTTTGCAATCTCGTACTTGTAGACTTGGTATCTGGTCGGCTTCGTCGTGTCCCAAGCGGAGGGATGGGCGGTGGCTTGGAAATTGGTGCTCCAGTAGGTGGAAAGATTCCAGTTTCCGTCACCCATGCGCCCGCCCATATACGGCGTGGTGGCGTCATTGGGCAGGCCCATGTTGCCGGTACCGTTGAACGTCAGCTTATTGTAGGTGGGGCACTGGTTTCCATTGCCATTGCCACCCGTAGACGCTCCCTTTCTTACATTGGTGGCCGGACCGTATTCGGCGCTGTTGAAAGCATTGCCGTTGGCGTTGATGCCGAAACGGACGTTGAAGGCGTCCTGCACCGGACCGTTGTTCTGGCCGGTCTTGGTGCTCACGCCTTGGGCCGAATAGCAGCCCTGAGGCTTCGAGGTAGCGATTGTCTGGGCGAGCGCCTGGGCGCCATTGCCCACGCCATCCGGCGGTTGCAGGAAGCCGAAGTTGCCAGGCCCGTACGAGGCATTGTTCCCCACCAGTCGAAGTTCGATCAATCGGCGATGAACGGCTGGATCGGATACCGCCTGTTCAAGTGTGGCGCCGCCGGCCGTGTTGGTGCCGTTCACCATTTCATACGGGTTGCACATGAAGACCGGCGTGTAGTTGCATACGCCTGACGTGAAGCCGGCGACCGAGACGGCACTGACATTGTAGTTGGAGTCGGTCTTGCTGCCGGAGGAAGCGACCGAAATCGGAAACATCGCGCTGAATGTCTCAGGTGCCGTCTTCACCTGGATGAAGCGGGTCACGCTGGCAGATGCGGCATAGTTGGATGACGTGATCGGATCGGAATCGTTTGCCGGCAGACTGGCAAGGAAGCACCACGAAATCTGCCCTTTCGACCGGCAGGCGGAATAGGTCGGGTCCACCGTGGCGGCGCCGCTGCCGGTGGTCAGCGATATCTGCCCGCTGTCGGAGAACAGGGTGTTGTTGGACACCAGGTTGGTGAGGGCGTTCTCGGAGCGGGTCCATGCATCCGACCTGCCGTTCAACTCTGCCGCGGCTGCAAGGGCCAGAGCATCGGTTCCCTTTTGCAGATCGTTATGCAGATTGTTCATCCGGCTCATGTCGATCGCCAGCAGTGACAAACCGATGATCGCCGGAAGCATGACACTGACGAGGATCAGCGCCAATCCACTCTGATCGTGCCAGAACGCGCGAATGATTCGCAGCATGGCCCTACCCCTTACCCTTCGTGTCGGGCTCCTCGCATGCCCGATACACCGAATCCTTTCGCTCAGTTCACTGCGTGCTCGTACCCGATGGACCGACGTTGACCGTCATGTTCGTGCTTGGCGGCGGGGGCGGCGGAACTTTGTACCGCTGCACGACTCCAACGGACCGTGCCCCGTTGCCTTCAATCTTCGTGTTGTTGGAAGCCGGGTTGTACGGATCGACCGTCTGCAGCAGCTGATTGGCTTTCTGCGAGTCGCCGGCGGCCAGCGTCATCGTGTCGTAATTGTGCAGATAGTCGGCCGCGCAGCCCGCGAGCATGCCGGTGCCGAGAAGGACGAGCAGGAGCTTACTTCTTGACATAGAGCAGCTTGTCCTTCGATTTCACATCCAGCATGTGGCCGTAGGGGCCGGTGACGCCTTCGCCCAGTTCATACTTCCTGATCATGTCCTTGTTGACTTCGAGCTGGCCGAGCAGGAAAAGCTCCGGATCGTTGGCAGGCTTGGTCTTGTCGAAAGGCGTGGCCAGTTGCTCGCCGGGCTTCACCGGTCGCACGAGATGCGGCGTGACGATGACGACCAGTTCGGTCTCTTCCTTCTGCGTGCTCGAATTCCTGAACAGCGCGCCGACGATCGGCACCTGGCCGAGCCATGGCACCTGGTCTTGCTGTATGGTGTTCTTGCTCGAAAGCAGACCGCCCACGGCAAAACTTTGGCCGTCACGCAGGTCGACTACGGTCGAAAGCTTGCGATTGGTGAAGATCGGATCGCCAGCGGCGGTGAAGCCGGTCAGGTCGCTGACTTCCGGCGCCAGCTTCATGTGAATCTTGCCGTCGTCCAATACCACCGGCGTGAAGTTCAAATTGACGCCGAACTGCTTGAAGACAATCTCGACTTCACCCTGCGCGTTGACGCTGCGCACCGGCACCTCGCCGCCGGCATTGAAGCTGGCGGTCTCACCGGAGACCGTGGTTAGGTTCGGTTCGGCCAGGGTGCGAACCACGCCCTTCGCCTCCAGGGCTTCGATAATCAGATCGACCTTGATGTTGCTGTCGATGATACGGGTGATCAGCGCTGCGAACGGGTTGGTCTTGGAAAGAAGACCTGTGACCAAATCACCCGCGCCTAACTCGGCTCCGTTTTTATCTATCGTGCCAATGCCTGTCCCGACCCGCGTCGTGCCACGACTGTTCGTGCTCCTGAACGACACACCAAGATCGCGGCCGGCATTCCGCTTGGCCTCAAGGATGCGCACCGACAAATTGACCTGCTCACTTTCGTCGATAGTGACGGCGTTGATGATGGCTTCGGGGCCATATTGCTGGGTGACTTCCACGATGGATGCCAGCGTTGCGGCATCCTTGACGTGGCCGGAGAGTCTGACTTTGCCGTTGATGGAGCCGATCTCGATGCGAGCCTTGGGTGCCACCTGGCGAATAGCGACCGCCATGTCGCTGACATCCTGGCCGACCTCGATCTGGATGGCGCCGAGCGAGCGCTTGTCCTCGGAAAACAGATTGACCGTGGTGGTGCCGACGCTCTTGCCGATAATATAGAGCGTCTTGTCGGTCATGGGCTGCGCATCGGCGATCTTCTCGTCACCGACGACGATATCGCCCAGCGTGGCGTTGACCTGGATCGTTGCGGATTGAGAAACGGGCACGAACACGCGGTGCAGCGACGGGCTGGACACGTCGATGAAGCGATCGGCGGCATGAACCGCGGGGCTCAACGTCAACAAAATACAGGACCAGGCCAAAGCGGCGGCGGCCAGTGATCCTCGAAGAATTCGCATCTAGATCGTCCCCCTTGCGGACCCATCCGGATCCCCTTAATCCGAATGCGCCGTTCGCTATCTCTGTCGCGGCACGTCATATGTTTCGAGCTTCACGCCGCGAAATACCCCGATTGTAGCGCGGGCCGGCGGCTCAGGCTGCACATATTTTACTACTTCCTTTACAACTTCCTGCACTTGTGGTGCGGCTGCCACAGCGGGAGCAGGCTTCACCTTGCTCAATTGGTCGATCTGGCTGCCCACCCGGTCCACGGCCTGAGCCAGACCGGCGATCTTTTCGTCCGAGCGCTTGCGCTCGTCATCGGCGCGCTTGCGATCCGCTGCGGCTGCGGCGTCAGCGGCCTTCTGCCGGTCGAGCTCGGCCTGCCTCTTGGCGACGTCTTCAGGAGTGTCGCCGGTCAAATCCGAAAGCGTAACCCGCTCGGTCGTCTCGCCGTTGCCGGCCGCAGCCTGGCGAAGCGCCAGCGACAGCTGCCCTGCACCCGCGGCAAGCGTCAGCTTCTGCGCATCCTTAGTATTGACCTCGACGGTGACGGCCTTGACGACGGTCGGACTGTCTTTGCTCTCGTCCGCCACCTGGTCGACGGCAAGAACCTTGACGCTTTGCAGCAGCACATCGACGAAGCTCTTTGGCGCGTTGCCGCCGTCCTGGGTCGTGCGGGTCAGCAGGATGTCAACCCGGTCGCCGGGAAAGACGAAGCCGGCGACGCCCAGAACGTCATTGACTCTGATGGAAACAGCCTTCATGCCTTCGCCAAGCACCGCCGAAAGCGTTGCGCGTTGGCCAGGGCCTGTGATCTTGCCCGCGAGAACAGGTTCATTGACGCCGATCGTCTGCAGGGCTTGCTTGCTGCCTTGGCCAGCCAGCAAGTCCTTGGTCGTTTTGAAGGCTCCGGCCGGAACGGCGCCCGCGGGCCAGGCAATTTCCTGAAGCTTGTCGGCGGTCAGCGTGTCGCCGAACTTCAGCGCTACCGCCGCCACCACCACCGTGTCGTGCTTGACATTGTCGGTCTGGGCGGCCATCGCGTTTCGCTGGTTGGCGAGCCAGATGTTGGCGAGCACAACCGCGAGAACGCCGAATACACAGGCGAGGACGATCATGATGACAGTGTTAGCGCGCATAAGCCCAACCCCAAAAAAGGCTTGTTAAGATCTGCCGCGTCAGCCCATCGCGGCGTAGCGCCAGGCCCGGGCCTTGGACCCGGGCCTGAGCAATAACCATCAGGTGCCCGCGCCAGTACCCTTGACGCAGGTACCGTTGGTGCCGGCGACAGCCGTCGCGCCCTTGCCGTCAAGGATGTCGCACAAGCCGCCAAAGCGTCCGCTGACCCAGAGGCCGATGGCAACGATCGCCAGGATCGCCGCACCGGCGATGATGCCGACCAGGATGGAATATTCGACCATGGCAGCGCCGTTTTCGTCATCGCGGAACAGCTTGACCATACTGATAAGCTTTTCCATTTGATTCTCTTCCTTGGTGAATCTCAGGCCCGGGATCGAGGATGCCAGGCCTGAGGAATAACCATCAGGAGCCGGCGCCAGTGCCCTTGACGCAGGTGCCGAGAGTACCAGCGGTGCCGGTCTGGCCCTTGCCGTTCAGGATGTCGCAGAGGCCGCCAAAACGTCCGCTGACCCAGAGACCGATTGCAACGATCGCCAGGATCGCCGCACCGGCTATGATGCCGACGAGGATGGAATATTCGACCATAGCAGCGCCGTTTTCATCATCGCGGAACTGCCGGGTCATCGTCATGAGCTTCTTCATGCCAATTTCTCCCTTTGGAGGTTTGAACCCGACGAGACGAGCCTAAGGATGAACCCCATACCCAAGCATCCCCCGTCACTTTCAATCCTAGGTCCCGCAAAAAAGCAGAGTCAAACGGATTAACAGTCCCTTAACCTTTCAATACCTGAGAGGCGACGATTTAGATTTGGACAACAGCTTGATTCGCTTCACTTTTCAAGCGATCTTAACCATTCATTCACAATTTGGACACGGTGGTGCCTTTGACCTGTCCATATTAGATAAGTTACATATCTATTTATATCTAATGGGTTAGAAGGCATATCTGCTTGTGCTACGACAAAGGTCCTAGGACTTTGGTCGGCTGATTGGTATGTGACGGAAATAAAACGATTTTCTGGAGATCGATTTTTTAACTATGTTGCAAGTAACACACGCTTCCGGCCTGCTAGCTGCTTGTGCGCCTCGTGGTTAACGCTTAGTTTCGATCGTGGGGATTTGGCAGGGGGCTCGCGGAGCATGTTGGGTCGCTTCATCAAAGGGCAGAGTGAGCAGCGGGCGCTGCAGCCAACGGCTGTAGCCCAGGGGCTGAATGGAGCGGCGACCGTTCCGGCGGCAGAAGTCGAACAGAACGACGATTTCCTGACGCTCAAGGTGGAACTGCATCGTCACCTGATCGACCGCTTCAACCTGACGGCTCTGGAAAATGCGTCCAAGGACGAGATCCTGAATGAGATCAGGCCGATCGTTCGCGAATTCGTTCGCGCTCGCAATGTGCCGCTCAACGCGCGCGAATTGGATCAACTGACCAGCGATACGGCCGACGAGATGCTGGGCCTCGGACCGATTGAGCCGCTGCTTAAGGACGATTCGATCGCCGACATCCTGATCAACACGCACAACCACGTTTTCATCGAGCGCCGGGGTGTGCTGGAGGAAACCTCGATCCGCTTCCGTGACGAGGCGCATCTGTTGCGGGTCGTCAACAAGATCGTCTCGGCAATCGGTCGTCGGGTCGATGAATCCGCGCCGATGGTTGACGCTCGGCTCGAAGACGGCTCACGCGTCAACATCGCCGTGCGACCGATCTCGGTCGACGGCCCGTTGGTATCGATCCGCAAATTCTCGAAGAACCCTTATTCGCTGGAGCGGCTGATCGCCTTCAACTCGATCCGACCGCCAATGGTCGACTTGCTTCGGATTGCGGTGCAATCACGCAAGTCAATCCTGGTCTCGGGCGGCACCGGCAGCGGTAAGACGACGTTGCTCAACGCGCTGTCGAGCTACATCCCGGTCAAGGAGCGGATGATCACCATCGAGGACGCGGCCGAGCTGCAATTGCAGCAGCCGCATGTCGGCAGGCTGGAGACGCGCCCGCCCAATGTTGAGGGCAAGGGTGAGGTCCGTCAGCGCGAGCTAGTCAAGAACGCTTTGCGCATGCGGCCGGATCGTATCATAGTGGGTGAGGTTCGTGGCGAAGAAGCCTTCGACATGCTGCAGGCCATGAACACCGGCCATGAAGGTTCGATGACTACCATTCATGCCAACACGCCCCGCGATGCCATATCGCGCCTTGAGCAAATGGTTGGCATGGCTGGAATGCCGATGACGAACGAATCCATTCGTGCCCAGATCGCTTCGGCCATCGACATCATCGTGCAAACACAGCGGCTCTCCGACGGCGGTCGGCGGGTTATTTCGATATCGGAACTGACCGGCATGGAGGGCAATGTCGTCCAGTTGCAGGAACTCTATCACTTTGTCCGCCGTGATGTTGGGGCGGATGGCCAGATCATCGGCGAATTTCGCGCCACCGGCATCCGTCCGCGCTTCGCCCAGGAAGCAGCTACTCTGGGCCTTCATTTCGGCAAGGATGCATTCAACCCGCAGGTGCCACTCTGATGATGACAGGGCAGACTCTGCTCTACTTTATCTATGTGCTGGCAGCGGCATCTGTGATCCTCGCCGCCGAAGCGCTTTACGTTTCCTATTCCAGAGGCCGCACGCGAGCCGGCACCATTAATCGGCGACTGAAACGCCTGGCTGATGAAGCGCCTGCAGAGCAGACCTTGAAAGGTTTGCTGCGCGAACGTGGGTTGACCGACTCCGGCGACTATATCTTTGGCGCGGTCGCACTGAACAGGCTTTACACCCAGTCGGGCATCACCGGAAACCCGTTGACATTTGCCGCTATCTTCATCTTGGCTGGACTGGTTGTGGCGCTGCTCCTCAAGCTGCTGGCGGGATTTTCGGCAGTCCCGGCCTTCGCCGCCTTCGTTGTTGTGGGCTTCATCCTGCCGATCCTCTTTCTTCGCCGGGCCCGCGACAAGCGGATCTTGAAATTCGCCAAGCAATTGCCCAATGCGCTCGACATGATCGTGCGTTCGCTGCGCGCCGGCCACCCAGTCTCGGTAGCGGTCGGTCTTGTAGCTCGCGAAATGCCTGACCCGCTCGGCACCGAATTCGGCATCGTTTCCGACGAAATCACCTTCGGATTGAGCATCGAGCAGGCGGCGCGAAAGCTCTCGGAGCGTGTCGGCTTTGAAGGACTGCATCTCCTTTCAGTGTCGCTTTCCATTCAGTCCAAGACCGGTGGCAACCTCACAGAGATCCTTGCAAATCTGTCGGCTGTGCTGCGCGAACGGCAAAAGCTCCGAATGAAGATCAGGGCGCTCTCTGCCGAGGGTCGTTTCTCGGCATGGTTCATCTCGCTCTTCCCGCTCGTCATGTTCGCGATCCTTTGGCTTTCTGCCCCGAGTTACTATGGAGCGGTCTGGGGTAACCCGCTTATCTTCCCAGTGTTCACGATCTTCGGCGTGTGGGCTCTGCTCGGTGACATCATCATGTATCGTATGATCAACTTCGATTTCTGATAGGAGCGGGTGATCAACCTCGTTTCGGACATCCTGAGTTCTGGGCTCCTCATCTCGCTTACGGTTTTCCTGGCGGCGATGGCGCTATTCCTGTTTGGCGGGCTCGTCTTCCTGCCTGCCTTTCAGACCCGCAAGCTCGTCGGTGAAAGCCTGCTGTCGGAAGGAGGACTGAACCGGCGTTCGCTGGACGCTCAACAGCAACTCGTCAAGATTGCTGCGCAGCGACCGGTCGATGCCTATTTTCGAGCGATCGAGAAGGAGCGCGGCGAACCAAATGCGCTCGAAGCGCGGCTTTTTCGGGCGGGATTTTATCATTCCAGCGCACCTGCCTTCTACACCTTGTCGCGCATCGCTGCCGTCGCCATCGGTTTTCTCGGGTGCTATGCTGGGTTGGTTGCTGCTGTCCCCCCGCAAATCCCTGGCTTCATACTGTTCGGTGGCGCTGCCTTGTTCGCACTCGCTTGTCTGGTCATTCCAAGCATCGCGCTAGACCGTTTCGAGAACGCGCAGAAACAGACCTATCGTCGCGGTTTCCCCGACTTCATGGATATGATGATCACCTGCGCCGATGCCGGCATGAGCCTGGAAGCTGCGGTCGAGCGGGTGAGCCAGGAGATGGCGGGCACTCACAAATGGTTGGGCATCCAGCTCTCGATCATGAATCTGCAATTGCGTGCCGGCAAGCCGCTGCGCGAGGCCCTGCGTGAATTGGCGGACCGCATCGGACTCGAGGAGGCGCGTTCGCTTGCCGTACTGTTTCGGCAGTCGGAGGAACTTGGCACCAGCCTGACAGAGGCCCTTCGTGTATACAGCGACGAAATGCGCACGCAGCGAATCCTCTACGCAGAGGAGAAAGCCAATGCGCTGCCGGTCAAGATGATGATCCCGTTGGGCATCTGCATCTTTCCCGTGGTGCTCATGATCGTCCTTCTGCCGGTGGTCATTCGCATGAGGGGCATTTTCTTCTGACCCGTCATATGGTTATCTTCTAAAATTGAGTCGGAGGGCTCCTTGGGGCACAAAATGATAAGGCCGATGCGCCTCGCCGCCGCAGCCAGTGTGCTGCTGGTTCTGCTCTCCGGTTGCCAGTCGACCGGCAGCACCGGCGTCGTGCGCACCAACGAGCCGGCCAAAGGCGATTTCACCGCCTTTGGCGATACCTTCGATGGGCTGAAGACGATCAGCGATGTCGACTACTATGCCTCTGACCAGGCGATAACCGAGGCCAAGACACAATTCCGTTCCGAAAATTACGGTAATGCCGGCGCTTTGTTCTACAAAGCCACCCGGCTTGCGCCGAATGACGGCGTCGCCTGGCTGGGCCTCGCCGCCTCCTGTGACCGTATTCGCCGTTTCGATCTGGCCGATCTCGCCTATGGCCGCGCCCATCGGCTGCTCGGCGCCACGCCCGAATATTACAACAACATCGGCTATTCCTATCTGCTGCGCGGCAAGCTGCAGGATGCGCGCAGCAATTTCCTCAAGGCCTATGAACTGGCGCCCAATGATCCGACGGTGGCCAACAATCTGAAGCTTCTGTCCTCCAGCGTGCGGAACATAGAGCGGTCATGAGTCTTTTGCTCACCGCTTCACTCGTCTTCAAAGGGCTAGCAATCCTGTTGCTCGGGCGTATCGCCTGGACCGATTTTTCCACGCAGCGTATCTCAAACCGTGATGTGCTACTGCTGCTCTGCCTCGGTCTCGGAACATTGCATTTCCATTCATTGCAGACCGGCTCGTGGCTGGAGATGGGCATCAGTGCGATTGGAGGCGTGATCCTTTTTGCCGCACTCTTTCCGTTCTGGCTTTTGCGAAAGGTTGGCGCCGGCGACGTCAAGCTGATGAGCGTTATGCCATTTCTGATCGGCGGAACCGACTTGGTCGTATTTTCCGTACTACTGCTGGCTTTCGCCATCGCCACCGCAGCCGTGGTCAAGAATCCTTTTCTTCTGCCGGCAGGCATGTTCCGCCACTACGTGCAACACCTGGACCGCAAAGGCGTCGTGCCTTTCGGCGTGCCGATTTCGGCAGCTGCCATCTGTGCAATAGCTTTGCAAATGTACTACGCACTGATGGTAGCGACCAGTTCTGGGATTTTGCAGCAGCTCAACTGAGCTTATTTCCCTCAAAACCCCGCCGTCTGCTTCTCCACCAGCTTCAGCTGGCCCTTTTCCACCTTGAAGAACGGCATCGACCTCTGGCTCGAGCCGTCGGCGCGGAAGCGGAACAGGCCGGTCGAGCCGCGGAAGCCGGTCGCATTCTCCAGCACCTGCTTCGAGAAGCCGTCGGGTCCGACCGAGCTGGCGATGCCCGCGCTCAGCGCCACCATGTCGTAGGCGTAGGCCACGTTGACGTCCGGCTGATAGTTGTAGGTCGCCTTGAAGCGGTCGGCGATCGGGCCGGTCTCGCTCTGGTCGAGCGTCGCGATATAGGCGCCCTCGTAGAGCGGATCCACGGGGCGCTCGAGCCAGCGGTCGGTGCCGATCAGCGTCACCGCCTTTCCCGGAATGCCTTTCGCCTTCAGCGCCGCAAGCACCGCGGTCGGGCTGCCATCGCCGCTGGCGACGACGACGGCATCCGGCGCGTCGACCAGCGAGCCCATGTCGGACACCACCTTGGCGCCGTCGTCGCTCGCCGAATAGGGCAGCGTCACCGCAAGCGTGGCGCCATAGATGCTGAGCGCGTTGGCGACCCGCGATTCGGCAGCGCTCGAGTCCGCGCCCGCCGGCACCATCAGCACGAATTTCTTGGCGCCCTTGCTGGCGATGGCCGCCGCACCCGCCGCCGCACTATCGGCTTCGCTGAGCCGCACGGAATAGACGCCGGGGCCGCCGGCGAAATTGTCGGCCAGCGCCAGCACGGGCGGCCGCTTCGAGCCGGAGAGCTTGGCAAGGCGCTGCGTGGCCGCAAGCTCGGACGGGCCGATGAGGACCTTCACCGCGCCCGACGTGATCGCCTTCACCGCGAGGTCCTTGGCGTAGCCGCTGTCGCCGCGCGTGTCCTCAATCGTCAGCGTCAACAGCTTGTCGCCGAGATCGGCCATCGCGAGCCGCGCGCCGTCATACATTTTCCTGCCGTTCTCGCCCGTGCCTCCGGGGGCCGAAAGCGGCAGCAGCATGGTCACCTTGGTCGGCCCCGTGCCGAATGTCAGCTTGGCCTGCGCGGCGGTGGCCAAGGTCGGGCCGGCCTGGGTCGGACTGCCCACGGTTGCGCTGCCTGCCTGCTGGGAAGGGGCTGCCTCGCTGCCCGCCTGGCCGGCGGGTGCCGCGATCGCCGACGGATCGAACACGCCCGGCGCGCCGCTCTTGGACTGGCATCCCGACAGCATCGCGACGAGCCCTAAAGCGATCGCCCCCAATGCATGTCGCCCAAAAGTGACCTCGGTTTTGGGAGAACGACATGCATGAAACAAAAACCCATGTCGCCCAAAAGTGATCTCGGTTTTGGGAGAACGACATGCATGAAACAAAAATGCATGTCGCCCAAAAGTGACCGCGGTTTTGGGAGGACGACATGCATGAAGCAAAGACCCATGTCGCCCAAAAGTGACCGCGGTTTTGGGAGGACGACATGCATGAAGCAAAGACCCATGTCGCCCAAAAGTGACCGCGGTTTTGGGAGGACGACATGCATGAAGCAAAGACCCAAAGCGCGTCGCCCGGGTCTGTTTCGACGCGGCGCGCTTTGGACGCGGACCGTGGGCTTGCCGTTCAAGCTTCATGATGCTTCCACTCATATGCCGCCGCCAGCTATTCTGTCCCGGTCTGTCTTCCATTCATCTTAACGTCCGGCTTGCCCTTGAATCAAAGAGACAGCGCATGATGTCGCCCGAAACCGCTTCACACTTTTCGGCATCATGCTCTATCCATCGAAGAGCCGCGCTCTGAGCGCCTGTATCGTCCTTGCTTGTGCCGGGCTCCGATACTCGGCGCATCTCATGTATCGCGGCCCGGGCACGAACAGGCGGCGCACGCAAACGCGTTTTTCCTGGGCGGGAACAACATCGTCCGAAGAGCCAACCGACAAGCCGACCGTCGCCACCGGCAGCGGCCCGGTCACCTCGAGGCCTTCCCTGGCCAGGATCGCGCGGGCGCGCTGGCAGTAGTTGACCGAGCGCACCGAGAAGCGGGTTTCCCCATGCCCGGCGCGGTATTTCATCACGGTGGTGCAAAGATCGCCCGCGGCAAGCCTGTTTGCCTGCGCCAGATATCTGACGCCCAGCGCAATGTTGGTGGCCGGCTCGCCAAGCTCGTCGAGCGAACCGCGAAAGCCGAGCATCCGCGCCGTCGCCGGCATGACCTGCATCAGGCCGACTTCGCCATCGGCGCCGCGCACGCCGGGGTCGAACCCGCTTTCGATCTCCATCACCGCATGCGCCAGCACCGGCTCGAGGCCATAGAGCGACGCCTGGCAGGTTGCGAATGCCTTGAATGTCTCGCGGGTTCGTTCCGGCGCCGCATCGCAGCGCACTGGCCGCGCCAACTGCGACTGCGGCCGTTCCAGCCAGTTGGCGTGGACGGGCGTCTCACCAAGGCAAAGCAAGGCGACCGCTAAAGCAATTCCAGGAAAAGTGCGTAGCGGTTGGGCTCGGCGACTTCGCCGTAGCCTTCCGTTCGGAATTGCGTCAAGACAAAGCGATAGAGCGGTTCGCCGTTTCTGTGAAACGGTGAAACGCTCTAGGGCAATTCCAGGAAAAGTGCGTAGCGGTTGGGCTCGGCGACTTCGCCGTAGCCTTCCGATCGGAATTGCGTCAAGACAAAGAGATAGAGCGTTTCGCCGTTTCTGTGAAACGGTGAAACGATCTGGCGCGATCGCCTTCGGCAGCTTTCCGTCGGCCACCGTCGCTGCCAGCCCGTGCCGGCTTGCCTGTCAGCTCAGTGCATATACTCGACCATGCGGTCGTGGAAGCACTCGCATTTGTTGAGCGTATCTTCGTCCTTGTAGTTCGTCTTGAGGTAGCCGTAGGCCATGCCGCAGGCGACCTTGGCTTCCGAGGCCCAGACGAAGGCGGGGCGCGACGAGTTGATCCACTCCGGGCTGTTGGCGACGGCGACGGATTCGTCCATCAGCTTCACCACATGGTCCTTGAGCTCGACCATGTTGTCGGTCAGCACCAGGTCCGAAGTGCCGACGGTGCGGCAATAGTTCACCGCCGGCTCGCCGATGATATCGGCGGCAAAGCCCGTCGATCCGGCTACGAGCAGCGCCGCGGCCGAAGCCAGCAATCTTGCGGAATGTTTCATGTAAGCCCCTCTTCGAATTGCGAATTCACGGTTGGCTAATGCTTAGCATGGAAGCGCGGCTGTGCATAAGTGCTAAATGGTGACAGTGTGCTGTGCATGTGTGTTGTCGTCGTAAAGGATGGTGATGCTCCCGGTCGCCGGTGGGTTCGTGAACTGCGCTACGTCCACAAAATTGGCCGGATTGCCCGAGCCGCTGGCGTCCACACTCAGCGTGTTCGTCGCGCTGTTAAAGTGCACGTAGTTGTTGATGTCGCCGGCAGGCGCTGCGTCGAACAGCGCGGTCAAGTCGATCTTGTCGCCGTCACCGCCTGCGCCACTGTAGTCGGTGATGAGATCCTTGATGTCGAGATGATCAAGCTTGAACGTGTCGGCCCCTGTGCCGCCGGTCAGCGTATCCTGGCCAGCGCCGCCGATAAGCACGTCATTGCCGCCGCCGCCATTGAGTGTGTCGTTACCCGCGCCGCCCGCGAGATAGTTGTCGCTGGCGTTGCCGAACAGGAAGTCGTTGCCCGAACCACCAATGATCCCTTCGATGCCGGTAAGGGTATCGCCGTGGGCATCGCCGCCATCGATCGTCCCGGCGGCCGGATTGTTGAAGACGGCCGGTGCGCCGGACGCATGGCCGTCGTCAGCGAGATGGATCGAGATGGCCGCAACGCTTCCGGTATAGTCGACAATGTCGGTTCCAGCTCCGCCCGCGATCGTATCGGCATGGGTGCTGCCGGCGAGCACGTCGTTGCCTGCGGTTCCGGTGAGGGTGTAGTGGCCGCTGCTATCTGATGCCACCTGGTGGATATTGAGCGTCGACGTCGACGTCGTGTCTCCGTCGCGGTCAGTTGCTGATACCTGGAAGGCAAGGTTCAGGTCGGCCGGCAAAACGGTCTTTGAGTAGCTCAAGTTGTCGAGGCGCATGTCGCCAGAGGTGCTGGCTATGGTCATGGAGTTGAACTGGATCGTCGGGTCTATGGCCAACTGCCCGTTCACGACGGTGGCCGTTCCGGTCTGCTGGTTCAAGATGGTCGTGCCGTCCGCAGCGTAATTGTAGGCCGTCCAGCTGACGGTGCCCGAGCCGTTGGCGGTGAACGTTATCGAATCGACGAGCTGCCCGTTCACGCCATGCGCGTCATTCGTTGCCGTGTTGCCAGGAGAGTGGAACTCGACCCAGAATGACTCACCAGTCGTGAAGTGGTTGTTTGCGACGCCGAAGCCTTGGGTGGATGCGTTTATTCCTCCGCCGTTCAGAGCTTCGAGCTCAATTGTCCCGCCAGCTACCTCAACGTGATTTTGCGGACCTCCGGCAGTGATGCCACCGAGTGCCACAGGGACCGACGTGGCCGCTTGCGGCGTGACCAGATCGAACTCGTAGGTTCCGTCCGTTCGCACGGTGAGATCAAAAACATCGGTCGCGCCGGCCATGGCATGGAGTGTTGTAGTGCCGTCCGCGTCGGTCGTGGTGTTATAGGTGATGCCGGTGATTGTCGGGCCTGTAATGTTGAAGTGGTTGATGCCGTCCGCGCCCGGTACCAGCGAGAAGAAGCCCGCCACCGATCCAACCTCGTTCGGGATGGTGCCCGAGGTGAAGGAGCCCAGCGAGGGACCATCGTCATGGAAAACAGCCTTGGAGCCGAGATCGATCGATTGGGAGGCCGTGTCGCCGTCGCCGTCGGTCACCGTTGCGGTCAGCGTCACCAGGCCCGAGGTCAGGCTGATGCCTTCGGAGGTGTCCGTCGGGTTGTCGGCGGTGTTCTCGTGCACTGCACGGAACTCCGTCAGCGTCGCCTGGCCGCCTGCTGCGTTCACCGCGAGTGTGAACACCAGGTAGGCCGCGTCGCCGCTGTGGCCGGTCACGTAGCCCGAAACAGTCCCGCCACTTTGCGTCAGCACCACTGCCTGACCAGTCGCCGAGTCGATCAGGTTCGAGGTCACGCCCTGCGAGGAGACGCTCACGCCGTAGCTGGTGGTGGCGCCGTCTGCACCCTGCACCACGGTGAACATCGCCGCAAAGGCGGCCGTAGCTGACGTCAGCGCCGCGTTCGGCGTCGAGCCGTTCGCCAGGTAGCTTTCATCGACCTCAAGCGTTGGGGCCGTGGCCCCGCTCAGCGCGATCGAGGGACCGTCGTCGTTGATGGTCAGCAGGTTGCCGATGTTGATCGCCTGCGAGGCCTTGTCGCCGTCGCCGTC
>NZ_JBSKBP010000001.1:0-102276 GCF_053714275.1 Mesorhizobium sp. Arg314 | reverse complement strand
AGGTTGTCTTCATGCACCGCCCGGTCGAGATCGAGCGACACCTTGCCGGTGGCGTCCACGCCCAGCGTGAACACCAGCGGGCCGCCGGCGCCGGCATGGCCTTCGACCACGCCGCTGGCATTGACCGACAGCAGCACGTGCTGGCCGGTTGCCGTGTCGATCAGGCCGGAGTCCACATTGGGCGCGCTCACCGACAGCGCATAGCTGGTCGTGCCGCCATCGGCGCCCGTCGTCACCGTGAAGGCGCCGCTGAACGAGCCCTCCGCATGCGTCGAGCCGCCGCCAACGCCGGAGCCGTTGACGCCATTGGTCGCCGCCGTCAGGAAGCTCTCGTCCACCGTCAGCGTCGGCGCCGTGCCGCTCAGCGTAATCGTAGGAACATCGTCCGTGATATCGATCGAGATGGTCGAGGTCGACGTGTTGCCAAGGGTGTCGGTTACCGTGAAGGTGAACACGTCCTTGCCGGGCTCGACCTCGGGGCCGTTATCGGTGGCCGGGTTTGTCGTATATGGCGACGTCAACGTATAGGTGTAGGTGCCATCCGCGTTGACATGCAGGATGCCGTACGTGCCATTGATGTTCGTGCCGACATTGCCGCTCACGTCGCTGCCGACATCGCCTTTCGCAACGCCGGTCACGCTCGCCCCGTCAGGATCCGAGAAGGTCAACTGGCCCGTCGTCGTCTCCGTGCCGTCGCCCGCATGCGAACCGTCCACAGTCCCGGGGCCCAGGTCGCCGGCCGGCGGCGTCGTGTCGAGGCCCGCCTCGTTGACCGTCGCAACCTCCGCCACCACACGCGGCTGGCTGCCGGTCACGTCGATCGTCAGCGTCGCCGGCGAGGTGTCGCCGTCGCCATCGGTGATCGTGTATTTGAACACGTCAGTGCCGGTCGGCGTGTTCGGATTGGCCTGATAGCTGTAATCGCCATTGGCGAAGACCGTCAGCACGCCATGCGCGCCGGTCACCGTCGTCACGCCGTTGCTCGTTACGGAACCCGTCCAGGCGATCGATGCGATCCCATCCGCTCCCGCCGTGTCCGCCGCGCCGGTGCCATGCGTGCTCGCGCCGGTCTCGACATTGCCCGTCACCTTCTCGCCGGACTGCGCTCCGTCCGTGTCGTTACGCGCCGTCGGCACGTCGTCGATGACATTGATCACCAGGTTGCCGGAGGCGGGCTGGTTGTCCAGGTCGGTCACGACGACCTCGAAGCTGGGTGCCGCTTCCGTGTTGGCGCCGTCGCCGCCCGTGGCGCTGTGGAAATCCGATGTCAGCGTGTAGCTGTAATGGATCGTGCCCGGGCCGGTCGCGCCGTTGTACTCATACCACGCGCTTACCGTGCCGCCCGTGGTGGGATCCGTGAACGTCGTCGGATTGCCAGAATCGCTCGACAGCGCGTGGCTGCCCAGCGACACCGAGCTCACCCCATCCTGCGAGGTGAAGCCGATCGTGCCACTCACCGCGTTCGAGCCGTCATGCAGCGTACCGCTCGCCAGTCCCGCCTCGTATACGATCGCACCATCAGCACCCGCGGCCGGGATATCACCCAACGTCGGCGGCTCGTTGCCGATATTGATCGTCAGCGTGGTGCTCGACTGGTCGCCGTCACCGTCCGTCAGCGTGTAGTGGAACACATCACTCTTGCCGCCGGGCGTGTTTGCCGCGCGGTCATAGGTGTAGTGGCCGTCCGAATAGATCGTCAGCGTGCCGTACTGGCCCGCGATCGTGGTGCCGGTGACGGCGGACGTCACGTCCTGCGCCGCGCCCGTGCCATAGGCCGAGGTCACGCTGGCGCCGTCGGCGCCCTTCACATCCGCGCTCGTGGACGGATCGGTCTCGCCGGCGCCCGTCATCACGTTGCCCGAGATCTGCGCATGGCTGCCCGCCGCGACGCTGTTGGCGTCCGGGTTCGCCGTCGGCACGTCGTCGATGATCTGGACCGAGAGCGTGCCCGGAAGGGAGACGTCGCCGTCCGTGTCGGTGACCGTCACCGTCATGTTGTCGAAGATGGAATCGGTTCCCGCGCCGGGGTGAGGCTCGCTGTGCAGCAGCGTGTAAGTGTAGCTTACCTGGCCGGTCGCTGCATCGTAGCCATTGATGGTCACCGTGTTGCCGAGCGGCGTCGTGATTTCGATCGGCGTCGATGCGCTGTTGGCAAGCGCGGCGCCCGAAATCACCTGGCCGTTGACGGTCAGCGAGCCGATGCCGTCGGGCGAGTTGATGGTGAAGGTCCCGGTGTTGTGCTCGGAGGGGTCGTTGTCGACCGCGGCGCTGGTGCCGGCTTCGCCGGACCCCGTCGCGCCGGCGGTCTCCAGTCCCTTCTCGTTCACGATCGTATCGCCGCCCTCGACGGAAGGCGTCAGATCGAGGATCGTTGGCGTGGAATTCTCGCGCACCAACCCCGGAAACAGGTCGCGGTGCTCCGGCTGGCCGAAGGCCAGGTCCGTCGGCGGCAAAAGGGCGGTGAGGCCGAAGCCGTCGCCGATGCCGCCGGGGGGCTGTTCGAAATTGCCGCCCGCGCTGCCCGGCGAGCCGTTGCCGCCGGCCGAGATCGAGCCGTCGGCGCCGAAGGCGACATCGACATGGCTTGCCTCGAGCGCGGCGATCAGGGCTACGCGCGGCACCTCGACGTCGCCGAGGATGAAGGTCGGCACATTCAGCGCGGCGTCCTTGATGACGATCTCGGATCCGTCGGGCTGCGTGAGGACGAGGTCGTGTCCGTCGACCTTGATGTTGTCGATCGAGACGCTGGCCGGAAGCTTTACGACGTTGCCGGCCTCGACGTGATATTCATGCGGCGCATTCGCTGCCGCCGCATTTGCCGCCGGTGCGTTTGCGGGAGCGTTGGAAGCAGGAGCCTTGGCGTCCGCCGCCGGCTGGTTTGCCCCTTGAGCATTGGCCGCGCCCTGCGCCGGCGCCCCGCTGCCGACATCGACCGGCACCGGCTCGCTCGCCGCCTGGCCGCTGGCCTGGGCGACCTGGACACCAGCCGAGATCGGATTTTCCGCAGCGTTCGAGTGCTCGTCCCAGGAATTTGAAACGGCGTCGAATTCGATATTGTTCGTCATAGCTCAAGCCCCTCCGGCGTTTCCCGGAAAGAGACATGTCAGCCTCGGGCTTTGCAACAGACCTTAAATCTATTTCATATACTCCAATATGTAGAGAATCGCATTTTTTATACTTGGTAAATCGTGATGATATATGCAGATATGCATACTCCCAAGGAATGCGGGATTGGCTGCGACGCGCGGCGTTGACTTGGTAAATGAGAGTATAAATTTGAATAAAATTTGACAGAAAATAGAATAGAGTGATTCGCGGAAATTTACCCACCTTCCTTTCCGATAATTTGAGACAAGATTGGTAGCGTCCACAGTCAAAGGTGGGCGTTATGAAAATACAAAAAGCAGCCCCGGGGATCACGGGGATCAAGGTACTCTTGCTGACGATCGGCCTTGCCGTCCAGGCAAATCCATCATCCGCCAGCGCGGATTCCGGTGCGGATCCGGCCCTGCAAAAGGTGCTTGCGCCGGCGAGCCTCGGCGGCGTTTCGCTCGCCCGGCCGCTGCCCTGGCAGCCGCCCGCGGCATACCGGATCGCCGACGTTTCGGCGGGCTTTGCGCCGACGGTACCTAATCAGGTTGAAGCGCACTCGACCGCCACGGCCGATCCCGGCATCGACCCGATCCGGACCGCCGCGATCATCCCCGGCGTCTTCGGCTCCGTAGCCTTGTCGATGCGCAACTTTCCGGTCGCGGCGCGCTGGGCTCCCGTCTACAGGGCCATCGTCGATTGCACCGCGGGCAGCCCCTGCGACCGCGAAAGCCCGGCTTTCGCCGAGATCATCAAGATTGCCGGCAACAAGGGCTTTCGCGACAAGCTGGCCTTCGTCAACAGCAGCATCAACCGCCTGATCGCCTATCGCAAGGACAGCGTCGTTTACGGCAAGCTCGACTACTGGGCCAAGCCTTCGGAAGTCCTCGAGCATCGCGCCGGCGATTGCGAGGATTTCGCCATACTCAAGATGGCGGCGTTGCTGCGGGCCGGCATCCCGGCGCAAAGCATGTCGCTCGTGGTGCTCCAGGATCGCCGCCGCAAGTTCTTCCATGCCGTTCTGTCGGTGAGCACCGGAAGCGGCGCCTTCATTCTCGACAGCCTTGGCAACGCCGTTGTGCGCGACAGCGATCTGCCCGACTATGTTCCGCTCTATTCCTTCAGCACGGATCGCGCCTGGATCCACGGGTCGAAGTCCGGCGCGCAGGTCGCCGACATCGCCGGCGGCTTCGCGACGGTAGCGCCCGGTGAAGGCACTTCGCCTGATGTGGATGTGGCGTCCGCGACATCTGGTGTTGCGAAATAGGCTGCTTGTCGGGCGGAGGTATCGAAGGAAAGCGCGCCGCAACGTTCGCAATTGGACGAGGCCTGCCCAACGTCGTCCTCGGGCGTAGCGACGCGAAGCGGAGCGAAGACCCAAGGATCCATACCGTTACTTCAATCGTAGGGTGCAGCGGAGCAGAATTCTGTACCGTGGACAAAGCTTCAATGTAACGGCATGGATCCTATGGTCTGCGCTGCGTCGCTCAGGTCCTTGCTTCGTCATAGGATGACGAAGACGAAGGCTTCGGCGGGTCTTCAACGCATTCGACGTGCCAGCGCAAACGCTGTCGGCCCGTCGAAACTACCCGTTGAAGACGAAGGCCATCAGGAGTTCCGGCTCTGTGACAGGCGCGCGCACGGCGCTGAGCTGGCCGCGATAGCGGCGCTCGCCGGCGCCGATGACGAAGCCCGTGCTGACTGGCGTCTCGCCATTGGCGTCGAGCCGGGCGAAGATGTCGGGAACGTTGAGGTCGAGCGCCAGCTTCAGGTCCTGCCGCCCATCCTCGCCGGGCGCGCTCGGCAATTGACGCCTGACCAGTTGCTGGAACGGCGTGTTGAAGGCCAGGATCTTCTTCGACGAAGACAGCGCGAAGGCGGGCGAGGGGCAGGCGATCAGGATCGCATTGATCGTGCGGATCGAGGCAAGCTTGCGCAGTTCCATGCTTTCCTCGGCGAGGCCGCGCATGCAGGCGACCCGGATCGCCGAGGTGAGATTGCCCTCGGGATGATGTTCGGCGATCTCCTCGACCAGCATGCCGATCGTGCATTTGCGGCTTTCCGCCATCTGTTTCAGCGACACCCAGAAGGCGCGCTCCAGGCGGATGCCGCGCCGCACGCCGCCGCGCGCCACGACGCGGAACTCCGGGCCGAAATCCTCAGCCGCGAGCGCCGGCAGCAGCCGTTCGCGCGGAGTGTCGGGGCGGATGGCGCTATCGTTCACTCATCGCCTCCTGACGCGCCTTGTTGATGGGCTTCAAAAGATAGTTGAGGATCGTCTTGCGTCCGGTCTTGATGTCGACCGAGCAGATCATACCGGGGATGATCGAATAGGTCTTGCCGTTCCTTGCCAGCGTCGACTTCTCGGTCGCAACCCGCACCTGATAGTAAGGTTCGCCGGTCTTCTGGTCGACGAGACTGTCGGCGGTGATGTTGGAGACCTTGCCCTCGATGCCGCCGAAGATCGAGAAATCATAGGCCGTGACCTTGATCAGCGCCTCCTGGTTCGGCTGGATGAAGGCGACGTCGCGCGGCGAAACCCGCGCCTCGACCAGCAGCGTCTCGGAGGTCGGCACGATGCCGGCCACCACCGCGCCCGGCTGCACGAAGGCGCCTAGCGTGTTGACGTCGAGCGTGTTGACGATGCCGTCGACCGGCGAGCGGATATCGGTGCGCGCCACCTTGTCGGTGGCGCCGCGGATGGTTTCGTCGACCACGGAAAGATCGGCAAGTGCTTGCGTCAGGTCGCTCAACGCTTCCTGCTGCAGTTGCAGGCCCAATTCGTTCACCTGAAGCTGCGCCTCGGTGATCGCAGCCTGGCCCTTCTTGATCGTCTCTCCGGCAAGGGTCAGCTGTCCATGCAGGTCGGTCTGTTCCCGCTCGACGCGGAGCTGCTCGGTCCTGGCCATCAGGCCTTTCTTGACCATGGGTTCGACCAGCGCCGCTTCCTGGTCGGTGACGGCAAGGCTCTTGGACAGGCGATCGGCGTTGGCGGTGGCCTCGTCCAGTTCCTTCTCGCGCTGATCGAGGCGCGATTTGAGAACGGACAGCTTCACCTCGAAATTGTCGCGCCGCGCGACGAGCAGCTTTTGCTCGTTGTCGCAGATTTCGGGCGCGACCTTCTGGATTTCCGCAGGGCAGGGAAACGACCCTTCGACATTGCCGCTCTGCTCGAACTGCAGCCGCGCGATGCGCGCCTGCAGCGCTCGCGCCTTGGCCTTCTCTTCGCCGAGGCTCGAAGTATTGCCCGAGTTGTCGAGGCGGATGATGAGGTCGTTCTTCTTGACGGTCTGGCCGATCAGCACGGCGATCTCCTGCACGACGCCGGGTTCGCTGGCCTGAATGATCTGCGTCTTCGAAGCGGGTATCACCTTGCCTTCGCCGCGCGCGATCTCGTCCACCTCGGCAAACGATGCCCAGGCCGTGAAGCACACGAACAGCGCCCCGACGATGTATACGGACGCCGAGGCGAACAGTGGTGGCCGATCTTCCCTTGCAAGCATGTCTACACGTTCCGCTCAGGCATTGCCCTTCTGCAGCGCCTGGATGACTTGTTCCTTTGGCCCGTCCGCGACGATGCGGCCTTGCTCGATGACGATGAGGCGGTCGGCAAGTTCCAGCATGCTGTAGCGATGGGTCGATACGATCAGCGTCGTGTTGCGGTCGAACGCCACCTTGAGCTGCTTGATCAACTGCCGTTCGGAGGCGAGATCCATCGAACCCGATGGCTCGTCCAGGAAGACGATCTTCGGCTTGGTCAAGAGCAGCCGGGCGATTGCCACCGCCTGCCTTTGCCCGCCCGACAGATTGGTGCCCCGCTCGCCGACATTCATGTCGTAGCCGCGCGGATGCCGCGAGACGAAGTCATCGACCCCCGCGGCTTTCGCCGCATCGATGATCTCCTCGTCGGTCGCTTCCGGCGCCGCCATCAAAAGGTTTTCCTTGATGGTTCCCGAAAACAGGTCGCCGGCCTGCGCCACAATGCCGACCGCGGCGCGAACCTCCGACGGGTGGTATTGGCGGATGTCGATGCCGTCGAGCAGCAACTCCCCCGACGTCGGCAGGAAAAGCCGGCCGATCAGCCGGCCCATCGTCGTCTTGCCGGAGCCGATGCGGCCGATGATGCCGACCCGCTCGCCGGGCCTGACCGCGATGTTGAGCCCGCTCAAAACCTCGTTTTCCGTGCCCGGATAGGCGAAGCCGACATTCCTGAAGACGAGGGCGCCGCTGCGGATCGGCCGGTTGACGAAACCGACAGTATCGGGGCGGTCCTCCGGCTGCGACATGATCGTATTGACGATCTTGAGCGACAGCATGGCCTGCCGGAACCGCGCAAGCGTGATGGCGATCTGGCCGAGTGGGGCCACGGCGCGGCCGGCGAGCATCACAGTGCCGATGATGGCGCCTGTCGAGACCTGGCCTTCCGAGAACGCATATGCGCCGGCCACAACCAGGGCGACCGTCACGAATTGCTGGATGGCACCGGTGATGTTGCCAGCCGCCGCCGAGAGTTCCTTGATTTTCTCCGACGTGTTGGCCGCGTTCTTCGAGTGCTCGCCCCATTTGCGCAGCAGGTAGGCTTCGGCGCGCAGCGACTTGATCGTCTCCAGCGTCGAAATGGATTCGACCAGCAGGGCCTGGCGCTGCGACGCCTCGTTCATCGAGGCGGCGACCCGCTTGCCGATCCGCCGCTGCGTGATCAGCCCGACGATGACCGAGATGACGAAGGCCAGCGCCGGTATGATCACCAGCCAGCCGCCGATGGCGTAGATCACAGCCAAGAAGACGAAGACGAACATCGTATCGATGAAGACGCTGATGGTGTTCGAGGTGAAGAACTCGCGCACGAACTCGTATTGCGTGACCCGGTTTGCATATTCGCCCGTCGATCCAGGCCGCGCCGAAAGCGAGGAATTCAGCACTTTTTCGAACAGCAGATAGGAGATCCGCAGATCCGCCTTGCGTCCGGCATAGTCGATCAGCGACGCCCTGGCCGTCTTGAGGAGCAGGTCGAACAGAATGGCCGCGCCGATCCCGAGCGCCAGCACCCACAGCGTGGAGATCGCCTTGTTCGGCAGGATGCGGTCGTAGACGTTCATGGTGAAGATCGGCGAGGCGATCGCAAGCAGATTGATGAAGACCGCCGAAAGCACCACTTTCGAATAGGTGCGCCAGAACGCTCCCATGGTGCCGGTCAGCCAGTGACGCCTTTCGATCCGCGCGGCGGTGCCGACCGTCATCTCTTCGGCCGCGTTGGTATAGGTGATCGAAAAGGACGTGCCGCCGCTTATATGGCTTTCTGCGAGTTCCGATCTGCCAATCGTGGTGCGGCCGTTTTCCTGCGGCGCCGTCAGATATTGCCCGCCCTCGACTTCCGCGAGGAGGGCGATCGGCAATTGGCTGACGCGGAAGACGATCGCCGGAAGATCGAAGCGGCCGCGCAGGAAATCGCGGTGGCTGAAATCCTGGACCTCGAGGCCGATGCGTTCGGCCAGATGGCGGATTTCATCCGGCTCGATGCGCGTCTCCGAAATCGGCACACCGGCAAACAGCACGGTTTCCGCGCTCGGCCTGCCCAGATAGGCCGCAACAGCGCAGAAGCAGGCCTTGAAGGCCTCTTTGGGCGATAGGATATGAGGTTGCTGGTTCACGATCCGCCCCGAAGGACTTGAAGATCGATGCTTACATTGGCTACTTTTTCCTGACCGGCGCGAGGATGTCGAACGGCAGATCGTTCTTCTGTTCCGACGGCGTCCGCGCATAAGTCTCGGTATCGGCCGTTTTTGGCACTCCGAACTCCGTGCGCGCATAGGCCGTGGCCTGCTTGGCCGGCTGGATGTTGAGCGTCTTCAGCAATTCCCCGGTTGCGGCCAGCAGCCGGTATTCCGCAAACAGCGACGCGTAAGACGAAGTGTCGGCCAGTGTTGCGGTGTTGAAGCGCGTGTTCTGGGCGTCGAGCACATCGAGCAGCGAGCGCTGTCCGACCTTGAACTGCTCGCGATAGGAAGCGACGAGCTTTTCGTTGGTGGCTGCCTGCTGCCGCAGCGTCTTTGCGAGGTCTGCCTGACGGAAGCGGCGGTCCCACGAGGTGCGGACGGCTTCCTCGATCTCGCGCAGCACCTGGTGCAGAGCAAGACGCTGCTCGCTGGTGCGGCGGATCTGTTCCTGTTCATTGGCCTTGTCGATGCCGCCGCGATACAGATTCCAGCGCAGCACCACCCGCGCCTGCAGGTCGCTCGCGTCGCCATTGCCGCCGTCGATGTCATACCCGCCCCGGGCAACGCCCTCGGCGGTAATCGTCGGGCCAAATTTCGCCCGCGCCGCATCGACCAGCGAAGCGGCGGCGTCGATATCGCTGTTGGCCATATGGACACGCGGATTGTTCTGCCTGGCGAGCCCGATCGCATCGTCCAGCGACCGCGGCAGGGCGGCTGCGACATCGGCCGGCCGCGATGCGTTGGTCAGCGGCTTGCCGACATTCTTGAAGAAGCGGATCTTGGCCGCCTCGAGTTCTTCGGTTGCCTCCTGCATCCGCGCCTTGGCGGCATAAAGGCGTTCCTCGGCCTGCTGCCGGTCGGCGTCATTGAGCGCGCCGCCCGCGATACCTTGCTTGATGTCGCTGAGAATGGACTGATGGAAGCCAAGGTTCTTCTTGGCCTCGGCCACGATCGAACCCTGCAGCATGTATTCCAGATAGTCCTGAACGACCGCAAGCCCGATGAATTCGGACCGTTCCAGAACCCGGAAGGAAGCCCCATCGACTCGCGAGGCCTGGCGGCTCAGTTCGGCCCGCCTTGCGCCGCTGTCATAAAGCGTCTGCGAAACCGTGAGGTCGGCCTCGTTCGGATAAAGGGCGTCATGATCCTGGTCGAGCGCGCGCCTTGTATTATTGTCCAGGCGGCGAACGCCTGTCGACGCTTCCAGATCGACGCTGGGAAGATAAAGGCCCTTTGCCTGGCGCAGCTCGAATTCAATCGCTTCGCGGTTTTCGATCGCCTGTCCAATCTCCGGATTGGACTCCACTGCGACGGCGACGGCTTCTTTGAGTGTGAGTGCGCTGGCGCTCTCGCAAGCCAGCATCGACACCGTGATGGCGAGCGCAAAGCGCCAGCCGACGGTTACTTTACCCGTCCTGGTCATTTCTACCCCGTGACTATCCCCGCGCCACTATGTTTTTTATGGGCGCTTATTTGCCCAAGCCTGCCACCAGAGCTTGTGGCCAGTATCTATCAGATTTTTCGAGGATGTGAGTGCATAATGGATTAGGCACCCCCCAAAAGTGCGATTCCGGGCATTAGTGCCAAAACCTGTAGCAAAAATGGCACAGAAACCCGGCGCGGCGGGCCGGGGCTTTTCGGTTAAAGCAGGTCGCAATGGTTAATGGTCTGAAACAAGTGGCGAATCGTGCGGTCGCCACGCACAAGCTCCTGGGAAATCTGCTGCGACTTTGCAAAGCATGCGCAAGAAATCGCCATGTCGGTCTGGTTTGATTGGCAAACGGGGATCGTTCCCTGTATTGCGAGCCGGAGCAAAAAGCCGTGGATCTTCTTGCATGACCAATGTCGCCCTGACCGGGCTTGCCCGTGATCTTGCCCAACGTGCCGCCGAGGGCAAGCCGGTGCGCATCGGCGTCGTCGGCTCCGGCGAGATGGGCACCGACCTGGTGACGCAGGGCATGCTGATGCCGGGCATTTCGATCGCGGCCATTTCGACGCGGCGCCCGCACACCGCCCGCGAGGCGATCCGCGTCGCCTATGGCGACGAGGCGATGGCGGTCGAGGCCGAAACCGCATCAAGGGTCACCCAGGCGATCGAGAGCGGCAGGATCGCCATCACCTCGAACGAGATGCTGGTCACCAATCCGCTGATCGACGTCGTCATCGACGCTACCGGAAAACCTGGCGTTGCCGCCGATTTCGACCTGATGGCCATGGAACACGGCAAGCATCTGGTGATGATGAATGTCGAGGCCGACGTGACCATCGGCTGCTACCTGAAGCAGCAGGCCGACCGGCTGGGCGTCGTCTACTCGGTCGGCGCCGGCGACGAGCCGTCAAGCTGCATGGAACTGATCGAATTCGCCTCGGCGCTTGGGCTAACCATCGTCTCGGCCGGCAAGGGCAAGAACAATCCGCTCAACCATGACGCCGTTCCGGACGACTACCGGGAAGAGGCGGCCCGCCGCAACATGAACCCGCGCATGCTGGTCGAGTTCGTCGACGGCTCCAAAACCATGGTCGAGATGTGCGCCATCGCCAATGCCACCGGCCTGGTGCCGGATGTTCCCGGCATGCACGGACCCAGGGCCGATCGCGATCAACTGGCCAAGGTGCTGATTCCGAAAGAGGATGGCGGCCTGCTGTCGAGGAAAGGCGTCGTCGACTACACGGTCGGCAAGGGCGTGGCGCCCGGCGTCTTCGTCATCGTCGAGGCGATGCACCCGCGCGTCGTCGAGCGCATGGACGATCTGCATGTCGGCCAGGGCCCCTATTACGGCTTGTTCCGACCTTATCACCTGACCTCGCTGGAGGTGCCGCTCACCGCCGCCCGCATCATGCTCCATGGCAAACCCGACATGGTGCCGCTACCGAGACCGGCGGCGGAAGTCTGCGCGGTCGCCAAGCGCGACCTTGCCGCGGGGGAGAGCTTCGATGCGATCGGCGAGACTTGCTATCGCTCCTGGACCATGACCGTTGCCGATGCCCGGGCGAGCGGTGCCCTGCCGGTCGGATTGCTCGAAGGCGGCAAGGTGCTGAAGCCGGTCAGGAAGGGCGAACTTCTCACGACCGACAACGCGGCTCCGGATCAGTCAACCAGGCTGTACGCCCTGCGCAAGCTGCAGGACCGGATGCTCTACGGCGCCTGACGCTTCGACACCCAATCGGTCAATACCGGCCGCGCTAACTTTGTCATGACAAAACACTATATTGCAGTGACAAGGAACGGAAGGCCTTTAGATGAATCTCCAGATCAGGGATCCGCGGGCAAGGGAACTCGCCCGGCAACTTGCCGAAAAACGCAAAATCTCAATGACCGAAGCGGTCATCGAGGCGCTCGAATCGGAGCTGCAGCGCGAACGTGAACAAATCCCGCTGGCTGAGCGCCTGGCGGTCATTGCAAAAGAACTCAAATCCAAGGCAGCTGGCGGTGGCCGGGCGTTGAGCAAGGATGAGATCGACGAGATGTGGGGTCATTCCTGATGTTCGTCGACACCTCGGTGGTTGTCGCCATCCTGGCGGACGAGGAAGACGCCGCCGACTAAAGCGCGTCGCGCTGAAACGGATTCAAGTGACGCGCTTTAAGTTTTTGTTTTTATGCATGTCGTTATCCCAGAACCGCTGCACACTTCTGGGCGACATGCATTAGAGTGAAAGGATAGGGCAGGCGACTAGGAGGATAACGTCCCCACCGGTCATTCTTGAGGCAGCTATGCGGCTTTCATCACTGCTTGTCGTGGACCCGCTCATTGCGGAGGCGGCGATAGAAGCCTTCCTTCGCCAGGCAGAAATCGAAGTCGTCCCGATTGAAAGCGGCGATGCGAAACTCGCGATCCAGGCGTTTTCGAGCTATGGCAAGGGTCGCGGCCATCCCGCCCAACTCAACCTTGCCGACTGCCTTTCATATGCATTGGCGAAGGGTCGCAGCGTGCCTTTGCTCTACAAGGGCAATGATTTTTCGCACACCGATCTCGCGTGACCGGAACAGAACCTTATTTCCCCAGCTCTATCGACCTCAGCCGCGCCGCTTCCACGGCTTCGGTAACGAGCTTCGTCAACCGGTCCCCGCCCATGAGCACGGCCAGCGCCGCGGCGGTCGTGCCGTTGGGGCTGGTCACGTGCTGGCGCAGCACGCCCGGCTCCTCGTCGCTTTCGGCGGCGAGCGAGGCGGCGCCGAAAACGGTCTGCATGGCAAGCAGCTTGGCGGTCTCGGCGGGAAGGCCGGCCTTCTCGGCCGCAACCGTCAGCGCCTCGATGAAGTGGAAGACATAGGCAGGGCCGGAGCCCGAGACGGCCGTCACGGCGTCCATCAGGCCCTCGTCGTCGATCGTCGTCACGACACCGCTTGCCGAAAGCAGTTCGGCGACGAAGCGGCGGACATCGTCGGAAACCAGCGGGTTGGAAAACACCACCATCATGCCCTTGCCGATCGCGGCCGGCGTGTTCGGCATGCAGCGGATGACGGGCGCGAGCTCGCCCAGAACGTCCTCGAAAGTCGCGACCGGCGTGCCGGCGGCAATGCTGAGAAAGCTGGTCCTGCCGTCGCCGAAGCGCTTGTAGTGCGCCGTCACTTCGCGGATCACCTGCGGCTTTACCGCGATGACGACGAGATCGGGCACGGCATCGGCCGGAATGCCTGCAGCGTCGGCGGCGGCACGGCAGCCGAGATGTTCGGCGCGCTGGCGCAGTTCCGCATTGGGCTCGACCACGAACACCGCCGACGGCTCGAGCTTCGCGGATTTCAGCCAGCCCGAGAGCATGGCGTAACCCATATTGCCGCAACCGGCGAGAACGAGCCTGATCGTCATGAAAGCCTCCGCGAGATGGCTTTCCTTAACGCAATTCCAGGAAAAGTGTGAAGCGGTTTTGCGTCCGGAATTGCGTTGAAACAAAGAGATGGAGCTGTTCAACGTTTCGGCGAAACGCTGAACGGCTCTATGCGTTTGCGCGGCGGCGGGAAAGTCTAGCGGACGGGAGATCGATCGGCCAGGATCAGTGAGAGAGGCGAACCGGGATCGGCCGCAGCGAGATTTGTCTGAGACCAAGCACGCCGAGCACGAAGAACAGCCAGACGGGATCGCCGCGGTGGAAGAAGAAGCTTTCCAGGAAACCGTTCAGCGCCGTGAACAGCACCACCATCATGAAGAAATCGCCGAGGAAGATGTTTTCCTTGCGCGCCGGGATGCGCATGTAGTCGCGCAAAGGGGCGATCAGGAAGGTGTAGAGGGCGACGCAGAGCGCCGGGATGCCCATCAGAACGGCGATGTCGAGATAGCCGTCATGGCCATGCACGATGGTGCGGATATCCCAGGGCCGGTCGAAGGGCTGGTCCTGGTTGAGCAGCAGCGGCGTCCCCCAGAAGCTCTCGTAGCCGTAGCCGGTCCATGGCTTCTTCGCCAGCATCTCGCCGGCGAACTCCCAGAGCGTCGTGCGTCCGGTATAGGTCAGGTTCGGGAAATAGATCGCCGCCAGATGTTTCACCGGCGGGATGAAGACGATGCCGAGCGTGCCGACCGCGGTCGCGATGATGGCCAGCGCGAATAGGATCGGCGTGCCGAGCCGCATGCCGATGAGGCTGGGCAGCACGACGATCATGATGGAGAACGGGATCAGTCCGGCCGTCGTCTTGGAGCCGGTGTGCAGCATGAACACCATCGCCGCGCAGAAGATGCCGGCGCCCCACCAGCGCTGGCCGCGCCGGAACAGATAGAGCCCGGCGAAGCTGAAACAGGCCATCACCGGCCCGGCGATGTTCTTGTGCGTGAAGACGCCGCGCCACAGGCCGGCATGCTCGGGCTCCTGCGAATCGGCGGTATGCAGCGCCTCATGCGGAAAGACGATCAGGCCGACATAGGAAAGGCCGATCACCACGACGGCGGTGAAGATGACCACGCGGGCAAAGGAATCGGCGTCGCGCGGCAGCACCAGGATCGTCGCCATGGTGATGATGCCGATCATGGTGAAGGAGGCGGCGCGCATCGCGGCGGGCGGATCGGTCGCCAGCACCACCGACAGGAAGAAGAAGCCCAGCATCAGCGCCCAGGACGGGCTCACCAGCGAGCGCATCACGCGCGGATCGGCGAAGGCGAGCAGCGAGAAGATCGAGACGGCGCCGAGCGAGCCGAAGCCGAGCTGGTTGACGATGTCGCCGCCGTCGCCGGTCAGTTCCGCGCCGGCCGGCTGGAAGGGCCGGAACGAGACGATGATGACGGTGAACAAAAGCGCGGCGATCGCCGTCGCGACGCCGTCTCGCGTGAAGGCGGCGCTGAGCGGGGCGCGCTCAATTCTTCTCAGGCTGTCGGTACTGCTCATTGGCATATCCGAATTCGGCGAGCACCCGGCCGAGCGCGACATAGACGGGATAGAGCCCCGTCGTCAGCGAGCCGGTGCGCGCCAGCCGGATGGCGCCGCGCAGCGGCGAGGCCGCCAGCAGCGCCAGGCTCTTCAGGAAAACTTTAAGGCCGGCGAGCGGCGTGCCGGCGCGTTTCTTCTTTTCGACCAGCGTCGAGATCACGCCATTGCGCAGGCTGCGGGCGCGGATCCAGTCCGCCTCGATGCGCCGGGCCGGCACTGTTTCATTGACTTTTGCTTCGGCGCACCAGCCGAGCACGAAGCCTTTCTGCGCGCAACGACTGAGGAAATCGGAATCGCCGCCGCCCATGAAATTGAACCTGAGGTCGAGGAAGGGCGGCCCCATGGCCGCCAGCACGTTGCGCCCCACCAGCAGGTTGCCGGACGAATAAAGCGCCGGTACGCGGCCCGTTTCACGATAAGGCGGCGCAAAGACCGGGTGTTCGGCCCATCTGGCATGGCTGGGATCGGCAAAGACCGGCGCTTGCGGGCCGCCGATGATGTCGGCTTGAAGCGTCTCGGCTGCCTTGCACATGCGCTCCAGCCAGTCGGGCTCGGCGATCTCGTCGTCGTCGATGACCAGCAGGTGCTTGAAGTCGGGAAACTGCAGCATCGCCGTCTGCCAGCCGGCATTGTAGGCGCTGCAATTGCCGCGCTCATGGGCGATGATCACCATGCCGGGCATCTCGCCGCTTTCGAACAGCGGCAGCACCGCGCTCGCACCCTCGCGCGCCTCGGCCTCGTTTTCCATGACGATGACGGCAAAGCGCCTGTCGGTCCGCTGCGCCTTGAGCGAAGCCAGGGTTTCCAGCACCTGCTTCGGCCGCTTGAAGGTCGGCAGCGTCACAACCGCCTCGACGGTCTCGGCGGCAAGCCCCGGCGACCGCCCCGCGATCGATACAGAAGCGTCGGAGGGCAAAGGGATCATCCGTTTCCAGCAGCGTGGGTTTGAGCCTCGATAGCATCGCGGTGATAACGTTTCGTTAATCACCTTCTCGCCCGGCTGTCGGCAAAGCCGGGTCTTTGGCCTTCGACAGGTGCCGTTTAATCAAGACTTCATCGCGTTTTGCTACCCGCTGCACCAATGGATAGGTGAAATGCATCTTCTGTTCGCCACATCGATCGTGCCCGATGGCGCTCTCGCCTCGGGCTACGAGATTGCCAACGCCGCGATCATTGACGCGCTTCGGCGTGCCGGCGTGCGCGTGACGGTGATCGGCTTCATCTGGCCGGGCAAGGCTCCGTCCGATCCACAAAGCACCATCGTGCTTGGCGACGTCGAAGTCCGCACCGAAAGCGCTTCGCCGCTGCGGAAGCTTGCCTGGCTGGGCAAGGCGGTCCACTCCGGCCTCACCTTCTCGTCGGTCAAGCTGCGCGTCGTTCCTGACACGCAAGTCCGCGCCGCCATCGAACGCGCCGGTCCCTTCGATGGCTATGTCCTGAATTCGGTCCAGTTCGCTGGTGCTTTTGAAAATGTGCTCGCCGATCGGCCCTCGATCTTCGTCGCGCATAATGTCGAGCACCGTTCGGCCGAGGAAAATGCCGCCGCGGCCGGCAGCGCGCTTCAGCGCTGGATGTTCCGCCGCGAGGCGAGGCTCCTCAAGGTCATGGAAGACCGCCTCTGCGGCGCCGCACGCTTTGTCTTCACGCTGGCCGAGGAAGACCGCTCAGCGCTTGGCGTCGCCTCCGACGGACGCTCGGCGGTGCTGCCGCTGGTGACCCGCGCGCAGGCGCCGACAGGCAAGGCACAGCGCCACATCGATTGCGATGCGGCGCTGATCGGCACCTGGACCTGGCAGCCGAACCGCATCGGGCTCGACTGGTTCCTGACCAAGGTGGTTCCGCATCTGAAGGCGGATTTCCGCATCAGGATCGCCGGCAACATGCCTTCCAGCATCAGCTCGCCGCATCCCGGCGTCTCCTTTGTCGGCAGGGTTCCGGATGCGCAGGCCTTCGTGCGCGGCGCCGCCGTCATTCCCTTGATCAGCACCGCCGGCAGCGGCGTCCAGCTGAAGACCATCGAGACCTTCGAGCTCGGCTTGCCGTCCGTCGCCACCAGCCGCTCGCTGCGCGGCATCGGCTATCGTCCCGACAATTGCGTGGTGACCGACGATCCGATTGCTTTCGCGGCGGCCCTCCAGGCGGCCGCGGGCAACATCCGCGAGGTCGATGGCAGCGTCTTCCATCGCCGCCAGTTGAAGGCGTTAGACATTGCGATCGGGCTTGGTCTGGAGAAGCTCGGCGTCGCCAGGCAGGAGGTCGCCGCATGAATGTGCACACCGCGCGCGCCGCCTTCGGATTCGACACGCTCAAGACCATTCTGGGCATTCCGGTGCTTGCCATACGCTGGGATGAGGCCATCACCTTGCTCACAAGGCTGATCGACGAGCGTCGCTTCACCAAGGTGAGTTTCCTCAACGCCCACAATGCCAACCTGGCTTGTACAGATCCGGTCTTTGCCGAGGCGCTGGAAGACTTCCTCATCCTGCCGGACGGCGTTGGCGTCGACATGGCGGCAAAGCTGCTTTACGGCGCGCCTTTCCCCAGCAATCTCAACGGCACCGATTTCATTCCGGCCTTCCTGCAGGCGTCGTCCCAGCCGTTGACGGTGGCGCTGCTCGGCACGACGCGTGCCAATGCCGAGGCCGCATGCGCGAAGCTTTCGACGCTCGCCATGCAGCACAAATTCGTCGTCATCCATGACGGCTTCTTCTCGGCCGCCGAGGAGCCGGCGATTCTGGAACGCATCGCCAGGCTGCGGCCGGATATATTGCTTGTCGCCATGGGCGTACCGCGCCAGGAACTGTGGATCGAGCGCCACATCGACAGCCGTCATTGCACGCTGCCGGTCGCCGTTGGCGCGCTGCTCGATTTCATGAGCGGCTCGGTGCCGCGCGCGCCGCTGTGGCTGCGCCGGCTGCGGCTCGAATGGCTGTTCCGCCTGTGGATCGAACCCGGCCGCCTGTGGCGACGCTATATCGTCGGCAATCCGCTGTTCCTGTGGCGCGTCGTCAAGCAGAAGCTGTCGCCAAGGCCGCCGCCAGCGGAGGCGCGCCGGTGAACAGCCGTTTTGTTCCCGATATCTCCACCGCAATCGAACCGCTGCCGCGCGCGCCTTCAGCCGCGATCGTCACCGCGAGCTACGCGCCCGATTTCCAGCGCTGCCGGCTTTTGTGCGAAACCATCGACCGCCACGTCACCGGCATGGCGCATCACTATATCCTGGCCGAGCATCGCGACGTTGCGCTGTTTCGTCAGTTGGAAGGCAGCCGCCGCAGCGTCGTCGACGAGCGGGATCTGCTGCCGCGCTGGCTGCATGTGTTCGACGATCCGCTGAGCGGCTTCCGCCGCCGCATCTGGCTGAGCCTGAAAACGCAGCCGCTGCGCGGCTGGCATGTGCAGCAACTGCGCCGCATCGCAATTGCCGGCCAGGCAAAAGAAGACGTGCTTGTCTTCTGCGATTCCGACGTCGCCTTCCTGAAACCGTTCGACACCGGCGTCTTCTGGCGCGACGGCAAGGTGCGGCTGTTCCGGCGCGACGGCTTGCTATCGAACGATGGTCATGACGAGCATCGCATCTGGTCGCGCAATGCCGGCGCTGCACTCGGCATCGATCCCGCCAATCGATCGAGCCACGACTACATCTCGACGCTGATTGCCTGGCGGCGCGAGACGGTCAACGCGATGTGCGAGCGCATCGAGAAGGTGCATGGCCGCGACTGGGTCAGCGTCGTCGGCTCGGCGCGCCAATTTTCCGAATGCATGATCTTTGGCCGCTACGTCGATGACGTGCTTGCGGGTGCCGGCCATTTCCACGGCTCGGAGGAGTTCTGCCGCGTCCACTGGAACGGCGAGGCGCTCTCGGACGAGGAATTCCGCCGCTTCGTCGATGCCATGGCGCCGGAACAGGTGGCGATCGGCATGCAGTCCTTCATCGGCACCGATATCGGCCGTATCCGCCGCCTGATCGTATTTGATTAGCCGGCGCAAGAATCCGGTCAGGGCGGCATCGGCGAACTTAGATCGCCTTGGCTGGCCTGCGCATCGCCGAGTAGGTCAAGAGCATCGAGGCGAGATAAAGCAGCAGGAAGACGATGTTGAGCGACAGCACCAGATTGGCGGTGTCGGGGATGGTCTTCAGCACATAGGTGAGCAGAACCGCCTTCAGGCCGGCAAGCAGGCCGAGATTGATCGCCCGCACCGCCGTCTGGCCGCGCGCGAAGAGCAGTTCCGCCTGGTATTCGACGAGGTTGCGCAGTCCCGGCACGCAGACCGCCAGCGCGACCAGAGGTGCTGCCTCGGCGACATTCTTGCCGAGCGCGTCGGGGAAGAAGTGCAGCACGATGCCGAGCGACATGAGCGCGAGCGTCGAGACCAGGAAGACGCCGCCTTCGATGCCGCTCTTGACCGCCAGCCGTGACAAAAGCTCCGGCGCCCGCATCATGCGCTGCACCAGCATCATCGAGAAGGTGCGGATCGGGATTGCGGTGAGATCGACCAGCCGCATGATGATGGCGTAGATGCCGGCCAGATGCGGTCCGCCGATCGACAGCACCAGGAGCTTGTCGAATTCCATCTGCAGGTAGAACAGCACCTCGGATCCTGCGACATAGAGGGAATCGGCGAGCCGCCTGAAATAGAGCTCGGCGCGCAGCCTCAGCCGCTGGCGCGGATAGAAGAAGGCAAAGGCGATGATGAGCGAGGCGGCGTTGGCGCCGATATAATACAGCGACCAAACGTCGATGGTGTGCTGCGCGGCAAGCATGAACAGGATCGCGCCGACTGCCCGGAGCGCCGTCGCCAGGATGGCGAGCACGGCCGCCCGCCCGAATTTGCCGAGCCCGTTGTTGACGATCAGCACCACTTCGACCGGCCGCCACAAAAGCGCCTCGGCAAAGACGACCGCGGCGAAGGCCGACAGCGGCACGGTGCCGGAAAAGAAAATCAGGTAGACGATGTAGGACGCGGCGGCGAGGAACGGCAGCGACAACGCGCCGAGAAACAGGAAACCGGCGGTGAAGGTGCCGATCAGATTGGGGCGGATCGTGGCGGTGCGGTAGAGCGCCGAGATGAAGCCGAAGGCGAGAATGCGCGACAGCATGATGCCGGCGGCCGAGGCGGTCGCGAACATGCCGAACTCGGCGATTGAAAGCGTGTTGGCCAAAGCGATGAAATAGGCCAGCGAGAACACCAGCCGGCCGCCGGCGCCGCTGATCGCCGAGAAATAGTCGAATACCAGTTTCTGGCGCGTGGCCACGAAGTGGCCGATCCGCGCGAAAGTCCGCCTTTGCGGCATGTCGCTGGCCTGGGTCATATCCGCGGCGATACATAGGCGGGAAAGTTTAACACGGCGTTCTGGCGGCCGTCCGGGCGGCGCTGAAATGCCGCGAACAAGGCAGGAAACTCTGCTCGCCCAAGCGCAAAATTAACCTTTTGTTTCCTATGCCTGTTTAGCGTGGCTTAACGATTGGCCGATCCGCCGCTCCCAAGCCGCCAAAGAGTAAGTTCCAGGACAATGGTCGACAGGGATAACCGTGATGACTGGAGGCGCGAGCGTTCTCTGCTCGCGCTCGGCCAGGCAATGCGCGGCGAGGACAACACGGTTTCGATCGGCGACCGGGCCGACTCTTCGTGGCGCGAGGACGCCGCCGCGCGCCATCGCGCCGCGCGTTCCGAACGCGAGGGGAAGTCGAGTCCGCAGCCCGCCGATACCGGCGGGTTTGGCCAAATTCGGCCAGATCCGGCCTCAATCGAAGCTGAGGACGACTGGGTCAAAAAAGATCGCTACGCGACGAGCGGGCAGGGCGATGAAAGTCACGCTTCGACATACCAGCCGCAAGCCGCTCCCCAACCTCGCCCGGCAACGCGGTCGCTCGCCGTCGACGCTTCAGGTTCCGAGGAGTGGAAACCGCTGATCGATCCGATGCAGGTCATTCAGGGCGTCACCAGATCGAAGGCACTGATCCTGTCGACGACGATCCTGGGTGCAGCCCTCGGCGTCGCCATAGCGCTCTCGACGCCGAAGAAATATGAGGCCACCACCGACGTCATCGTCGACCCGCGCGACCTCAAGCTCACCGATCGCGACCTGACGCAGAACGTGGTCGCCTCGGATGCGACGCTCGCCATCGTCGAGAACCAGGTTCGCATCCTGACCTCGGGCACCGTTCTCAACAAGGTCGTCACGGATCTCAACCTCACCAACGACCCTGAATTCAACGGCCAGGGCACGGGCGGCATCGGGCTGATGTCGACGCTCCGCTCGATCCTGTCGCGGCAGGATGCGAGCCCAGCCGACGAAGCGCGCCGGCGTGCGCTGTCGGTCGGCAATCTGGCGGACAGCCTCGATGTCGAGCGTGGCGGCAAGACCTTCGTGGTCTCGGTCAGCGCCACCACGCAGAACGCCGAGAAATCCGCCCTGATCGCCAACACGATGGTCAAGGCATTCAAGCAGATTTCCAGCGAGATCCAGTCGAACACCGCGGGCCGCGCCAATGACGAGCTGACCGCCAGGCTCGATGAATTGCGCAAGGGCGTCGAGACGGCTGAACGCCAGGTCGAGGATTTCAGGGCGACCCACGATCTTGTCGACGCACAGGGCCGCCTGATCAGCGACGACCAGATGCTGAAGCTCAACGAGCAGCTTTCCGTCGCCCGCGCCCGCACGCTCGAGCTCAATGCACGCGCCGCCTCGGCACGCTCGCTGAACGTCAATTCGGTCCTTAGCGGCACTTTGCCGGAAGAGATCAATTCCAACATGATGAGCGAGCTGCGCTCGCAATATGCGGCGCTGAAGCAGGAAGCCGACCGCGCCCAGGTCAAGCTCGGGCCGCGTCATCCGGAGATCGAAGCGCTCAACGCCCAGCTCGCCGGCGCGCGTGAGCGCATCAGCGCCGAACTGCAGCGTATCGGGTCCTCGCTGCAGGTCGACCTGAAGCGCTCCGTCCAACTCGAGCAGGACCTGTCCTCGCGCCTGGCGCAGGCCAAGGTGCAGAGCGGCGACGTCAACAACAACCTGGTTTCGCTGCGCGAGCTGGAGCGCGAGGCGGCCGCCAAGCGTTCCGTTTACGAACAGTTCCTGCTGCGCGCCAAGGAAACCGGCGAGCAAAAGGGCATCAACACCGCCAACATCAGCATCATTTCGGATGCCTATGCGCCACTGCAGGCCAAGGGACCATCGCGCGCCGTGACGGCCGTGGCCGGTCTGTTTGCCGGCCTGTTCGCCGGCATCGGCCTCGGCGCGCTGCGCGGCATCCTTGCCAGCCTGCGCGAGACGGCCGATACCCGCTCGCGCCACAGGGTCGACGAGCGTGCTCCCATGGTGGAGAACAATTCCAGCCGGGCTGTTCCGCCGCCGGCGCCGCCGCCGCTCGTTTCGCCGTCGCCGGCTGCGCCTGTCGCTCCACCGTCGGCCTCGTCCTTCACGCCGCCAGCTCCGGCTCCGCCTTTCGCGTCGCCTGCCTCCCCACCGGTGCCGCCGCCGCTGTCGGCGGCTGCGCCGGCTCCGGCCCAGTCCGTCACACCCTCGCCGACGCCGGACAACGACGCCGGCCGTCCAGGGCTTTTCGGCTCGCTGGCCTCGGCGGTTCGCTATTTCGTGCGGCGCGAGCCGGCTGAAACCATCGATACGGACTCCGTCCCGCCGGAAAGCGCCTGGCGCGCGCCCAGCCGGGAGGAGCGTTATCCCCGGGCCGAGACATCGGCGCGGGAGAATTTCCAGCCGCCGCACGAGCAGAGCCATTCCTACTCATATCGGCCGGACCATATGCGGAGCGATCCCTACGAGGATCCTTATCCGGCATCGCCGGCATCTTATCATCCGCAGTCGTCGACCGCCGGCGAGGTTGGCCAGCCACCCGCCGACCAGCAGGGCCAGATCGACGAGATCCGCGCCAGCCTGCGCGAATTCCGCGAGGCGGTGCGCGAGCTGACCGAAAGTCGCGCGCGCCGCTATTTCTAATATTTCTTAACTGCTCACCGTTCGATAAAAGCGACCGGTTTCGGGTTTACGGCATCCGACGACGCTTTGACGGGATTGCCTTGTCGAATTTTCGTGAAAATGCCGCGCGGCATTTCAACCGTCGGCGCCCTGCGCTGGCGGATCGAGATGCCGGATTGAGGCTTGGGGCGTGCATCGATGCGGCCTCAAAACGGAGAGTTCGTGATGACCGAAGTGATCGACGGAAAGCGTGTCGCCGAGGATGTGGTTTCGAAAGTCAAGGCGCTGACGTCGGAGCTCTCGGCCAAGGGCGCCACCAAGCCCGGTCTGGCGGTGGTCATCGTCGGCGAAGATCCGGCAAGCCAGGTTTATGTCGCCTCGAAATCGCGCACCGCCAAGGAATGCGGCTTCCATTCGCTCCAGCATACCCTTCCGGCCGACACCACCGAGGAACAATTGCTGAGGATCATCGGCGACCTCAACGCAGATGCGTCGATCCACGGCATCCTCGTGCAGTTGCCGCTTCCCGGCCACATCGACGCCGGCAAGGTCATCCAGACGATCGCTCCGGAAAAGGATGTCGACGGCTTCCACTTCATCAATGTCGGCAAGCTCGGCACCGGTGAGCTCGAGACGGCATTCGTGCCCTGCACGCCGGCGGGCTCGATGCTTTTGATCGAGCGCGTGCGCGGCAAGGACCTGTCCGGTCTCAACGCCGTCGTCGTCGGCCGCTCCAACATCGTCGGCAAGCCGATGGCCAATCTGCTGCTCGCCGCCAACTGCACCGTTACCGTCGCCCACAGCCGCACCAGGGACCTGCCGGCGCTTGCCCGCACCGCCGATATCCTGGTCGCCGCCGTCGGCCGTCCTGAAATGGTCAAGGGAGACTGGGTGAAGCCCGGCGCGACCGTGATCGACGTCGGCATCAATCGCATTCCGGCGCCCGAAAAGGGCGAAGGCAAGAGCCGCCTTGTGGGCGACGTCGCCTATGCCGAGGCAGCCAAGAATGCCGGGGCCATCACGCCGGTCCCGGGCGGCGTCGGACCGATGACCATTGCCATGCTGATGGCGAACACTGTAGCTTCCGCCTACCTCGCGGCCGGGCTGAAGCGGCCGTCCTTCTGACCGGAAAGCAGCATCCTTGCCGAACCTGATTGCCCCTGTCGAACGGCCGATCACGAACGATGCCGTTCAGGGCGGCCGTCAGTTCGGCTTCCTGCTGGTCGACAAATTCTCGATGTTCTCGCTTGCCGCGGCGATCGATTGCTTCCGTTCGGCCAACCGCCTGCTCGGCCGCGATTTCTATGGCTGGACCACGATTTCGGCCGATGGCGACGCCGTCATGGCTTCGAACGGCCTGCCGCTGAAGATCGACTACTCCGTCGCCGACATGCCGCCGGTCGACATCCTGTTCGCCTCGGTCGGCCTCACCACGGAATTCCCCGGCAAAAGCAAGGTTCTGGCCGCGCTGCGCAGCTGGGGCCGGCGCGGCAATGCGCTCGGCGCGCTGTCGGTCGGCTCCTATCTGCTGGCCGAAGCCGGACAACTCGACGGCTATCGCTGCACCATCCATTGGGAGAACCGCGCCGGTTTCATGGAGCGCTTTCCCGACATCAACTGCACCGGCAACGTCTTCGAGATCGACCGCAAGCGCTACACCTGCGCCGGCGGCACCACCTCGATCGACCTGATGCTGGAGATCGTGCGCGGCGATTTCGGGTCCAACCTCGCCAATGGCGTCGCCAACCAGTTCCAGCACGAGCGCATCCGCTCGGCCGGCGATCGCCAGCGCGTCGGACCCGAGCGCGATCTCACCGGCAAGTCGGAGAAGCTGAGGCGCATCGTCGAACTGATGGCCGATCATCTGGATGAGCCGCTGTCGGCGGTGCAGCTGGCCAAATCCGCCGGGCTGTCGGTACGCCAGGTCGAACGCTTGTTCCTGCGCCACCTCAGCGTGACGCCCGGCCGTTACTATATGCGGCTGAGGCTTGAGCGGGCGCGCGAATTGCTGCGCCAGACCAACATGCCGATCCTCGACGTGGCCATAGCGACGGGCTTCACGTCACACTCCTATTTCGCGCAGAGCTACCGGCTGCAGTTCGGCCGCCCGCCGTCCGAAGAGCGCCGCACCACTTATTGAGATTCAGAAGGAGACGTGCAGTCCGGCCTTAAAGGCCTGGCTGGTCGTGCCGCCGCCGAACTGTCCCGCATAGCTCAGCCCGAGCCGCGAGGCCGCGCCGGCCTGGAAGTCGAGGCCGAGCTCGATGAGCGCCGCATCGCGGGCGATCGGCGTGCCGGCGATGGTGAACGGGTCCTGGCCGGCAAAGGCCACGCCGATCGTCGGTGTCGAATCGCCGAAGGCATGGCGCCAGCCGACGAAGCCGCGCGCGCTTGCGGCAACGCCGCCCAGGTCGAACGCCGTCGACCCTCTTAGCCCGAGCGTCGAGAAGGTGACGGAATTGTCGAGGCCGTCGCTGGACAGGGCCACTGCGCCGCCATCCTCGCTGAAGGCGTCGCTGCCCGTGTCGACATAGGCCAGCGCCGCGGTCGGTTCGATGGTCGTGCCGCCCCTGTGGAAGGCATAGCCCGCCTCGCCGAAGACCTGACCGGTATGGCCGTCATATTTGGCCGAAAGCCGGTCGGAAAAGCCGGGGAAGGCGACCGAGCGATCGGTTTCGATCGTCTGCCAGGCATAGGCCGCGCCGCCGCGCAGGCTGAAATCACCCCATTGGCCGGCGCCGTAGGCCGCCAGATGAATGCTGTCGGCCGAGCCGCTGGAAGCGCGATCGTAGGCATCGAAAGTGCTGCGGTCATAACCCGTCAGGACACCGAGACGGATGGTGTCGGCGACCGCCGCGTCGATCCCGGCGAAGAATCCGCCGGAATGGGCGTCGAAGTCGGCGGCGTTGGCGTCGCTGTCGCGGCTGCTGAAGGCGCCATGGGCCTGGCCCCACAGGCCGGGCACGCCTGACCCGCCGGCCTGGCGAACCCGGTCGAGTGCCGCTTCGCGCGCGAAGCGGCTGTCGTCCAGCATGAGGCCGGCGGCCGAGGCGTGGATTTCGCCCGAAAGCTGGTCGAAGGCGGCGCGCGCGCCGGGAACGTCGAGCATCAGCACGGCATCGAAAATCGCATTGCCGCCGCCAAGCGCCTGCACGCCGGCGCCTGCAGCCCGCTGGTTCGGCGTGCCGCCGATGGCGTTGAGGTCGATGCTGTTGCGCTCCAGCGTCAGATAGACGTTGTTGGCGTCATAGGTAAGCGTGGGCGCCAGGAAGGCGAAGTTCGAGGTGACGCCGGAAAAGGTCCCGGGCCCGGTGAGGCCCGCGGTGGTCGAGACGATCGTGTAGACGGTGGACGGCAGATAGGTTCCGCCGGCGGCAAGCACCTGAACCGTGCCGCCGTTGATCGTAGCTGTGCCTGTGATGGCAACGAGATCCGTCTGGCCGCCGGGATTTACCTCGACCTGTAGTGCCGATCCCGAATTGAACACGACGCTTCCTGTTACCGACAAGGTGCCGATTGAATTGCCGGCGGCGATGGTGCCGTTGTTGGTGACGGCGCCGATGATCGTGCCCGTGCCGCCGAGCCTGGCGCCGGTGCTGACGGTCACGGTCGGGCTGGTCAGCGCTCCGTTGACGCGCAGCAGGCCGGTTTGAACGGCGGCGCCTGTCGAGAAGCCGCCGGTGCCGGTCAGCTCCCAATCGGTGCCCTGCAGTGCCAGTGTTTCAAAATTCTTGAACTTCGCGATGATCTCGCTGCCCGCCCCTTCCAGAATGAGGTTGTCCGTGCCGGTGCCGCCAAGAACATTGCCGTTGAGGACGGAGCCGGTCTGCAGCCGCACCGTGTGCGCGGCTCCGACCGTGCCGCCGCCTGCCGACGTGAAATCGATGGCATTGACCGCGCCGGTAATGGTGCCGCTGTTGATGACTTCGGCTGCCGCGGTATTGCGCGTTAGGATGCCGCCGGCATTTGTCGAGGCGATGATGCCGCTGTTGACGATAGCGCCACCGCCGGTCGCTTCGACGGCCGGACCCCGGGACGACGTGATCGAGCCGGCATTGCCGAACGACGTGAAGACCGCGCTGGCGCTGGCATAGACGCCGTTATAGTCGCCGTAAATGACGCCCGTGCCGGTGTTTGTGAATGTCGACGGCCCGCCCTGCAAGAGCACGCCGGTGCTGAAGCCCGTTGTCTTTGTTGCCTCAATCGTGCCGCTGTTGAACAGAGTGCGCGATGTGCCTTGGCCGATCGAGACGGCGTTGAGGCCCGTCGCGGTCGTGATCGTGCCTCCGGCATAGTTGTTGACCGTTCCGCCAAGCCACATCGTGACGCCCTCGACGCCGCCGGTGATCGTCCCGTAATTGTCGAGAATGCCAGGGCCGCCCGCCGGTGGCAGGCCAAACGGTTTATAGCCGAACGTGAGTGCGGTCAGGCTGCCGGTGACGGTCGCCCCGTTGGCATTGAGAAACGCGCCGCCTTGGTCGAGCTTGACCGTGTTGCCGCCGGTTACGGCCCCCTCATTGGTCAGCCTCCATGCCTGGAGCGTGGCGCTGATAGCCGGGTTCGAAGGGCCAACGGTCACGCCCGGGTTCACGTGGGCCGTGGTCCCCGCGAACGTGTCGAGATTGACCGCTCCGGTGTTGGCGGTGATCTCGACGTCCGCCGCGCTGGCCGAAACGCATATCGCGGCAAGGGCCGCCAATGCCAGGCAGCCCGTGCCGGTTGCGCACCTGCCGGATCCGCCTGTCCTCCCGCGCCGCTGCAGGCTCTGGCCGCTCGGTGGACGCGATTCCTGCCCGTTTGCTCCCAACATCGCCAGCCTTCAGTCCCACCGTTAAACCCGAGATTGCGGTATAGGCGAGCGGCTGGAGGGCGGTCATCCTAGCGAAATCGGGAGGGCCGTGGTCTCGATGTGCGTACGGCGACCTCCAGACGGAGACGCTCGACGGGCTTGTGTCCTGACGTGGCGTCAAATAGCTTTCCGGACGCGGACACGGGGTTCACTCAGGAGATTTTCATGGCGGGACTGGCACGGAGCGTCGCTGCGGCGATCCTCCTTTTGTCGATGACCACGCTTGGCTTTGCCGCCAACAAGGTCATCATCATCCTTGATGCATCGGGCTCGATGTGGGCCCAGATCGATGGCAAGCCGAAGCTGGAGATCGCGCGTGAATCGCTGCGAACGGTGCTGCAGTCGGTTCCGGCCGACGACGAGATCGGCTTCATGGCCTATGGCCATCGCACCAAGGGCAGTTGCGACGACATCGAGCTGATCGTGCCGCCGCAAGCCGGCTCCGCCAGCGCCATTTCGGCTGCTGCCGACAGCATGAAATTCCTCGGCAAGACACCGCTGACGGCCGCCGTCAAGCAGGCCGCCGAAGCGCTGAAATACACCGAGGACAAGGCAACGGTGGTGCTGATCACAGACGGCCTGGAGACCTGCGGCGGCGATCCTTGCGCGCTTGGCAAGGAGCTCAAGGAAAGCGGCGTCGACTTCACCGCCGATGTCGTCGGTTTCGGCCTGACCGCAGACGAAGGCAAGCAGATCGCCTGCCTCGCCGAGAACACCGGCGGCAAGTACATCCAGGCCTCTGACGAGAAAGCATTGCAGGAAGCTCTGGTCGAGACCGTCGCGGCTCCTGCGCCGGAGCCTGCCCCGGCACCTGAACCGGCCAAGCCGGAATTCAATTTCATGCCGACGGTGGTGCTTGCCGAGGGCGACGATCCGATCACTGACGGCAACGCCTGGGAAATATACAAGGCGAAATCCGACGGCGCACGGGGCGATTCGGTTGCCACCGAATACGGCGCCTACAAGGGCAATCTGGAGCCAGGCGACTATATCGTCGTCGCACGGGACGGCGAGGCGAAGGTCGAGCAGAAGGTCAAGATCGAGGCGGGCCAGCTCTACAAGCCGCTCTTCACCTTGAATGCCGGCACGCTCATCATCCATCCGCGGCCGAGCCCGGGCGCTGATGTCGTCGATGGCGCGGCTGTTGTGATCGACTATCCCGGCGCTGATCATCCTGCGACCTACTATGGCACCACGAAAGTCGTGTTGCCCGCCGGCGATGAGAAGGTGACGGTCACGATCGGGCAGGGCGAGGTGACTGAAACGATCCCGCTCGCCGCTGGCAAGACGGTGGAAAAGGACATGATCGCCGGCGTCGGCCATGTCGTTGCCAACGCCTTTTACACGGCCGGCGGCGACAAGGCGGACGCATCGAGCATCGGCTTCAAAGTCGTCAAGGCGAAGAAGAAGATCGACGGAACCAGGGAAGACGTGACCTATGCCTATGGGCCCGACAGCAAGTTCGATCTGCCGCCCGGTGACTACGTGCTGATCGCGACGGTCGATCTCGCCGTCGTCGAGCAGCCTTTCACAGTCAAGGTCGGCGAGATCCAGAACGTGAAGGTCGCCATGAATGCCGGCGTGCTGGCGATCACTGCGCCCGGTGCCTCGAAGATCGAGATCTTCGAAATGGAGAAGGACATCAACGGCAACCGCAAGTCGCTTGGCTACGCATACGACCAGAAGTATCAGTCGGCGATACCAGCGGGCGACTACACTGTCGTCTCGGAGAAATCGGACAACAGCTCAAAGGAAGGCACCGTGACGGTCAAGGCCGGCGAGCGGGCCGAACTGACCGTACAATAGGATTGCATTGGGCGAGCGTAAAAGGGCGGCCTAGGCTGCCCTTTTCATGAGGAGGACAAGACATCCTTCACGCGTTGCCGAATGCCGCTGCGCCATGGTCGGCGCGGCCGACCAGTTGCCGGAAGCCGGCAAACAGCTCGCGGCCGAAGCCGAACTCGTTGCCGATGAGATCGGCGTCCGCCGTGCGGCGCAGCGCGAATTCCGTCCCCGGCACCAGCACCTCCAGCGTGCCGGCATCGGCGTCGAGGCGGATGACGTCGCCGTCATGGATTCTCGCGATCGGTCCGTCCTCGACTGCTTCCGGCGTCACATGGATCGCCGCCGGCACCTTGCCCGAAGCGCCCGACATGCGCCCGTCGGTGACAAGCGCGACGCGCTGCCCGCGATCCTGCAGGATGCCGAGCACGGTGGTCAACTTGTGCAGTTCCGGCATGCCGTTGGCCTTCGGTCCCTGGAAGCGGACGACCGCGATGAAATCGCCGGTCAGCGTGCCGGCTTTGAAAGCGTCGTTCAGCGCCTGCTGGCTGTCGAACACTTTTGCCGGCGCCTCGATGACGCGACGCTCGGGCTTGACCGCCGAGGTCTTGATGACGGCGTGACCGAGATTGCCGCCAAGAACTTTCAGGCCGCCTGTCGCCTGGAACGCTTTCCTGACCGGTGCCAAAACCTTGTCGTCGCCGCTCTGCAGAGGCGCTGCCTCGCGCACCACGCCGCCGTCGTCGCCAAGCCTCGCTTCGACCGCGTAGGGCCGCAAGCCTTCGCCCCACACCGTCTGCACGTCCTCGTGCAGCAGGCCTTCATCGAGCAGCTCGCGGATCAGGAAGCCAAGCCCGCCGGCGGCGTGGAAATGGTTCACGTCGGCAAGCCCGTTCGGATAGACGCGCGCCAAGAGCGGGACTGCTTCCGAGAGATCGGAAATATCCTGCCAGGTCAGCGCGATACCCGCTGCGGCGGCCATCGCGATCAGGTGGATGGTGTGGTTGGTGGAGCCGCCGGTGGTGTGCAGGCCGACAACGCCGTTGACGATCGAGCGCTCGTCGATCATGCGGCCGACCGGCGTATAGGCGTTGCCGAGCGCGGTGATCGCCAGCGCCCGCTTCGCCGCTTCCCTGGTCAGCGCGTCGCGCAGCGGCGTGCCTGGATTGACGAAGGAGGCGCCCGGCGTGTGCAGGCCCATGATCTCCATCAGCATCTGGTTGGAGTTGGCGGTGCCGTAGAAGGTGCAGGTGCCTGGCCCGTGATAGGATTTGGACTCCGCCTCCAGCAGTTCGGCGCGGCCGACCTTGCCTTCGGCATAAAGCTGGCGGACCTTGGCCTTCTCGTCGTTCGCCAGGCCGGTCGTCATCGGTCCGGCCGGGATGAAGACGGCCGGCAGGTGCCCGAAGGTGAGCGCGGCGATCACCAGCCCGGGCACGATCTTGTCGCAGACGCCGAGGAAGACGGCGGCGTCGAACATGTTGTGCGACAGGCCGATCGCCGCCGCCATGGCGATCACGTCGCGCGAGAACAGCGAAAGCTCCATGCCGGGCTGGCCTTGCGTGACGCCGTCGCACATCGCCGGCACGCCGCCGGCCACCTGGGCGATGCCGCCGGCCTCGCGCGCCGCTTCCTTGATCAGCGCCGGAAACGTCTCGAAGGGCTGATGCGCCGACAGCATGTCGTTGTAGGAGGTGATGATGCCGAGATTCGGTACCCGGTCGCCGCCGAGCGCGATCTTTTCGGACGGGCTGCACACGGCAAAGCCATGGGCAAGGTTGCCGCAACCCAGCACCGCGCGGTTGGCGGTGCGGCTGGAAGCCTCCGCGATGCGGCCGAGATAGGCTTCGCGGCTGGCTTTCGAACGTTGGCGGATGCGTTCCGTGATGGCTTCGATATCGCGTCTGGCTGTCATGGTCCGTCCTTTCGAGCCCGGCAAGCGTCCTCCCAGCGCCGTCGGAGCCGTCATGTTGCAATCAGGGTGCCCAGAACACCTCTATCGGTCTCGGCGCCGCCTCGATCACTCTGCGGATGGGCTTTTTCGCGCCGGGCCCCATCGCGCCGTCAAATGCGGTGCGCTTGTCGTCGCCTTCGATGTGCAGCGCGACGAAGCCGGAGGCGACGATGCGCGCCATCGACAGCGTGAGCCGCGGCTCGCCCCCGCTCGCCGCGTGCACCGGCAGCACGATCCGCCGCGAGGTCGGGTCGAGCAATTCGCCAAGGTTGCCGGCGTCGGGAAAGAACGAGGCCGTATGGCCGTCGCCGCCCATGCCGAGGATCACCACGTCGAGTGGCCAGGGCAGCGATTGCAGCGCTTCGCTGTCCGTCGCCGCCGCGTCCTCGATGCTTGCCGCTTCATGGTAGAGCGGCACGAAGCGCGCCGCCGCGGCCTCGTTCTGGAGCAGGTTCGCCGCCACCAGTCCGGCATTCGAGCGCGGCGAGGACGGCGGCACGAAACGCTCATCGACCAGCGTCACGGTGACCTTGTCCCAGGCGATGGGAGTGGTCGACAGCGCGGCGAACAACTTCGCCGGCGTGGTTCCACCGGACACCGCGAGCAGCGCGGTGCCGCGTTCCGCGATGGCGCCAGCCAGCCGGTCGGCAATCTGTCCGGCCAGCGCCGTCGCCAGGTCCTGGCGATCGGCAAAGCCGTTCCAGCTGTAGCGGGCCGCGCTCAATTGCTCTCGTGCCATGTCCGTCCGTCACGTTCGATCAGCGCGATGGAGGCCGACGGTCCCCAGGTTCCGGCCGTATAGCCTTGAGCTTCCTGCCTGGCGCTCTCCCAGGCGTTCTGAATCGGGTCGATCCACTTCCATGCCGCTTCGACTTCGTCGCGGCGCATGAACAGCGTCTGGTTGCCGCGCACCACATCCATGATCAGCCGTTCATAGGCATCGGGCGCGCGTCCTTGGAAGGACTGCGCGAAGCTCATATCGAGCGAGATCTGGCGCAGCCGCATGCCGCCCGGTCCCGGATCCTTGATCATGATGTACTGCTTGACGCCTTCGTCAGGCTGCAGCCGGATCACCAGCTGGTTGGCAAAGATCGGCCCGGCGCTGTCACCGAAGATCGAATAGGGGATCGGCTTGAACTCGATGACGATCTCCGAGACGCGCGTCCCCAGCCGCTTGCCGGTCCTGAGATAAAAGGGAACGCCGGCCCAGCGCCAGTTGCCGATCTCGGCCTTGATGGCGACGAAGGTTTCGGTGTTGCTGTCCTTGCCCAGTTCCTCGACATAGCCCTTGACCGGCCCTCCGGCGGAAGCGCCGGCGCGATACTGGCCGCGCACCGTATGCTTTGGCGCCTCGTTGCCGTTGATGCGCTTCAATGCCCTCAGCACCTTCAACTTCTCGTCGCGAACTGCGTCTGCGTCCATCGACGACGGCGTTTCCATGGCAACGAGGCATAGCAGCTGGAGAATATGGTTCTGCACCATATCGCGCAGCGCGCCGGCCTTGTCATAATAGGTGACGCGGTCTTCCAGGCCGACGGTCTCGGCGACCGTGATCTGCACATGGTCGATCTGCGCCGAGTTCCACAACGGCTCATAGAGCGCATTGGCAAAGCGCAGCGCCATCAGATTCTGCACCGTCTCCTTGCCGAGATAGTGATCGATGCGGAAGATCTGGCTTTCGTCGAAGTCGTCGCCCACCGCGTCGTTGAGCGCGCGCGCCGAGGCCAGATCCCTGCCGATCGGCTTCTCCAGCACGATGCGCGAGTTCGGCGTGATCAGCTTGTGCTCTTTGAGCTGGTGCGAGATGTCGCCGAACAACGCCGGCGCCACCGCGAGGTAGAAGGCGCGGATGCGGTCGCTGTCGCCGATCGCCTTCTTGAGCTTGTCGAAGCCGGCGCCCGTGGTGGCGTCGGCCGAGACATAGGAAAGCCTGGTGAGAAAAGTCTCCAATTCCTTTGCGTCGATATCGGCCGGCTTCACATGGTCCGAGATCGCCTGTCTGGCGAACGCCTGGAACTCTGCGTCGGTCATCTTCGCGCGCGAGGTGCCGATGATGCGCGTCGGCTCGGAGAACTGATGGCCGCACTGGCGATAATAGAGCGATGGCAGAAGCTTGCGTTCCGACAGGTCGCCGGTGCCGCCGAAGATGATGAAGTCGAAAGGATCGACAGGGATGATCTGGCTGGTCATGGTCAGTCCGATTTGATGCCCGTTGGCGGCAACGTGGTTGGTATATGCTAATCGATTTAAATTTTCCAGTGCCATGGTGTCACATGTGAGGACCGATCGCTTGCACTTGCATCGGTCCGCATGTTTCCCGACACTCGCGCCGCCGGCAGGCCATGGCTTCCGGAAGCGTTCGCGGTTGCACCATAGAACGCGAATGTGACGAAAGCTAAGGGAGAAACGGCGGCGCTTGCGGCTGCCATCTCCCGCCAACTCTGGATGGTCTCAATGAACGGGAAAACCATGCGTCTGGAAAACAAGGTCGCCATCATCACCGGTGCCGCGTCGGGCTTTGGCGAAGGCATGGCCAAGCGCTTTGCCGAAGAGGGCGCGCGCGTGGTCGTCGCCGATCTCAACGCCAAGGGCGCCGAGCGGGTAGCCGAAGAGATCGGCAGCAACGCGATCTGGACCCAGACCGATGTGTCCCTGCGCTCCGAATTCGACGAGATGATCTACGCCGCCAAGAGCGCCTTCGGCCGCATCGACATCATGGTCAACAATGCGGGCTTCACCCACCGCAACGGCGATATGCTCGGCGTCGATGAGGAAACCTTCGACCTGATCACCGCCGTCAACATGAAGGCGATCTATCATGCGGCCCTCGGCGTCGTGCCGATCATGGACCGGCAGGGCGGCGGCGTCATTCTGACCACGGCCTCGACGGCTGGGCTAAGGCCGCGGCCGGGCCTGACCTGGTACAATGCCTCCAAGGGCTGGGCGATCACCGCCACCAAGTCGATGGCCATCGAGCTGGCGCCGAAGAACATCCGCGTCAACTGCCTCTGCCCGGTCGCCGGCGAGACCGGCATGCTGGAGAAATTCATGGGCGCCGACACGCCACAGATCCGCGAAAGATTCCGCGCCTCGATCCCGCTCGGCCGGCTCTCGACGCCGCTCGACATCGCCAACGCGGCACTCTGGCTGGCCTCGGATGAAGCGGCCTTCATCACCGGCGTGGCGCTGGAAGTCGATGGCGGGCGCTGTATCTGAGCAATCTGCGCCCATCAAACACCGGTTGACGCGCCAGTTACGTCAGGCAAACCGCTGTGCCAGGCGAGCCGATACTTCTCAAAAGTGCCCCCAAACTGCATCTGGAACGGGTGGCGCCAGCCTGGACCCATGATTTCAAGTGTTGGATTCCGGCATGCGGCAAACGAGAAGGCCGCCATGATTGCGGCCTCCACAAAGTGCCGTTCGAGGAACACCGGGACTTTGTGAGGCAGCGCAAGTTCGATCGCCGCTGGCGGCGGGTCCGCCGGGTCCTTGGCGGGTGACTCTCCGCCGGCGCAACCCGTGTCACGCGCCGGTCTTGACGTAGCTTTTGTAGACCCAGCCGTGCTTGCCGTCATAGACGATCTCGCACCACTGCTTGCAGTTCATCACTTGCACCGGCGATTTTGCCGGTATGGTGACGATCGCGGCTGCGCCCTTCTTCGGCCCGGAGCGCATGGTGACGGCCCTCAAAATGCGTCCATTGGCGGCGGCGCTGACTTTTTGAGGTTCCGGCTTGGGTTGGGCCGCGCTGTCAGTCGCCGCCGGCTCGGCATCGGGACCCTGCGGCTTGGCATCGGGAATGGCGGCGGTTTGGGCGCCATCCATCTTGTCGCCCGGCTTCTTCGCGGCCGTCGGCGTCTCGTCCGCGGGCGCGGCAACCTGCGACAGCGCATCCGAAGCGTCGTTCTCGGCAGTGGTCTCGGCGAAGGCCGTATCGGTCGATTGCGCGGCACTCGGCTCGGCGGCCTGCTTGGATGGAGCCGGTTGATCCTTGGTCTGGTCCGGCGGGGTCTTGGAGTCTGAAGCCGTCCAGCGCGGGCTGTTGGACGCCAGCGCCGGAATGCTGGCTTCGCGAGCTGCTCTTGCCGGCGAAACCGCATCCGCCTTGCGCGCGGCTTGCGGTGCCGCTGCGACGGTGATCGCCGCTGCCGCCGGAGCGATCTTCGTGGTCTTCATCTTCGTGGTCTTCACCGGAATTGTCGGAACGGTCTGCTCGGCACTGGCCGCGGCCACTTGCCGGTCGCTGCCCGGAACGCTGAGCCAAAGCGCCACCGCGGCCACGCCGAGCAGCGCGGCGGTACCAATCGCTGCAATGACCAGATGCGCGTTCGACTGCACCTTCTGCCAGAAGGACGGCCGTACGTTATAGCCGAATTGCATTGTAAAGCGCTGCCGTTCCGGCATGCCGAAACTGAAGGGCTCGTTCACTCAAACCACCTCCAACAAGCGGGCCGACGTTCTTTCGATCGTTGCCGCGAGGGTTGGCTTCGATCGGCATCGGTCCCGAAATCACTGCGGACAGGTCCGCGAAGTCCCCGGATTTTCGCCCATAATGGCATCTTTCACTGCTGATTATGGCATGAGTGAGCCATTTTGCGAAATTCTTGCGCGTTCGTTAATGCATCGATGGCTTCGGCCAGGGCGGCCGGCTTCAAATCCTGTCGCGCAGCGCGAACCAGTTGAGCGCGAGAAACAAGAGCGGCGCGCGCAAACGCCGGCCGCCGGGGAAAGCGGGGATCTTCAGATCCTCGATCAGCTTCAGGCGGTCGCGATTGCCGGCGACGGTCTCGGCATAGAGCTTGCCGAAGAAGTTCGACAGCATGACGCCGTGGCCGGAATAGCCGCCCATCGAAATCACCTTCGGCATCACCTCGCGCACGAACGGCTTTCTCGGCACCGTGATGCCGACATAGCCGCCCCAGCCATGCGTGATTTCGACATCCTTCAGCGCCGGATAGAGCTCGGCGATCTGCTTGCGGATGTGAATATGGATGTCCTTCGGATCGTTGACGGCGTAGACCTCGCGTCCGCCGAACAGGAGCCGGCCGTCCTTCGACTTGCGGAAATACCGCACTACGAAGCGGGAATCGTCGACCGACTCGCCGCCCGGCAGCACTTTGGAAGCGGCACCGAGGGGCACGGTCGCGCCGATGAAAGAGCCGATCGGCAAGATGTGCGCAGCGCTCACCGGCTCGAGGTTGCCGCCATAGGCATTGACCCCGATCAGGCATTTGTCGGCGGTGATCGTGCCCCTGGGCGTCGTGACCTTCACCTTGCCGCCGCTGGAAATGATGCCGGTGGACGGCGTCTGCTCGAAGAGATGCGCGCCGGCCGCTGCAGCCACTTTTGCCGTGCCGATCACCAGCTTCAGGGGGTGGATGTGACCGGTGCCGATGTCGCGGGTGCCGCCGAAGTAGCGTGCCGAGCCTAGCCGATCCGCCGTCTCCGCCGCGTCCATGAAGCTGACATGCGGATAATCGAAGCGGCTCGCCATGATCTCGGCATGGCGCTTGTAGTCGTCGACATAGCGCCGCTTGTGCGCCACCGAAAGCTGACCCGGCATATAGTCGATGTCGATCGCGTTGGCGGCGGCGAAGTCGAGCAGATGCGCCTTGGCTTCTTCCGCCATGTCGAACAGCGCCTTGGCGCGGGAAAGGCCATATTCGGCCTCCAGTTCTTCCGCCCAGGCGCGCTGCCCGGTGCCGAACTGGCCGCCATTGCGTCCCGACGCACCGTCGCCGAAGCGATAGGCTTCGATCAGCACGACATTCGTGCCGGCTTTCGCCAGGTGCGCAGCGGCCGAGAGGCCGGTAAAGCCACCGCCGATGATGACGACATCGCATTGACGGTCGCCATCGAGAGCCGGATATTCAGGCCGGGGGCCGGCCGTGTCCTCATACCAGGAACGGCCGGGAGAGATGGGGGATTGGTAGGGTAGGGTCATAGGGGAGTAGGGGAGTAGGGGAGTAGGGGGAGGTAACTAGTCGGCGTCGGCTGCCAACTTTCGGATTAGAAGTCGAAGGAGCTTGCCGACACTTTCGGTGCTAGCAAGTAATGGGTCCGTCGTTGCTCGCGGTGCAATGCCGGTACGTTCAGCGATCAGAAGCTGAGTTTCTAATTCCTTCAGCGACCCTTGAGCGATGCGGAGAAACTGCTGATAGGAACCTCGAATCTCTCTGCCGTAACCCTCTGCTATGTTCGAGGGTACCGAAGTTGCGGAGCGGCGCACTTGGCTGGTCAGTCCATAAAGCTCCTCCTTAGGCCAGGATTTCGTCGCGCTGTAAACTGACACAGCCAAATCCATCGCCTGCTGCCAGACCACCAAATCCTTGTACGAGCCTGTTTTTTCGGCCACCCGTCCCTACTCCCCTACTCCCCTACTCCCCTACTCCCTCACTCCCCTATTCCAGTCACACATTCAGCAGCAGATATTCCCGCTCCCACGGGCTGATCACTTCCATGAAAGTCTCGAACTCGGCGCGCTTGATCGCGGTGTAGGTGGCGGCGAAGGATTTGCCGAGGATGGCGCCGAGCTCCTTATCGTCCTCGAACAGGCCGACGGCCTCCAGAAGGCCGCGCGGCAGGTCGATTTCATCCGCGTTGGCGGTCGTCAGGACCGGCGGTTCCGCCTTGATCTTGTTGTTCATGCCGACCAGCCCGCAGGCCAGCGACGCGGCCAATGCCAGATAGGGGTTGGCATCCGACGACGGGATGCGGTTTTCGACACGCCGCGCGGCGGGATCGGAGCGCGGCACGCGGAAGGCGGTGGTGCGGTTGTCGTAGCCCCATTTGTTGTTGACCGGAGCCGAGGCCTGCTGTGTCAGCCGGCGGTAGGAATTGACGTAAGGCGCAAACATCACCAGCGCGTTCGGCACGTGCTTCTGCATGCCGCCGATGAAGTGGAAGAACGCGTCGGTCTCGGAGCCGTCCTCGGCCGAAAAAATGTTGCGGCCGGTCTTCTTGTCGACCACCGACTGGTGGATATGCATGGCCGAGCCCGGCTGTCCCTGGATCGGCTTTGCCATGAAGGTGGCGTATATCTCGTGCTTTAGCGCCGCCTCGCGGATGGTGCGCTTGAACATGAACACCTGGTCGGCGAGCTCGATCGGATTGCCGTGGCGCAGATTGATCTCGAGCTGGCCGGCGCCTTCCTCATGGATCAGCGTGTCGATCTCCAGGCCCTGCCGTTCCGAGAAATGGTAGATGTCGTCGATCAGCTCGTCGAACTCGTTGACGCCGGCGATCGAATAACCCGCGCCGCCGCCGATCGGCCGGCCCGAACGCCCGACGGGCGGCGTCAGCGGATAGTCCGGATCGGGGTTCTTGCGCACCAGATAGAATTCGATCTCGGGCGCCACCACCGGCTTCAGGCCGCGCTCGTCATAGGCGGCAAGCACGCGCCTCAGGACATTGCGCGGCGTGAACTCGACCGAGCGGCCGTCCTGGTGGACGAGGTCGCAGATCACCGCCGCCGTCGGGTCCTCTTCCCAGGGCACGACGGTCAGCGTCGAGAGATCGGGCAAGAGCTTCAGGTCGCCGTCATCTTCCGGATAATGGAAGCCGTTGCCGTCCTCGGGATAGCCGCCCGAGATCGTCGTCATGAACACGGCCGAAGGCAGTGCCAGCGAAGTGTTGGAGGTGAATTTCTTCGACGGCATCATCTTGCCGCGGGCGACGCCCGCCTGGTCGGGCGTGATGCACTCGATGTCCTCGATGCCGCGCCATTCGAGCCAGGCGCTGGCTTCCTTCCAGTTCTTCACACCGCGTTCGCTTTTCAGGAACGCAGGCGTGCGGGCGCGTCCCCCCCGGCTTGACGGACGGACTTCCTTTTTTTCAGGCGGCATCATTCACCAGATTGTGTTTGCGGATTTCGAAGTATAGCCGGGCGCCATGGGGGAAGGGAAGGGGAGGTGCCGGACGCTTGTTCAGGGCCAATTCTTCGGGGCGCAGGGCCTACGGCTTTTGCCGGTCGGTCGCGTCGAGCCACCGCAACAGCGCCGCCGAGCATGATGGTCGGCAATTCGCTCAAGTCGGACGTGGTCCCGGCCGTCGACGCCGGCGGTTGGGGTATTAACGTCCCGCACGAATTGACCTGGGCGGCCGAGCATGCCGAGGCGCCGGTCGCGACGCCGCGTTTCCGGCAGGTCGCCGCCTTGAGCGAGCTGCCGGCGCTGCTCGAAAGCATCGCCACGACGGGCTAATGCCCTGTGGGGACACTTGTGCCTAGTCGCGACCGACCAGGCGATCGACCACCGGTTGCAGCCGATCCGGCGTGATCGGCTTGGACACCACGGCATCGATCACGCTCGACAGGCCAAGGCTTTCCGGCGTGCCAGTGCTGGTTGAGAGCAGGATCACCGCGGGCAACGGCTTGCCGGAGGCGCGCCGCAGCGCGTCGATGGCCGACATCAGCCGGTCGCAATCCTTATTGTCGGGCCCGCCGTCCAGAATGACGGCGCCGGGCAGATGGCCGGTCAGGGCTTTTTCGGCGGTCTCGGGCGATTCCGAGATCGGCTTCAGTCCCGATTTCTCGACTATTTTCGACACCACGACCCGGTTGATCGACGACTTCCCGACGACGAGCACCTTGGAAAAGTCCGCCGCCATCGCGCCAGGGCGGGCCGCCCGTTTCGGGTGTTTTTCGGAGTCGTCACGATTGGCGGGACACATCGGCGGGCAGGCGCTCCGGTTCAATGCAGGGTTGAAACCTGAGGCACAATTGGGTGAGTTCGCGGCCAGTGTCAACCTGAAAAGGTCGAACTCGAAAATATAGCAAGAATTCTGGAATTCAGCTCAAGTCGTGTCTCTCGGCGATGAAGGCAAATCGAAAAAATACGACAGTCTCCCGAACGTATAACGCGCGAGAGACCATCGCAGAGACTGTTGACGTAACGTCAAGTATGAGTCTGCTGCGTAACGATCACCGGGATCAAAAGGTCACCCCAGTTGCCGTCGCCGCCATGGTGCCTGGCCGAGCGCACCAGCTCCACCGAGACGCCCGCTTCGACTGCCTTCATGACCGACTGGTTGAGCCTGTGCAGATCGTTGGCGAGCATGCGGATCGTCGCCTGCTGGTCGACGCTCATCGTGCTCGATTGCTCTTCTGCCCTTTCCTTGACGCGGCTTATCGATGCCATTGGTCTTCTCCTCGATGTAAATGCCCTGCGGGCGTTTCCTCTGGTTGTTATCCGTTACTCGGCCGCCGGCCTGAACTGGGCGTGCTCGGTCGATTCATGCATGGCGGTGGTCGAAGACTGGCCGCCGGTGATCGCCATCGACACGGCGTCGAAATAGCCGGTGCCGACCTCGCGCTGGTGCTTGGTCGCGGTATAGCCGCGGGCCTCGGCCGCGAACTCGGCCTCCTGCAGTTCCGAATAGGCGGCCATCTGGCGGTCCTTGTAGCTGCGCGCCAGCTCGAACATGCCGAAGTTCAGCTGGTGGAAGCCGGCGAGCGTGATGAACTGGAACTTGTAGCCCATCGCGCCAAGCTCCTTCTGGAACTTCGCGATCGTCGCGTCGTCGAGGTTCTTCTTCCAGTTAAAGGACGGCGAGCAGTTATAGGCGAGCAGCTTGCCCGGATGATGCTTGTGCACGCCGTCGGCGAACTTCCTGGCCTGCGCCAGATCCGGCTTCGAGGTCTCGCACCAGATAAGGTCGGCATGCGGCGCATAAGCCACGGCGCGCGCGATGCAAGGCTCGATGCCGTTCCTCACATTGTAGAAGCCTTCGACCGTGCGGCCCGCGTCGTAGTCGACGAAAGGCCGGTCGCGCTCGTCGATATCGGAAGTCAGCAGCTTCGCCGCTTCCGCGTCCGTGCGCGCCACGACCAGCGTCGGCGTGCCCATGACGTCGGCCGCCAGGCGCGCCGCGTTGAGGTTGCGGATATGCGCCGCGGTCGGGATCAGCACCTTGCCGCCGAGATGGCCGCATTTCTTTTCCGACGCCAGCTGGTCCTCATAGTGGACGCCGGCGGCACCGGCCTCGATGAAGGCCTTCATGATCTCGAAGGCATTGAGCGGACCACCGAAGCCGGCTTCGGCGTCGGCGACGATCGGCGCGAACCAGGTCTCGACCGAAAGCCCGTTGCCTTCGGATGTCTCGATCTGGTCGGCGCGCTGTAAGGTGCGATTGATGCGCTTGACGAGTTCCGGCGCAGCATTGGCCGGATAAAGCGACTGGTCCGGATACATGGCCGACGCGGTGTTGGCGTCGGCGGCCACCTGCCAGCCGGAGAGATAAATCGCCTTCAGCCCGGCCCGAACCTGCTGCATGGCCTGGTTGCCGGACATCGCGCCGAGCGCGTTGACGAAATCCTCCTCATGAATGAGCTTCCACAGCCGGTTCGCGCCCATCTCGGCCAGCGTCTGGCGAATTTGCACGGAACCGCGCAGCCGCTTCACATCCTCTGGCGAGTAGGGCCGCTCGATGCCGTCGAAACGGCCTTCCGGCGCGGAAGGGACGAGGTTGTAAAAATCGGTCATTGGTCACTCCGGATCGCTTGGAAACTGCTTCAGCGCTGCATCGCAAAGGTGCGCTTCACGACGTCTGCGTATGACACGATTTACATTGCAGCGCGAAAAACGCCCAGAAAAACCGTCGATTGGCGCCAAAAATAAAGGAAAAGCTGTGTTGTCATTGACAACTTATCTCTGTAAATTTGTCACGATTGTAAAGGCGCCGCAGCGGACGCGGGACGCAATGTTCATGTAAATTCTTGTCAAGGATGGCAGGGATGGCCGACCAGAAGATCTTTGCCGGGCCGCGGCTGCGCCGGCTGCGCAACGCCAGGGGCCTGACCCAGACGGCAATGGCCGAGGGACTGGGCATCTCGCCCTCCTATCTCAACCTCATCGAGCGCAACCAGCGGCCGCTGACGGTGCAGCTCATTCTCAAGCTGGCCTCCGTATACAAGGTCGATCCGCATGAATTGCAGGGAGAGACAAAAGGCTCGATCGCGGCCTTGCGCGAAGCGTTCAGCGATCCGCTTCTTGCCGGCGAACTGCCCGGCGATCAGGAACTGATCGACTTCGCCGAGACCGCGCCGAATGCTTCTGCGGCGATGGTAAAACTCTTTCGCGCCTATCGCGAGCAGGCCGAGCGCCTGTCAGACCTCAACCAGCTTCTGGCGAAGGAGGGCAGGGCAACCGCGCTGTCCGGCACGCGCCTGCCTGCCGATGAAGTCCACGAAGTGTTCGAGCGCAGGGCGAACCATTTTGCTTCGCTGGAAGAGGAGGCGGAGGCTTTCACATCGGTCCTCGAGCCCGGCGACGATCTGTTCGGCGCACTGAAAGCGTGGTTGCGGCGCGAGCACGGCATCGTCGTCAAGGTGCTGCCGGTCGCCACCATGCCCAACTGGCGCCGCCGCTATGATCGCCATTCGCAGCGTCTGTTCCTGTCCGAGCGGCTGTCGCCTTTCGACCAACTGCGCGAAGTCGCCATGGAGGCGAGCCTCATGCGCATGTCGGTGGCCGTCGCCGGCGAGATCCAGGCGCTGAAGCTTGGCACCGACGAGGCGCGCCGGCTCGCCCGCTTCGAGCTCGGCCGCTATGCCGCGCACGCGCTGATGATGCCCTATCAGGCCTTCCATGCCGCCGCCGTTCGCGCCCGCTACGACATCGACGTCTTGCGTTCCCGCTTCGGCGTCTCTTTCGAACAGGCGGCCAACCGCCTGACCATGCTGCAGCGGCAGGGCGCATCGGGCGTGCCCTTCTTCATGCTGGAAGTCGACAATGCCGGCAATCGCTTCCGCAAGGCCGGCAGCCAGGGCTATCCGCAAAGCCGCTTCGGCGGCGGCTGCCCCAAGCTTTCGGTCCATGCGGCTTTTTCGCAGCCGGGCCAGATCCTGGTCGAGGCGGTGGAAATGCCCGATGGCGCCGAGTTTCTTTGCATCGCCCGCACGTTGGAAGGCCCGCAAGGCGCCTTCTCCGAGCGGCCGCGGCGCACCGCGCTCCTGCTCGGCTGCGACATCGGCTTTCGCGACGAGATCGTCTATGGCGCGGCGCTGCCGGCCGGAGCCGCCGGCAAGACCGGGCAAGGCTTCGCCACGCCGGTGGGGCCCGCCTGCAGGCTTTGCGAGCGCGCCGGCTGCCTGGCGCGCGCCGAGCCGCCGGTAACGCGCCCGGTCGGCCTCGACGAGATGGTGACCGGCCTCAGCGCCTTCGATTTTCAGGGTTAATACACGCCCAAAACGTGCGCATCGGTCCTGGACCCAGACATGCGCCAAGTAAGCCGTGGCGAGGTTGTCCCACATTTCAGCGAATGCTGGATCACGCATGGTTGTCTACTTTGCGCTACGTGATTGAGACACAGTCTTGTCGTCTGAGACACAGAATCCCTGTTGCCCTTGGTGCATCGTAGCGCAAACAACTCGCTGACAGTCATGTCCATGACCGATACCGCCCCGTCCCCCGCCGCCTTGCCTTCCGTCTCGCCGCGCGAGGAGCGGATCGGCATGCTCCTGGTCTTCCTTTCGGCGCTTATGTGGAGTTTCGGCGGCACCATCGCCCGTTTCATCCATATCGGCGACAGCTGGACCGTGGTGTTCTGGCGTTCGCTCTGGGCCGTGGCCTTTCTCGTCGCATTCATGGTCTGGCGCGACGGTTGGCGCGGTACCCTGAAACTCTTTCGACACATGGGTCTGCCCGGCCTTGGCGTCGCCTTCTGCTTCGCCACCGCCTCGACCAGCTTCGTGGTGGCGCTTACCTACACCACGGTCGCCAACATCCTTCTGATGCAGGCCGGCGTGCCGCTTCTGGCGGCCCTCCTTGCCTGGCTCCTGTTTCGCGAGCGGGTCGGTCCGGCCACCTGGGTCGCGATTGCCGCCGTCATCACCGGCGTCGCTATCATGGTCTCCGAATCCCTGGGCGGCGCCGTCTCGCCGATCGGTGACGGCCTTGCGCTGCTGATCGCGGTGATGTTTTCGTTCGCGACCGTGATCACCAGGCGCTTCGCCCATGTGCGCATGGTGCCGGCCACCTGCCTCGGCGCGCTGCTTGCCGGTGCTTTTGCCGCCTCGCAGGCCGAGGAATTTGCCGCCTCCGCGCGCGACATGGGCTTTCTCTTTGCCTTCGGCGTCATCAATCTCGGCATTGGCCTTGCCTTCTTCGCCATGGGCGCGCGGCTGGTGCCGGCGGCGATCGCGGCCCTGCTCGGCACCTTCGAGCCGATCCTCGGGCCGATCTGGGTCTGGCTCGTCCATTCCGAGGTGCCATCGGTGCGCACCATCATTGGCGGCGCGGTCGTGGTCACGGCGCTGCTCGTCCATATCGGCCTTGAGTTCAAGCGGCAGGCACGCCCGACGCGACCGGGCGTCACCGGCCTGCCGACACCCAATTGACGATAGGCAGCCTTCCCCATTGACAACCCAGTTGCCGGGCGGGCAGGCTGCGATTACGGCAACAACAAGACAGGCGTATCTTGCCAAATGTCTCCGCCGGCCTGCTCGGGACCGGACAGCATCGTCATAGCTCTGCTTACGCCACGGTGAATGCCGTTGACGCCGCCCGGGTGCCTCGCCGGGGCGGCCGGAATGCCTCGAACCTTGATGCCGTGATCGAGCCTGGCGTGGACAGATCACGCTTGTCGCTCTCCGGAAAGCTCAATAGTCTGAAACGAACGCCGCCCCGCCATATCGCAACGAGCCGGCGAGGGAACACCCACCAAAGGAGAACATCATGATCCGCAAAGCTCTATGGCTTTCGGCGACATCGGTATTTTTGACGCTTTTGACGGCAGGCGGCCATGCCGAAGACCGCGTCGTCAACGTCTACAACTGGTCGGACTATATCGACAGCTCGATTATCGACGACTTCACCAAGAAGACCGGCATCAAGGTCGTCTACGACACCTTCGATTCCAACGAGATCTTGGAGACCAAGCTGCTTGCCGGCGGCAGCGGCTATGACGTCGTCGTGCCAAGCGCCAACTTCCTGGCGCGCCAGATCCAGGCGGGCGTGTTCCAGAAGCTCGACAAGTCGAAGCTGCCGAACCTCTCCAACATGTGGGACGTCATTTCCGAGCGCACCGCCAAATACGATCCGGGCAACGAATTTTCGGTCAACTATATGTGGGGCACGGTCGGCCTCGGCTATAACGTCAAGAAGGTGCAGGCCGCGCTCGGCACCGACAAGATCGACAGCTGGGACGCGTTCTTCGATCCGGACAAGCTGGCCAAGCTGAAGGATTGCGGCGTCTATGTCCTGGATTCTCCGGCCGACGTCATCCCCGCGGCCCTGAAATATCTCGGCCTAGACCCCAACAGCACCTCGCCGGATGATATTTCCAAGGCCGAGGAAGCCTTGCTCAAGGTCAGGCCCTATGTCCGCAAGTTCCATTCGTCCGAATACATCAACGCTTTGGCCAACGGCGATATCTGCCTGGCGATTGGCTGGTCGGGCGACGTCTTCCAGGCCCGCAACCGCGCCGTGGAGGCCAAGCAGGGCGTCGAGATCGGCTATTCGGTGCCGAAGGAAGGCGCCCAGATGTGGTTCGATCAGATGGCGATCCCCGCGGACGCGCCGCATGCCGCCGACGCGCTCGAGTTCATCAACTACATGATGACGCCCGAAGTCATCGCCAAGTCGTCGAACTACGTGCTCTACGCCAACGGCAACAAGGCTTCGCAGCAGTTCGTGGACAAGGCGATCCTGGAAGATAAGTCCGTCTATCCCGACGAGGAAACGACGAAGAAGCTTTATACCGTTGCGCCATACGATCCCAAGACACAGCGCGTCATCACGCGCACCTGGACCAAGATCGTCACCGGCCAGTAAGCATTGAGACACGACCCCGGCAGCCAACTGCCGGGGTCGCTTTCTTTTGGGGAATTTAACGGAGTGGGGATTATGAAATCGCTTGGCAGCATCCGCAGGGATTTCGCGCCATGGAACGACCCGAACGCCAAGCCATACATCCAGTTCGACAAGGTCACCAAGAAATTCGGTGACTTCACCGCCGTCAACAATTTGTCGCTGACCATCTTCGAGCGCGAATTCTTCGCCCTGCTCGGCGCTTCGGGTTGTGGAAAGTCGACCCTGCTCAGGATGCTTGCCGGCTTCGAGGAGCCGTCCGCGGGCCGCATCCTGCTCGACGGGCAGGACTTGCGCGGCATCCCGCCCTACAAGCGGCCGGTCAATATGATGTTCCAGTCCTACGCGCTGTTCCCGCATATGACGGTTGAGAAGAACATCGCCTTCGGCCTCAAGCAGGAAGGCATGCCCGGAGCCGATGTCGAAAAACGCGTCGCCGAGATGCTCAAGCTGGTCAAGCTCGAGCAGTTCGCCAAGCGTAAGCCGCATCAGCTCTCGGGCGGCCAGCGCCAGCGCGTGGCCCTTGCCCGCTCGGTCGCCAAGCGGCCCAAGGTTCTGCTGCTCGACGAGCCGCTCGGCGCGCTCGACAAGAAGCTGCGCGAGGAAACGCAGTTCGAACTGATGGACCTGCAGCAGGAGCTCGGCCTCACCTTCGTCGTCGTTACCCACGACCAGGAAGAGGCCATGACCATGGCCGACCGCATCGCCATCATGGACAAGGGCGAGGTGATGCAGGTCGCCACACCGGCTGAGATCTACGAGGCGCCGGCTTCGCGCTTCGTGGCGCATTTCGTCGGCAACGTGAACATGTTCGAGGGCAAGGTTGACGAGCGCACGGTAAACACGACGCGCATCACCGGCACGACCGGTGCGCAAATCGTCGTCGACAATGGCAGCGGCGCCGCCGCCGGCTCCAACATCGTCTTCGCGATCCGGCCGGAGAAGATCAAGGTCTCCTCGAAGAAGCCGGCCGATGCCGTCAACGCACTCGAAGGCGAGGTCTATGACGTCGCCTATCTCGGCGACATGACCGTCTATCATATCAAGCTTGACGACGGGCAGATCGTACGGGCAAGCGCCTTGAACGCCTCGCGCGTCACCGAGGATCCGCTCACCTGGAACGACCGCGCCTGGGTCTCCTTCCGGCCCGACGCCGGCGTCGTGCTGACCAGGTAGGAGGCGGACATGACAAACATCGCAGTTACCGCCCCTCCGTCGACCGCAGCCGCGGCCATGCCGCAGACGCGGCTGGCGAAGGGCTTCGTCAACCGCCTCGTCATCATCGTTCCCTATCTCTGGCTGCTGTTCTTCTTCCTCATTCCTTTCATCATCGTCTTCAAGATCTCGCTGTCGCAGACGGCGATCTCGATGCCGCCCTATACGCCCGTGCTCGACTTCAAGGACGGCGCCTCGGGATTCTTCGCGGGCTTCCGCGAGCTCAACTTCGATAACTACACGTGGCTCACCCAGGACGCGCTCTATTTCAACGCCTATGTGACGAGTCTGATCGTCGCGGGGATCTCGACGATACTCACCCTGATCGTCGGCTATCCGATCGCCTATGGCATGGCGCGTGCGCCGGCGACGATCCGACCGACCCTGCTGATGCTGGTGATCCTGCCGTTCTGGACCTCGTTCCTGATCCGCGTCTATGCCTGGATCGGTATCCTGAAACCCGAGGGGCTGCTCAATCAGGTTCTGCTCGCCACCGGGCTGATCAGCCAGCCGCTGGTCATCCTCAATACCTACACCGCTATCTTCATCGGCATCGTCTATTCCTACCTGCCTTTCATGGTGCTGCCGCTCTATTCCTCGCTGGAAAAGATGGACTATTCGCTGATCGAAGCCGCGCAGGACCTCGGTTGCCCGCCGACCGGCGCCTTCTGGAAGATCACCTTCCCGCTGTCGCTGCCCGGCGTCGTCGCCGGCTGCCTGCTGGTGTTCATTCCGGCGGTCGGCGAGTTCGTCATCCCCGACCTCCTCGGCGGCTCGCAGACGTTGATGATCGGCAGGACGCTCTGGAACGAGTTCTTCTCCAACCGCGACTGGCCGGTCTCGTCGGCGGTGGCAGTGATCCTGCTCTTGGTGCTGACCATCCCGATCATGTTCTTTCAGCAGGCTCAGGCACGCGCACAGGAGCAGGGCAAATGAACTCGACCTGGAGCCGCTTCAACATCACCTCGATCGTGCTGGGCTTTGCGTTTCTCTATCTGCCGATCGTGCTTTTGATCGTCTTTTCCTTCAACGAATCGAAGCTCGTCACCGTCTGGGGTGGCTTCTCGACCAAATGGTACGTGTCGCTGTTCCACAACCAGGGCCTGATGGACGCCACCTGGGTGACGGCGCGTGTCGGCGTCATCTCGGCCACGGTGGCGACCGTGCTCGGCACGCTCGCCGCCATCACGCTCACGCGCTACACGCGCTTCAGGGGGCGGTTGCTTTTCTCGGGCATGGTGTTTGCGCCGCTGGTCATGCCGGAAGTCATCACAGGCCTCTCGCTGCTGCTGCTCTTCGTCGCCATCGGGCTCGATCGCGGTTTCTTCACGGTGACGCTCGCGCACATCACCTTCACCATGTGCTTCGTGGCGGTCGTCGTGCAGTCGCGCCTGGTCACGTTCGACCGCTCGCTCGAGGAGGCGGCCATGGATCTCGGCGCGCCGCCGGTGAAGACCTTCTTCCAGATCACCTTGCCGGTCATCCTGCCGGCGATCATCTCCGGTTGGATGCTGGCTTTCACGCTCTCGCTGGACGATCTGGTCATCGCGAGTTTCACCTCGGGTCCCGGCGCCACCACGCTGCCGATGAAAATCTACAGCCAGGTGCGCCTCGGCGTGACGCCTGAAATCAATGCCGCCTGCACCATCCTGATCGCGGTGGTGGCGGTCGGCGTCATCATCGCCTCGATCGCCAACAAACGCCGCGAGATCCAGCGCCAGCTCGACGAGCGGGCCGCGCAGCGCGGTTGATTGCGGGGCGGGGCGCTCAGCGCCTCCGCCTCTACTGGCCTGATACGCCGGGAGCGATCGGCGATATGAACGGCGCGCTCCAGTTGCCGCCGACGAAGAACAGCGACTGGCTCGGCGGCGCGGGAGCCGGACTGGCTGCCTGGCCGCTGGCCTGCTGGGGCTGCTGCGCCGGCTGTCCGTTCGGCACGACGCCGCCCGAGAGCGCCAGCCCGCGCCCGACATAGGAGGCGATGCCGGACAGCCAGATCTTGTATTTCTGCGAGTTGATCTCGGCCTTGTCGAGGCGCGCCACGCCCTTCGAAATGCTTGCCTTGATCTCGGCGCCGTTGATCGGCAGCGAACCATTGGCGACGTCGTCGAGCGCGAAGAAACCGCCTTGCTGGTTGCGCTTGAGGAAGGCCGGCAGGTCGAGCCCGTTGAGCGTGCCCGGCCCGAAAGTCGCCGAGAACGATCCGTCGGCATTCTCGAAGATCGCGTTCCAGGCCTTGCCCGGCCCCTTGAGGATGACCGATACCGTCCCGGTGCCGGCTGGCACCAGCCGCGTCATTCCGGCCGCCTTGGCAAAGGCTCCCGTATCCACGTCCGATGCCAAGAGCCGCATCTCGACCTGCGTGCCTTCCGGCTTGCGGTCGAAGCGCAGGCTGCTCTGGATGGTGCCGTTAAAGGCCGAAGCGTCGGATATGTCGAAGACGGCAAGACCGTTCTTGACCTGCGCGGTCGCCGCGACGTCGGCCAGTTGCACCGGTCCCACGTTGGCGTGCGCCGCCGACAGTCTGAGGTCGAGCTTTATGCGGTCGGCGAAGCTGGTGTCGATGTCGACGGGGCCGGCCTCGCCGGTGGGCGCGACAGGCGTAAAAGCCGACAGGAAAGACCTGAGATCGAGCGTATCGAAGGCAAGCGTGCCGGCAATCACCGGGCGCCCCTCGGCGAAGGAGAAATCCAGCGCTCCCATGCCCGGATTGTTGTTGAGCGTGACGGCGGTGTTCTCGAACTTCGCGCGTCCCGCCGAGGCGTTCACCTTGCTGGCGATCGAGACCGCACCGATCGCCGCGCCAGGCGCGAGGCCGGCCTGCGACCACTCCAGCACGCGCCGCAGCGACGGCGCGGCGAACTTTGCCTGGCCGTCCAGATAGGCATTGTCCGACATCGAGGCCGTTCCCTCGAAGGAGAAGGTCGCGGGCGCAGCCTTGAAGGAGAGGGCGACGGGTGCTGCTCCCCCGGCAAACAGCACCAGCGGTTTCGCCGAGGAGAAATCGAACTGCACGCTTTCGCCGCGCCAGATGCCGGTTGCGGTCAGCGATGCTTCGCTGTTCATCGCTTCCCAGTTCACCTGGCCGCTCAGGCTGCTCAGGATTTCGGTGTCCTTGCCGTCAGCCGTGGTCACGACGCGGCCATCGCGGAACTCGACGGTGCCGAACGGATCGGAAGGCAATCTGCCCAGATCGGGCTTCTGCGGGTTGGCGGTGACCACGCCGCGCGCGGTATCGATCGAGCGCGTGATGCGTCCCCCGGTCGGAAGCGGCGGCAGATAGAAGCCGCTCGCCATGCGCTGGACCCTGATCGTCGGACGAACCAGCCTTGCCGTCGAAAAGGCGACGTCGCCCTGCAAGGCGGCCATGGCCGACAGATCGACTTCGACGCGATCTGCCTCGACCACCGGCGGCGCATCGGTCTCGGTCCATTGCGACAACGTGACGTCGCTGAGGATGGCCTGGAACTTTGGCCACACCTCGATGCGCGGCGAGCCGTCGATGGTGACGCGGAAGCCGCTCCAGGCACTCAATTCCCATGCGATGCGATCGCGCACGATGCGGGTCGAGGCAATCAGCGGCAACGCCGCGACCGCGAGCGCGATGACGAGCACGGCAACGCCGATCGCCCACACCCCGCGCCGGATCAAAGATGATGGCATTTCGCCCCGTATGCTTTCATTGCCGACAAATCGCCCGACGGGTGTAACCGAGCGCCGACGCTTTTCAAGTCTTTATGGCCTTGCGATGGCATTTGCGCAGCGCCCGCGATGCGTCGACCGAACAAAATCTTGCTCTGCTGCGCTGCAATATGCATAAGCGGTCTGAACGGTCCCGGTCCGCGGTGGCGCGCCGTTTTTGGGACGATGGCATTTGCGATGTTGAGCTTAACTGGCTCAAACGCGACGCGCTTTGGGAGGAGCGATCATGGCCGCCGATACACCTTTGTGGATCCCGACGCAGGAGCGGATCGATGCGGCGCCCCTAACGGCGTTCATGAAAGCCGCGGAAGCAAAGGCCGGGCTGGCATTCTCCGGCTATGCCGAGCTTCACCGCTGGTCGATCGAGGATCGCGAAGCGTTCTGGAGCCTGGTCTGGGATTTTTGCGATCTTGTTGGCGACAAGGGTGAGCGGAAGCTTGTCGACGGCGAGAGGATGCCCGGTGCCAGCTTCTTTCCCGACGCCAGGCTCAATTTCGCCGAGAACCTTTTGAAGAAGACCGGCAGCGGTCCGGCCATCGTCTTTCGCGGCGAGGACAAGGTCGAGCGCCGGCTGTCCTGGAACGAGCTTCATGCGCTGACCTCGCGGCTGCAGCAGCTCTTCCTGTCGCTCGGCGTCAAGGCCGGCGACCGCGTCGCCGCCATGATGCCCAACATGCCCGAAGCGGCGGCCGCGATGCTGGCCGCAGCCTCGATCGGCGCAGTCTGGTCGTCATGCTCTCCCGATTTCGGCGAGCAGGGCGTGCTCGACCGTTTCGGTCAGATCGAGCCGGTCGTCTTCATCGCGCCGGACGGCTATTGGTACAATGGCAAGGCGATCGAGGTGGCCGACAAGGTGCGCGCGGTAGCAGGGAAGCTCGCCACGCTGCGCAAGGTGCTGATCGTCGACTATCTCGGCACATCGGCCGACGTCGCCGCCACCATCGACGAGGCTGCCGGCCTCGAAGAAGCGCTCTCGCCCTTTGCCGCCGGGACTGTCAGCTTCGAGCGGCTGCCGTTTGCGCATCCGCTCTACATCCTGTTTTCCTCGGGCACGACCGGCATCCCGAAATGCATCGTGCATTCGGCCGGCGGCACGCTGATCCAGCACGTCAAGGAGCACCGGCTGCATGCCGGCCTGCTCGACGGCGATCGCCTGTTCTACTTCACCACCTGCGGCTGGATGATGTGGAACTGGCTGGTATCGGGCCTCGCCTCTGGCGCGACGCTTTTGCTCTATGACGGCTCGCCCTTCTACCCCGATGGCAATGTGCTGTTCGATTTCGCAGATGCCGAGAAGATGACCTATTTCGGCACCTCGGCCAAGTTCATCGATTCGGTTCGCAAGGCCGGGCTGAAGCCGATCGCGAGCCACGATCTGTCGACCGTGCGCACCTTGTCCTCGACAGGTTCGCCGCTGTCGCCGGAGGATTTCCGCTTCGTCTATGAAGGCATCAAGAAGGATGTGCATCTGGCCTCGATCTCCGGCGGCACCGACATCGTCTCCTGCTTCGTGCTCGGCGTGCCGACCGAGCCGGTCTGGAGCGGCGAGATCCAGGGGCCCGGTCTCGGCCTGGCGGTCGATGTGTGGGACGACGACGGCAAGCCGATCCGGCAGGAGAAGGGCGAGCTTGTCTGCACGAAAGCCTTCCCATCGATGCCGGCCGGCTTCTGGAACGACCCCGAAGGCAAGAAGTATCACGCGGCCTATTTCGAGCGTTTCGACAATGTCTGGTGCCACGGCGACTTCGCCGAATGGACGGCCCATGGCGGCATGGTCATCCATGGCCGCTCGGACGCAACGCTCAATCCGGGCGGCGTGAGGATCGGCACGGCCGAGATCTACAACCAGGTCGAACAGATGCCGGAAATCCTCGAGGCGCTCTGCATCGGCCAGGATTTCGACAATGATGTCCGCGTCGTGCTGTTCGTGCGGCTGGCCGCCGGCGCGACCCTGGACGAGAGTCTGGAAAAGCGCATCCGCGCCAAGATCCGCACCGGTGCCAGCCCGCGCCATGTGCCGGCCAGGATCGTCGCCGTTACCGACATCCCGCGCACCAAGTCCGGCAAGATCACCGAACTCGCGGTGCGCGACATGGTCCATGGCCGCGCCGTCAAGAACAAGGAGGCGCTCGCCAATCCCGAGGCGCTGGAACTGTTCCGCGACCTGCCGCAGCTGGCAAGCTAGAGCCAAACGGATTATCGCCCGCAGAGAGTTTCCTGGTTGTGCCCTTCGCGGTCGTCATCCTAGGGCGGAGCGGAGCAAGGAGCGAAGCGACGCGCGCAGACCCCAGGATCCATGCCGTGACGCTAAGGCGTTGCAACGTTTACAGAATTTTGCTCCGCTGTACTCTTCGGTCGAGGTAATGGCATGGATCCTTGGGTCTTCGCCACGGAGCTTCGCTCCTGCTTCGCCCAAGGATGACGACGTCGCGAGGGCTTCGGCTAATCGCCAACGCCTGCGGTATGTCAGGCCGTAGAGCGGCACCCGCATGGTTAATAAGATCTGTCCGCCGAATTTACCTAGATTTCATGGGTGGTACACATTCGTAAATTTCTTTGCGACGCGGTAAGGACTTGTTAAGGGACGACCCCGATAGTCGCGTGTAACTTGAGGGAGAAATCCCGTTCCTCGTCCCCTGAGGTTCAGCTCAAGCCCCCGTTGTGACAGCATCCCATTTCTCAAGGCGTCCTCCAGGACGCCTTTTTCTTTGGGGTCTGATCGGGCGCTACTCGGCGAGCACGCGGGTCGAGGGGAAGCCAACCTCGACCAGGGTTCCTTCGCCCGGCGTGGAGGTTATGGTGAAACGGGCGCGGTTCGCTTCCACCATGGCCTTGGTGAGCGGCAGGCCGAGGCCGGTGCCGTCGCCGCGTCCGCGCTTGAGCGCATTGATCTGCTTGAACGGCTTCAGCGCCTGCTCGATCTCGGCCGGTGTCATGCCGATGCCGGTGTCGCGTACGCGCATGACGACATCGCCAGAGGCCTCGTAAGCGGTCGAGACGATCACCTGGCCGCCGGCCTGGGTGTAGCGGATGGCGTTGGAAAGGATGTTGAGGGCGATCTGGCGAACGCTTCTCAAGTCCGCCACCACTTCCGGCAGCCGCGAGGCGAAGCTCGAGCGGATGATGACGCGTTCGCGGTTGGCCTGCGGCTGCATCATCGCCACCGTCTCGGCCAGCGTGTCGTTGAGCGACACCGCCTCGTAATCCATCTCCTGCTGGCCGGCCTCGATCTTCGAGATGTCGAGCAGGTCGTTGACGAGATCGAGCACGTGATTGCCCGACCGGTTGATGTCGCGCAGATAGTCGCGATAGCGGTCGTTGGAGATCGGGCCGAATTTCTCATCCACCATCAATTCGGAAAAGCCGATGATGGCATTGAGCGGGGTGCGGATCTCGTGGCTGATGCGGGCCAAGAAATCCGTCTTTTGCGAGGAGGCGCGCTCGGCCACCGCGCGTGCTTGCGTCAGGTCTTCCTCGGCCCGTTTCCATTGCGTGATGTCGCGCACCACGGCGCAGAAGCCGCTGTCGTTGGGCAGCCGGCCGATGGTCATGAACAGCGGAATGAAGCGCCCCTGCGCCTCGCGGCCGATGACCTCGCGGCCGTCATTGAGCACGCTCGCCACGCCCGGTTCCGAAAGGCCCGCGAGATAGTCGCGCGCCGCGCGCTGGCTTTCGATGGCGAACAGCGAGGCAAAGGGCTTTTCGGCAACCTCGTCGCTGTCGAAACCGAACAGCGCTTCCGCCGGACGGCTGATCGAACGGATGTTGCCGTCGCGGCCGATCAGCACGACGCCGTCGGTGGCGGTGTCGATGATGGTGCGCATCTCGGCGATGCGCGACTTCAATTCCGGAACGTCCGGCTGGAGCGCTGGCTCGTCATTCGCGGCGGTGAAATGCGCCGCATCGTCCTCCCCCGAGCGCCGCACCACAAGCATCAGCGCCTTGCCGCCGTGCCACGGCACGGACCGCAGCAGCGCGTCGATGGGAAATTCCTGGCCCTGCCGGGTCTTGAGCTTCAGCGAGCGGTCGCTTTCGTCCGCGGCGCTGTCCTCGCCATAGGGATCGGCAAAGAGCGCGCCCAGCCCCCCCGCATCCGCGAGGTCGTCCAGCGCATCGTAGCCGGTGAGCTCGAGGAAGGCATCATTGGCATAATGCAGCGTGTCGCCCGAATGGATGAGCAGCGGCACCGGCAGCCTGGCGAGGATGGATGTATCGGGCGCCGTGGCTTCTTCCCCGGTCGAAAAAGCGGACGGCACGAAGCCTGCGAGTTTGAGCGGCGGCACTTCGAGGCGCGGCCGCGCCGACGCTGTCGCCTCCGGTTCTTCCGGCCGTTCTCCTGCGACCGTGGCGGCATCGGCATCGGAGCCGGCCCAATCCTCATTGTCTTGCGCGTCGCGGAAATCGTCGGCGGTCATGCCGTCGTCGTCCGCCGTCCCATCGGGGGCCGACTGCCCAGCCGCGACCGGCTGCTGCGGCTCCGCGGCAGCATGTTCGGCCGCCTGCCGGGCCTCCCGCTCGGTCTGGGAAACGGGCGCGCCGTAGGCTTCTTCCGTGGATTTCTCGCCATCGGCATAGTCGAGCAGCGAGCCGGAAACGGCCGGGGTCTCGGCCTGGCTGGCGTCGCCCGTCTCGGCGGCGTCATCGATGCCGTCGAGCCGCGCCAGATCTTCCTGGTCTTCCGCCTCGGTCTCCGCCTCCGCGGTCCCCGCATCGGCCTTCGCGTCGGCGGTTTCCGAAACCTCCGGCGTGGACGACAAGGTCGCATCCCGCGCGGAACTGTCTTGCTCGGCCGCGTCAAGTGGGAGCCGCTGGTTTGCCTCGGCCTTGGTTTCGCTGGCCGGCTCGTTCGCCGTTGCCTTGTCCTTGCCGGCAACAGCCGCGCCGGGTTGCTTGTCGGCTTCGGGGGCGCTCGGCTCGGCAGGGATGGAATTGTCCCTGCGCAGCCTTTCGCCGATCTCGCGGAAGGCGCTGCGCTCGAGGATCGACAGGCCCCTGTGATCTGCGGGCGTGTCACTTCCCGGCTGCTTGTCATTGGCCGGCTGGCGGTGCTCGGCCAGTCTTATCACCTTGTCGGCGAAGCGCCGCTCCGGCTTCGGCACGATGGTCAATGCCGGAACTTCACCCTGGAAGGGATCTTCAGGCTTTGCCTGTTCCGGTGACGTCTGCTCCGCTGCTGGCTGCCCAACCGACGGCCCGGCCCCGCCAGGGGCGGCCCCGGTTGGCGCGGCATTCGGCACCAAGGCCATGCCAAGCGCTTCCGGATCGACCACGGCGTCGGCGCTGCGCGCGACCCCGAAACCACGAAAACCCTCGAAGGCGCGGCCGCGGCCGTAGACGGGCAGCGCCGCGAGATCGACCGGGATCTTCAGACCGGTTCCAGCCACCGGCCACAGCACCGAGCGGCCGGACCAGGTGTCGCGCCGTTCGAGCAGACCGGCGATCTCGCCCGAGGCGTCGAGGCCGAAAGTGGTGGCGACGTCCTTGAAGCGGCGGCCGATCACGTCGGCGGCGGGCCGGCCGACGATATCGGCGAATTCGGGCGACAGCGCGCTGAACTTGCCTTCGGCGTCGGTACGCCAGACGAAGCGCAGCGGCGGCGCGGAGCGGTCGATGTCGCGGGGCGGCACCGGTTGTGCCGGCGTGACGGTTTCGCGTCCGGCGGTTTCGCCGACATCCTGGCGATGGCCTTCGGCTGCGGTGGCTTCCTTCGTCCCGTCCGTTGCCGGTGCTATCGGTTGGGCTTGCCTGGCATCGTCGTCGCCGGCGTTGAAGTACCAATGGTCGTGCTGGCCGGCGCCGGCGTCCGGGGCTTGTTGGCCGGGCTCGCTGCCGTTCGCCTGATGATTGGTCCGGGCAGGCTGCTGGTCGGCCACGGCCCGGCTTTCCGCGGAGGGCTTTGCCTCGCCTTCAGGAGCCTCGGGGACCAGCTCAGCCTGTTCACCAGTCGCCACGGCCGGCGCGGGGCTGTTGTCCTGAACAGGCTCGGGCTCGACGGCAAGGCTTTCAGCCGACAGCGTGGCCGCAACCGCCTCTGGCGCCGCGACCTGCTGATCGCCGGGCTGGTCGCCCTGGCCGGCAGCCGGCTGGTCGCCGTCGAGCTGGTCCTCATCGATCACCACGAGCAGATGGCGTGCATCGGTGAGCCGCGCAAAACCGGCCGGGTAGGAGGTATCGGTGCCCGGCACAAGCCGCTTGACAAGGCGGTCGCCGCTCGCGGTCACATCCGCAACCAGGGCAGCCAGCGTCCGCGGCTCGATGCCGAGCGCGGCAAAGCCGTCCGAGGCCGCCTCGACACCGCCTTGCGCGTCGACGAAAGCGATGAAATGGCCGGCTTCGGTGAAGCCGCCGATGGCGCGGCTGGCGATCTCGCCGGCGCTGCGCGACCTGGTCTGCGCCGCCGGCACCGCCAGCATGATTGACTTCTCGCCGTCCGGCATCGTCACGGCGCTGGCCACGAAACCGACGGCGCGGCTTACCATGCCGGTGGCGAGCCTCACCGTGATGGCCCGGTCGCTGCCGATATCCGGAAAACCGGTGGTCGCCATGATCTGCCGCCGGGCAATCAGCGGCAGCCGTGCCGAGGCGCCGATGATGGCCTCGATATCCGGATAGCCGAACATCGATGCCCCCGGACCGTTCGCCCAGATCACCTGTTCGAGGTCGGCCGACAATATGGCCAAAGCGTCGCCGGCGGCAAAGCGCTGGCGCACCGCGTCGAGCACGGCGACGTCGAGGAAGGAGTAGTTTTCAGGCGGCATGCGCGGGCCAACCCTCCGAAGCGGGCATTTCAGTTAACGCTTTGTTAATAAAAGCCCGCGGCCCGAAGGTCCACAAGCCCTGGCTTGCAACGGCCGAAATCTCTGGGCTCTTGGTTAACGGCCCTGGGGCTGACGCGTGGGAAGATTTTATGGTGCGGTGCAACAAAGATATTGCAATGCACAAAAAATCCTTTATATTGCCACTATACATGAACGAGACGGCTTTCTGTCAAAGCCGCTGCCCCGAAAGGTTGGAAAATGTCCAAGATCACCACCAAGACCGACACTATCGAAAACGTTGAATTCCCGAGCTTCGACGCCTCCAAGGCGACCGACCAGATGCGCGCCTTCGCCGAGAAGGGCGTCGAGCAGTCGAAGGAAGCCTATGCCAAGCTGAAGACCGGCGCAGAGGAGACCCAGAAGGTTCTGGAGTCGACCTATGAGACCGCCAAGGCCGTTTCCAGCGACGTTTCGCTCAAGGCGATCGCCACGCTGCGCGCCAATGCCGAGGCCAGCTTCTCGCACCTCGAAGCCCTGGTCGGCGCCAAGACCCTTTCGGAAGTCGTCGAGCTGCAGACCTCCTTCCTGCGCAAGCGCGTCGAAATGGCCGTCGAGCAGGCCAAGGAGTTCCAGACCGTTGCCACCAAGGCGGTCGAGGACGTTTCCAAGCCGGTCAAGAGCGCCTTCGAGAAGGCGATGAAGGACGCCAAGGCTGCCTAATTTCCGCGCACAACCGTGCGATGCATCAAAACGTCGCATTTCGTCAGACAAATAGTCATGCGATAGGTTGAGCAACCAGATACCCGGAAATGGAACCTCCTCCCTCCGTTTCCGGGGTGACCAGCCAGCACCTCCTCCCGCTGGCTCGTAACAGGAAAAGGCCGGCACCTCCTCCCGCCGGCCTTTTCTTTTGCCTTGACCAAAGGCGGATGAGGAAACGGTAGTGGGTCAGTTTGAATTTTCCCCTAGCCTTCTCAAGAACCGGTTCGCCGCGATCACAGCACCAAATCCCAATGCGGCTAAGACGGCAGCGATTGGCGTTATGCCAATCGTCAGGTAATCGAATGCTCCAATGGCATAGCCGAGCGATGTAACCCAATTGGGCAGTGATTGGCCTAGGTGATTTTCAAGGATGATTTCACCGGCGATTAAAACGCTGGCTTGAAACACAAACAGCCAGAAAATAGCGGCAAAGAGCCCAAACCTTTTCGCAAAATAGAATCGTTCAAGGCCATACGGAATAGCAACTGCTGCGAAGGAGAGGATCAGAAAAACCATGTAGTTGAACTAGCATGGCGCGCGCTCGCATGTCTAAGCCTATTCCCTATGGCGTCTTTTGTAGGGACCGCGCACAAGCGGCTTCTCGGCTTCTTTTGCCTCGATCAGCGCAACGATGTCCGCAATCTCCCAAAGCTTGTCAGTGACGCCAGCGGCCATGGCCGGCGTAACGCGCAGCGTCTTATGGATGCGGACGAAGTTGTAATACATGAAGTGCAGAGCGACCGCGTTGGCGTGGGCTTCCACCTTCTTTGAAAAGCCGTTGGTCAGGCGGGTGAAGCGGCGCATGTGCATGCGCATGGTGAGGTTCTGGCGCTCGGCAAATGACGTGCTGACGTGCTTGGGGTCGGGATTGCCTTCAACAGTCTCTTTGCGTGCGCCAGTGCATTCGGCGGGGCTGTAACGGCCCTTGGCGCTGTCCGGCGACGTGCCGTAAATCTTGACCAGCATGGCGTAATCAACGTCGCCACCGAAAGCGCCTTCGACCGCTTCGAGATATGCCCTATGGCCGTCGCTGGTCAGCTGGACGCGATTAGCGAGACGGCGGGAAAGATCGTCAATGAAGGCCATTGCGTATTCGCTGTCGCGCCCGCCGACCAGCCATGACATGACAAGCTTGGTGTCGGCATCAATGGCCGTCCAAGTCCAGGTATCGCCAGCCCATTCCGGTGCAGCCTTAGCGGCCCGGACGTTCTTTTCCTTAGCGTAGGTGAAGCTCCAGATTTCATCGACCTGAATGCGCTTGCTGGTCAGGTTGCGAAGGGCTTCGTCTTGATAGGCAGCGCAGACCGCGCCGGCGTCCGAGAGCAGCTTGGCGACCGTGTTTTTGCTCATGCCCATAACGCGAGTGATGGCGCGGATCGACTGGCCTTCGCAGAGCAGGTGGAGGATTTTGGAGCGCGTCGCGGTATCGAGCTTGTTCATGCCGAAATACTGCCATATCCAATCGGGCATAGCAAGCATTATGTGTCAGTTTGCGTTTTTGCGCAGGTCGGCCTAATATGCCGAATCGCAGGGGTAAGAGTGCATCATGGAATACAAAACACCGGGGCAATTGATATTGGCGCTTTTGGCAGAGAAGGGATGGACGCAAAGGGTTCTCTCCATCGTCCTCGACATGGACGAGACGGGGATCAATCGGCTTGCCGCCGACAAGCGCCCCGTTGATGCCGCGATGGCCTTGGCGCTTGAAGAGGTCTTTCAGGTGCCCGCAGAAAGGTTTCTGGAGCTTCAGCGCAGCTTCGATCTCGCGAAGGCACGCATCACTGTCCGGCCTGATCCGGCCCGAGCTACCCGCGCGCTGCTTTATGGGGATTTGCCAGTAGCGGAAATGATCAAGAGAGGTTGGATCGAGGCGGAAAGCGTTCGCGATACCGCTAAGGTCGATTCCGAGTTGATGCGCTTCTTTGGCGTGAACCGGATCGAAGACATTCAGATACTCCCCCACGCCGCTAAGAAGACAGAGGTTCATGGCGACGCCACGCCGGCACAAATTGCGTGGCTATATCGCGTGAAACAGATTGCCGAAGGCATGTTGGTGAAGCCGTATTCGCCAGATGCGGTCCGCGCTGCGCTCACCAAGCTGCGCGGCCTTATGGTTTCCGCTGAAGGTGCAGCGGGTGTGCCGCGTCTTATGGCAGAATGCGGAATTCGATTTGTCGTGGTGGAATCTCTGGCGTCCGCCAAAATCGACGGTGTTTGTTTTTGGCTGAATGATCGCTCGCCAGTCATCGGCATGTCCCTTCGCTTCGACCGGATCGACAATTTCTGGTTCGTCCTGAGGCATGAGCTGGAACATGTCCTGCAAGGCCACGGTCGCCAAGGCGCGATGCTCGACGCTGAATTGGAAAAAGAACGCGCAGGCGTTGGTCCGACTATCGCGGCTGAAGAACGCGTAGCCAACCAAGCGGCACAGGACTTCTGTGTGCCGGCGGCAACTTTGGATGCGTTCATTGCGCGCAAAGCGCCGTTCTTTTCCGAGCGCGACCTAATCGGGTTCGCTCGCGTCTGCAAAGTCCATCCTGGCATCATCGCCGGCCAGCTTCAGCGTAAGACCAATCGATACGACAGGTTCCGCGACCACTTGGCGAAGGTCCGCGACATCATACTTCCCAATGCTTTCAAAGATGGCTGGGGCGATGTCGCTCCCGTCGATCCATAACAGAAGGACTGGCGTCAGAATGAGCAAAAGGCAGGAAAGGCAGCGTTTGATCCGTCACTATCGTGAGGTCACCGGCGAGACCGAAATCGATATGCACAAGGTCGCAGAATTCGCGAAGAGCATGGGCTGGAAGATGCCCACACCGCCTTCGGAGGTTGAACTGTTGGCGAGACAGTTTGCCGACGATGCGCAGGCCGAACGCAAATACGACAAGAACACCGGAAAGCCCTACCGCGTCTATCACGCGATTCCGGCCAGCGGTCAGTTGAACCTGTTCTTGTATGTCGACATCGACGAAGCCACGCGAAACCAGATGCTGAGGTCAGCGGTGAACCGTCGCGAACAGATGGTCAGCGACGGCTACAATCTCACCCTCGACCTTGATCATTGGAACAACGTCAACCCGGATTTGGAGCCGATCAGCCTTCCGATGGATTTGGCTTTGGATATCGAAATCCGCAAGGCGAGCGACGACGAACCCGAAGAGGCGGCTTAATCCGACTTTTTCCAGCGCGCCTCGGCTGCGACCTTCGCGATCTCGGCGCGCTGCTTTGGGGTCAAGGATTTTGACCTAGCCACACCACCTTTGACGGCACTCGCGAGCGGCTTCTTATCCTCTGCCTCGCCTGTGGCGAGCGAGACAATCGACTTCGCCAACTGGTTAGGATCGCGCGGGCGCTTTGGGTGCTTCTCTGTCATGGCTTGAAGATGGCATGCGCTTCCGCCTATTTCCAGACAGGGCGTAGGCGAAAGCGCCTATTGTGATCGGAGCGGAATTTCAAACTGACCCACTACCGAGGAAACCCATCCTTTGCCTTATCAAGGCCCTTGAATTAGAATCCGATAGCCCGTATTTGACGCATCGCCGAACGACAGAGCGGATCGCGGGGAACGAAGCTTCACCTTGATCCAGTTCAGGCAGGCGTGCCGTTGTAGCTCAGCTGGTTAGAGCGCCGGATTGTGGATCCGGAGGTCGCTGGTTCGATCCCAGCCAACGGTACCATTAACTTCTCCCGTAATTAGCTGATTTTATTACGTAAATGCGCGAAGCAAGGCTTCGGCCTTGCGGCTTTTTGCCCTTTTGTGCTACATTTTGTGCTACCTATTGTGATACAAAAAGCGCATCGGTACCATGGGACGACGAGGCGAAGAGCAAGATCCTGACCGCTTCCTCCGATTGAGGGGCAATCATTTCCACTACTACCGCCGCGTCCCAAAGCACGTCAGCGACCTCGACCGGCGCGGTGCGTTCGTTCGGCGCGCCCTCGGCACCACTGACCGAAAGAAGGCGCGCACCGCCCGAGATCTCAACGAGGCAGCCGACAATGCTTTGTGGGCATCGTTGATGCTGGGTGAAAATTCTCAAGCGGCGCACGTCCGATACAACCAGGCCATCAAGCGCGCCGGGTCTCTCGGATTCGTTTATCGCCCGCTCGCTGAGATCCTCACCGCCGAACCATTGGAAACTCTCCTTCAGCGCTTCGAAAGCACGATAAGTGAGCCGCCGAAATCGTCCGCCGTGGACGCTATCGCGGGCGTGGTCGAGCGACCTGACGAAAAGATATCCGATGCGCTGAAGGTCTATTTCTCCGACATCGTCCGTGATGAGCTGCGCACCAAGAGCCCCGATCAGCGGAAGCGCTGGAAGGCCAAGCGTCAGATGAGCGTCGATGTGTTCATCGAATTGGTCGAGGACAAGCCGATGAGCAAGATCACGCGCGAAGACGCGCTGAAGGTACACAAATACTGGCTCGACCGGGTGGCGCCCGAGCAGGGCGCTGGCGATCGCTCGGCCTCGACCGGCAACCGCAACATCGGTAACCTCAGATCGCTCTACGGCGATTATTTTCGCCACCTGGGTTTCCCCGAGGTAAAAAACCCGTTCGCCGATCTCTCCTTCAGCGACAAATCGAAGCGCAGCCGCCCACCGTTCCCGACCGACTGGATCAGAGACAAAATCCTCGCGCGAGGAGCTTTGAGGAATCTCAACGATCAAGCTCGGGGCATCGTGCTGGCGTTTGTCGAGACCGGCTGCCGGCCCAGTGAGATTGCGAACCTTCATGATGGGGTGATCCATCTTGACCACGAGGTACCGCACATCTCGGTCGAGCCTCGTGAGGATCCGGAAGATCCGCGCGAGATCAAGACAGCATCTTCAGTCCGGAAGGTGCCGCTGGTCGGGGTCGCTCTGGAGGTGTTCAAGAAGCACCCGAATGGGTTCCCTCGGTACAAGGACCGCGAAGCGCAACTGTCGGCTGTCGTGAATAAGCATTTCAAGAAGCACAATCTCTTCCCCACCGAGAACCACACCTTCTACTCACTCCGCCACTCTTTCGAGGACCGGATGAAGAACGCACGGCTCGATGAGGAACTGCGACGTATGCTGATGGGCCATACGATCGACCGCCCCAAATACGGCGAAGGCGGTGAAATGAAGATGTGGCAGGAAGAGCTTATGAAGATCGCTCTGCCGTTCGATCCTGCAATCGTTTGACTCGTTCATGCACGGTGGCGATCCGTTCTTTCCTCGCCTGGTAATCCTGCAGCGCGCGTTCCAGATGGTCGTACAGTGGAAGCAATGCCTCGCCCTTGTCGCCCCGCGCCACGATTATCTCAGCAACGCGGTCGAGCACGCGCTCGATGCGCTCTGCAGTGACCGGCCGAGGAGTGGGCGAGTATCGCCTCACGGCTTCGTTGTCCCGCAAGTTGCCAATCTCATCATGTCTTGCGGGGTAGTCGGCCTTTCGTCACTAGGGAAGGGGTCCTCTCGGTCCAGGCAGCAAACGGCGGCTGCGACCTGTAAATGGGGGATGTTGCTATCGCAGGTATGTCGTCGGGAGTTGGTAGCGGGAGACCGCTACAGCCCGACACCCACTATCGCGGAAGCACTCTTCTGCTATTTGGCGACGCTCTGTCGGGAACGCAAATATCGAAGGTCGCCTGCGGATAAGGTAGTGCGCGCCGGCTCGTGCTGCGCCATCACTGGCGGAACATGGCGCTGCAAGGTTAGAACAAGACAGGAACCGAGCCGATTCCGAGAGAACGACATGGATGAAAAGCCGCCAATCTGGGAATCGTTCAGCAAAGCGCTAGGCGCAGAATACCGCCCCGCGAAGGAAATTCAGGGCGCGAGCGGTCTGACCCACGAAGTTCAAGCGATAGCCGTCGATGACAAGGGAAACCGCGTTATCCTAATATCTGCTGATCCAAATCCACGCACGGCCGCGCTCATGCGTATCGATGTTCAAGCGACCATGCCAGACGCCAAGGTATTAGTTGCAAGGCCCCTAGCTGTGGATTTGGCGTTCGCGGCGCGTTTTATGTTTAACACCAAGACGGGCGAGCTTGACCTTCCGAAGGTGATGCAAGTTGCGCCATGATGGCAAAGGGTGAAGCAGCGCAAGACGAAATGAAAGAACTGCTTGGCCCGGGTATGAATTCGATTTTTGGCCCGATACAGCAAAGTGGCCTCCCCATAAAAACCCACTTTCTCAATGCCATTGAGCAGGCTGCCTCCCTGAACTGGCGGGCAATATTCGAGGGCAAGCACGGAGCCGCGCTCGATATGGCCCTAGAAGCGCTCAACCAACTGCGTTCCATTGACAATCTTGCTGGGGATCGAAAGCAGGGAATATGCCCCATTCCAACCTACGAGTTTACCGAAGGTGATTGGTTATGCTTCACAGCGGAAAGCACATTGATGAGGTGCAGGAGCGCTTGAAGAACCTCAACATATTTCAGTATTTCTTCCGTCCTGCTGACAACCTTGCACTTGGGCTAATCGACAAAGGCCTTTCGGCGGGCGACCAATTAAGGGCGGGTTTCGAGTTCGCCGAAGCACAGGGCCACTTGATATCTCCAAACACGTTAGTCCCCGATGCAGCTACTATGACGGATATGATCGGCGAGTTGCAGGCGAGAGGGTTCGTCGTAAGCGGAGAGACCGAGATTGCGATTGGCCCGGAGGGAGCGACATTTCGGCAAACGATTTCTCACCGGCCAGCCGAGGGCCTGATCGAGAGATTGTCGAAAATCGTCTCGTTTAAGGTGGACCTCAATCTTAGGGACTTTTTCAAGCCTCCGGTTTGATGTTCGGCACAGCCTCCCGGCCGCGTTAAGATGAAGCGAGGGACTTCGCAAGTGAGGTCAGCAGGTTCAAATTCTTTCCCCGCAACCAATTCTATCATAAATCAATAACCGTCCCGGTCTGACCGGGGCGGTTTTTGCATTTGGACGAAAGAGCAATCGCCGCGACGCGCCAGACGGTTCGTTACGGCGTCGAGAAGTTGCGCTAAACGGGTGCGCGCGCAAGTTAGCGCGCCTAAGCGCGGTGTACCGCACCCTTAATGGGTAAGCCATCATTATTGACGGTTACCGGTTGCTGGTGTTGGGACAAATCAGGGCACCAAGGCCTGAAGTCGGAAAAGACAGGTTCGCGCCCTATTGTCGCCGTTCAGCGCTCGACGCAAATTCTCAAAAAGCGGACATTCGCCTGTCGCCGGTAGACCGAGGCTAAGCGATAAGAACGCCGTCAGCTCCGTCTACGTGGAAAGATAGCATGCAGCTGGACTGCTGCAGGCAAGCGAGGGCCAATTTGCATGACCACTCCGAAGTTCGAGAAGCAGAACCATCACTACGTCCCCCAGCATTGGCAACGGAGGTTTAGAGACAACGGCAACCAGTTGTATGGACGCACAAAAAGCAACGTCCGCATCGTATCGACCAAAAAGACGATGCAGGTCGATTGGCTCTATACGATATTTGACGATCAATGGCGGCCATCCGATGCACTGGAAGATGCCTTCTCGGTGGACGAAGGCTTCGACGACCAGTTGCTCAAGCGCCTGGATACGCCGAGCTACGTCACAACGGCGGGCGACGAAGCCCAATTGTGCGCCCTCCTTGGATCACAGGCTAGCCGGCATCCTGATATGCTTCAGCGGGGGCCCACCCTGAGCCGAGAATTCGGCGTGCTTCTCGCCAGCGCCCATGACCACACGCTCGAAGCGTTTCAGGATCTGTGTGCTCAACACGGAATCTCCCCTTCAGACGCGCAAGATTGTTACCTCACCCTGAAAACCCGCACCAAGGAGCAACTGGCTGTGGAGCTGGCCAATATGTTGCAGCTCTCGCCTCAGTCTCCGCAGCTCCCGGTGCAGGATGCGATCCGGGCGGCTCCGCACATCGAGGCGGCTATCGCCGGCATGCAGCTGTGCCTTATCGACGCCCTTTCGCCATTGGCGTTCGTCCTGGGCGACACCCCGATACCCCAGTCCGATCTCGGACTTGGATTCTCGGTGGCGTTGTCCAAGTCGCTTGCGGTTATCGCTACCCCGGCCGGAATCACAAAATCGCCGATGACTCGCCGGATGGCGACGCAACAGGAGGTGGACGCGATCAACCGAACGCAGTTCGACAATGCGCTCGACACAGTGGTCGGCCCTTCGGCCGCGTTGCTCAGAAGCCTTTAAGCTGGCGCTTACGCCTCATGTCGTCGGAGCGGAGAAGCCCATGCGCCGCGTCGTCACCTTCTCCTTGCTGCCCAGCACCTCGATAACGGCATTGTTCGGGGAGTTCACAAACACATTCGCGAAAACCGGCCGGAATTTGTCATGGGTAAATTCGAGCGCGGGCAGGGTGAGGTCGGCCAGTGTTCCGGCGAGATAGTCGGGGAGCCGGATCAGCTCGCTATATTCTTTCACCCCGTCCATCAGTGGCAAGCCAAACTCAAGACGGGGCCGATCGGGCACGTCACCCGCCATGCTGCGAAGCAGTTGGAAGTAGATGTAAGCCAGATCAAATGTGAGATGGTCGTGCCGGTCCAACATGGCGTCGCGGTCGCTGATCCAGCGAATGAAGCCGGGGGCCTTTTGCGCGTCGAGATGTTTGAAAAGCATCGCGGCGAACGTCGCGCAGAGATGAATCTGTCGGGCGAGGCCCGAGTTGCGGTTTGGCCGTCTCATATCCCGCTCGAACGCAGCGAGACGCTTGTCGACGGACTGGTAGTACGGGACGGTTTCGGGGGAGCCCCGCGTAAACAGGCCAATCAGCTCGCGAAGATCTGGCAGTGAGGCGATGATGTTGTCGTCGGTGATGTAGTCATGCAGAAGCTTGGATTGCCGCTCCACGATGTAGCTGACGCTGAAGGCCACCGGCGACCGCAGATACGAGATGAGTCCGGGCGAAGCGGACCTCGAGCCCTTGATGTCACTGGGCGCCACGGCCGCGATGTATTCGGCGATGTTGGCCTGCGTGTCGTGATTCAACACGATCACGAAGGAGAATGCATCGTTTGCTTTGTTCGGATCTCCGATGCAGTAGTCGGAAATGACATACCAGGCCGCGCCCGCAGGATAGGGCCGGAACCACTTTTCCATATCCGCAGCAATCGTGCGGTAACTAGCGTCGAGCAGCCTCAGAATGTCATACATGCGCGGAATCTATCCGAGCTACAAAGTATGCGCGACCGTCATTTGACAGCCGGGGGCGCGCCAAGGATCGAAAGGCAGACGGCCCTTGCTACGCAACCCGGACCAGCTTTGCTGCGGGCCGCCCGAGAACAATGGCTATCCGGCGTCGGCGGCTTCCGGCTTCAATGTCCAGACGACGTGCGTCTTATTGCCGACTTCTGCGAGAATTTCCGCGACATCGACTGGGTAGTGATGATGCGTCACTGAGGACATGGGATGGAAGTCGGGGGTGTAGCTTGTGACCTGCCCGGCGTCGTCGCAGAAGTGGTGAGCTGCGCCGGGAAACATCTCCATCGGTAGCGGAATCTTGGCGTTCGGGTTGTGATAAACGTTGAGGCCTTCGATCCAATCCTCTTCGTAGCCGGCGGAATTGACTATCACCCGGAAGATCTTCGCCATTGCCGCGTTCGGATTGTGATCCATCATGCGGCCCTCGCGCACCAGCAAGACTCGGTCGGAGCCGAATTTCCCCAGGATGCCTATGCGATTGAATTTCGCGATCGTGCCGGCATTGCTGGAAATGACCGCGCTCACATGCTCCGATTCCGGCAATCGGAAGAAGCCGGATACGATCGGCTTCTTGTCTCCCCACTGGTGGGTTTTGATCCGCTCGGCGGCAATGACGAGCTTGCCCTCCGCATCGAGCGTCGCGGTGTGCTCATAGCCGAAAAGATAGCGCTCCAACGCCGATTGTGTGTGGACCATCGACATCGGCGCTGAGAAGTCCGCAATCGCCAGGACGAAGGGCTTTCCGGTGACGTGCGGCTGCGTCCAGTATTTCTTCTGCAGCTTGCTGTAGAGCGCGCTGCCGAACTTGATCGGCATATACTCCTTCAAATAGGCCTCCCGATCGGCCGGGGTCTCCCGCGCGGGCGGGGGGACGATTTTGCCCTTCGAGGTGGTGGGGCCTACGGTCACCGCCTCGATGTAGAGCTCGCCCAAGACGCTCGAGCAGCAGAAGTCGGGGACCTTCTTGTCGCGGTTGAGGGTGTAATTCGCCTCGATCAGCGTCGCGAAGAGATAGAGCTCCCAGATCCGCTGGTCGAAACCCGTGGTCTGAAACTGCTCAACGAAGTTGCCGTCGGCATCTTCATACCACCGCATCATCCGCTCGATGATGGCACGTGCCGGCGAATAGCCTTCATTGGTCGTCAGCTGAACAAAGGCGGGATTCAGCCGCGCCTCGTCATGGATGTGGGTGAAGAAATCGACCGGCGCGCCTTTCTCGTCGCCTTGGTGATGCTCCGCGGCCTGCGCTTTCGCCGCCTTCCTCATTGCGTAATAGAGCAACCTGCGCGCCGCAGCCGGGGTGTCACGAAAGCCGGTTACGCCCACACCGCGAAAGCGCAGCTTGCCATCTCTGGCGAGCACGATGCCGCCGAAGTCTTGGTCCGTAACGTCCATCGTCGATATGCCGAGAACGTCGCCCCCTTCGGCTTCGAAGTAGTTCAACTCCTCAAGGTAGAGCAACGTCATGGGGTGACGGGCATAGCCCCCAAGCGCGTTGAACCGCGTCAGGGAGATCGGCGATAGCTTCAGAGCTTTCATGTGATCATTCTCGCAAAGTGCACCCGTTGCGAACAAGAAATTGGATGGAACACATCAAGAACAGATGGACAGGTCCTCCGACCGGCGCCATGATGGCGCTTCGCTGATGTCACCGGCGCCCTGGCGCACCAGTCGAGAAAACTTGTGACGTCCTTCACATAAGCACGGGTCGTATTCGGGTTGCGGATCTGCGCGGTGAAGAACTCGAGGAAGCATCGACCTGCTCGCTCGTCGGTAGCCTGCACAATGGCGGGTAGGGCAATAGTGCCGGCTGTCGCGAGCTGATTCACGGCCGCATCCCCAGCGTATTCCAATCCGGACGGATGAGGCGGATCAACCCAGATTCCAGTCCCGCCGCGGTGACGACAGGCAACCCGTTCCAAGTCATCTGCTCCGGTGTGGCAATCAGCACCCTGACAGACCTTCCCTCAGTAAGCGTCATCATGATGAGTTTTTTGATCCGCGAGCTGGTTCGCTGGCGTTCATGGCCACGACGGTAATGCCCCATGCGCGCATGAAATCCGGTCTGGGTGAGACCGCATAGCGGACCAGGTCGTCAACGATGAAGGCGTACACTCCGGTGTCACGTGGCGCCTTAACGCTGAGCTCAAACTCTCCCGAGTCGAGAGGCACCCACTCGCCCAAAACACGAAAGCCAGCATTCAGGAGCAAGCCGGCCGGCGTCGGCGAAAACGGCTCGTCGTCAATCTCTACTTCGACGGGCGCGCGCTCGATCTCGATGGTGCGGGTCATGCCGCCGGTGATCCCGGCATCCATGAGCACTCTGCGGACATGCTGGTATCGGATGTCGAGGGTCTCAGCGATCTCAGTCCGGCGATAACCCGCATTCGCCAATGCGCGTATTTTCGCGGACTTTGTTGTGCATCCGAGGATCGCCTCCTCGATTGGAAGTCGGGTGCTCATGCGGCTTTCGCCACCCGACGATCAAGGGCGAGCGTTCCGATCCAATGCGCCCATGATTTGACGAAATGCAGGAAGGCTTCTTCGGTCGTCACCACGACACGATAGGTCTCAGCCTTCGCACGCTCGTCCTCAGTTTCTTCATAACGCGACAGGAAGGCCATGTAGACCATCTGGTTGCCGGCGATCTCCCGGCCATCCTTATCGAGATAGATCACGTTCCCATGCGCGAGAGCATTGCGCAGAACCCGAAGCACCTTTTCAGCCTTCCGTTTGTCGATGGTATTGGCTTCGCCAGAAAGGGGATTTCGCCCATTTTCGTCATGCCAGGCATGAACCTCGTCCACGCTATTCATGACGCGCGACTGGCGCCACGCATTCTCCTCCGGAGCGCGTTGCCAGAACGGCGCTTCCAAGAAGCGCACCTTTGATAGCTCCTTCAGGCTTTTCACAAGATCTGCGTCACGGTCATCCTCGTGCAGAAAATGCGAAGGCTTCAATCGTTCGAATGGTATCGTCAGGACTGCCGAAGCTGCCAGCAACCCAAATGATGGGACCTATATACGAGTGTGACAACGGGGCACGCCGTCGATATGGATCCCGTCGACGACCAGTTCGGGTTCATGCGAACGCCCGATCCCGGATGAGTTTGCAGGAAATGCGCCGCATCGGCCAGTGTGGTGAAGGGAACGTTAGCCATGTTGGAACCGATCAACAGGCAGACGAACTGTCCTGCAAAAGGCCCGCGTTTAGCTACCTCGGCTGTGGCGACTACAGCGCCGCCGATGATTTTTCTATCCGATGAACGGGCATGGCCGTTGAGATAACTGTTCCCTGCGACCGTTGCCTGCGCAGAGATACCGCCAGGCCAGACCGCGGTCAAAGGGCGCGGGCGATTCTGGGGCGGCTTCGCCATGTTGGCTACTAAGGCGGGATCGTAGTCGCCTGGCTTCATCCGGAACTGAAGAGCCTCGGTCTGCCAGCAATCTGCCTGGCGACAGTGCATGTGCGCCGCAGCGCTACAAAACCGACAAAGCCGACGCGCTCGGCGCCGCCCATTTGATGCGCGCTGGCGGGTCCCGCCAAGCCTACCTCAAAGTCGCAGAGCTGCTACCGGACGGAGCTTCTCGTGACCCACCGGGGCAACCTGACAGCCAGTTTCCTGGATTTGGAGAACGCCTCCGGCACTCGCTGAAGTCGTTCGGTATACGCTTGAGCAAGGTCGGACGCGCCGCTTTCGAGGGCGGTGCGCGAGGCTGTGGCTGACAATCCGCTGTCGGCCGGGCTGTAGCGCGACAATCTGCGAGGGAGCGCGCGACAATCTGGATGAGAATCTTGTGTCGCGGCGGAAGGTGGCATCGCCAAACGAGGACGAAGCAGCGATCATCAGCTTCTCGCGAACGCCAGCAGCGGCGCGAAGTCGTGGTTGTCGGCGGCACGCAATGCCGCGATGTATTCGGCACGAAGAGTGCCGATGTCCCGAAGGGTTCCGCCACCCCAACTGAAAGGCTCGCCGCCAAGCAGCGCGATTAGAAGGTCTGCCATGAGACGGGCGTGACGGCCGTTTCCGTTGGGAAAGGGGTGGATCGCAACGAGCCCATGATGGAGCCGAACCGCGATTTCATCGGGCGAGAAGGAACCGTGTTCAACCCAGTATTGCGCGTCGCGCAGCAAGCCGCCGAGTTGCAGATGGACCTGCCCCGGATCGATGCCGATGTTCTTGTCGGTCTTCCGGGTTGAACCGGCCCAAGACCAGACATCCCCAAACATCCGCTTATGCAGCTCGAAAACGAAGCCTTCGGTCAAGATGCCGGTATCACGTCGGCGATCGGTCAAGGCGACCGCATCGTCGATGTTCGCCTGCTCTGCTTCGTTGAGGTCGGCTCTGGTCGTGATCCATGTCTGCAGCAGCCCTTCGCGCTCTTCTGCGTCAAGGGGTGTTGCATCGTCGGGCTGTGCAAAGACGTCGCTCACGCCGACTCCCAGAGATCGCGATCGCGCAACGCCGTCTCGATGTAGGTCCGGATGCGCTTGTCCAGGTCGCGATCGATCTGCTGATCCTCGAGTGCCATGGAATGCGAGACGCGGCTCAACGCCCGTAGTGCAATTTCGCGCGCCCTGTGATCGACCATCTCGGTGAGGCTCGTCTTGGGCACAAGCGCATAGACGATCACGCAGTCCATCGCCTCCGCGGCGCGGCGCAGCGTGTTTAGCTGGATCGTGCCAGTCGCTTCTGAGCGCTCAAGGCTGACGATGCCCTGAGCGGTCATGCCGAGCCTTTTGCCGAGCTGCGCGCCTGTCATACCGATCGCGTCGCGAATGGCGCGTACCCACCCTTTTGGCGGTGTGGCGAAGTGATCGATCGGCTTGATCGACGCCAGTTTACTGTCGAGACGGGCTCGGGCTCGGTTTCGAATCGTCGATTTCATAAGCTCACAGCTTTATCCTATGCCAAACTCTATCAAGTTATAGCTTGATACACGAGGATAGGAAATAAACCTAGAACTTTATTTTCCCAGGGCGCCTTGATGAGAGCGTTGCAAGCTGGCCGCAATGGTGCATGAAGCAGAAGCCGGCCGACTGGCAACCGCTGCCCGAGGTCTACCGGCTCGAGCGAGAGCGGGCTCAGCAAGAGGCGCTCGACCGAATCCGCATTGCCGCACAGGCCCGAATGCTTGCCCAAATTCAGGCCACAGGGATGCGCCAGAGCAGCGCTACTGCCTAGCCTGATAACATCTGACCTGGACGTCGTTAGCGAAGTCGGAAATTGCCTGCTGCTTCAACTCCTCCCCATTCCACCGCGGGATTCCGTAGGCAGCAATCACAATCGATCTCGCGATGGGTATGAAGTCCTTTTGGTCGATCGATTCAACAGCGGACATTATTTCCGACATATCCGCACCGCTTTGACGCTTGGTCATGACGCTGAGGGCGAGACCGCCTATGGCGTTGCAACTTTCCGTCACGGTCTCGCCTTTCGCTGGCGCCGTGGTCATGCAGAGCGGCGTGCTGACAAGCAGGAATGCAGTCGGTCGCGCTAGCATCCAGAAATGCCTAATGCTCTTGCGGCAGCGCACCTCATCGCGGCGCCGCTCCCATTTGCCGAAAAGACCCTAAATGTCTCGTCGTTATTGCAGGTCGCGGTGATGGTGCCGTCGCCGAGACGGCGAGCGTCGACAACTAATGGGCAGGCATCTGACGTGAAATTGTCCTGGATGACCTGTTGAGCGACCTCGGCCGGCTCACCGTCTGGCGCGCGGCTGAACTGCGCATAGGCAATCGACGACGTCATCAGCGCAATGCCGATGGTGACACCAACCCTTCTGCCGATCGCGTTCATTGGCCTCCTGGGCGGCTTTCAGCGGAACGCTTGCCGCAACGGGAATTGTCCGTCGCACGGCTTTCATCAGTCGGACAACTGCCAGTATAGCCGCCACCGCCGCCACCCGACTTGTATTGCTGGATGACAGCGACGCTCCGGGCGCCATCGCCTTCGATATGGGTGTTATTGCTGTTTGGATCGAACGGATCGACCGTCTGCAAAAGCTGGTTGCTGCGGTTTGCGTCGCCAGACGCCGGCGTCATCGTGTCGTAATTGTTAAGATAATCGGCGGCACAGCCCGATATTGCGAGCGCGACTGCAAGCCAAGATAGCTGCTTGAGGTGCATTCCCCCGTCCCCTAGCATGATACTTGCATAGGGTGCATTACTTGGCAATATTCTAACTAGTTGGGGTTACAGTTGACCAGGTTGCTTTCGGACACGCGCGGATTCAATAAGGCTGTCTCTAATCAGGCCGACAGCAGTTTGAAGGTAGATAGCCCGTCGGCTCCGGTCGGCGGGCTTGTCATTTCAGGCCTTGATGCTCGGCTCGGGCGGCTTCGGGGTGCCGTCGAATGACAACCGCTCCACCGTGGCGACAATCGCCACTGACAGTGCCTCGGCTTCGTCGAGCAGCGTCGGGCCATAATGGCCGTTGACCTGCTCCTCGCTCATCAGCACGCCGGGCGGGCAATGCTCCTCGATCGTAGCGCGGATCATGCGCAGCGCTGCGCGGCAGTCTAAGTCATTCTTGATGTCGCCGCTCACTGCCCCGATCCGCTGTTGGCAAACGGTGACGCGTTTGGCACGCACTGGAGCGACCAACCGGCCGGTGTTGGCTGCTTTTGATATTCGGTGATCGCGTTGGCGCACTGTTCGCGCGTGTCGAAGGAGCTGGGGAGAACGACAAGTCCTCCCTGGGGACCGGCGATAGCCAGATACCAGATCAATGCCGCGGTGGGAGCCATGCGAATTTTCCTCGTCAGACAGGAAACATTCAATTTTGCTAAATTGTTCCGGAACTAAATTGGGCGGCCTCGCTTGAATCGCGGTTCGTTGGGTTTCGTATGCGTTTGAAGTTCATCCCGCCGTTGATGCCGACGCTTGTCGACAAGCCGCCGGATGGCGACGGATGGCTTCACGAAGTGAAATTCGACGGCTACCGCTCGCAGATCGTCATCGACGAAGAGGGCGTGGGCATCTTCACCCGCCGCGGTCTCGATTGGACAGCCAAATATCGCGACCTGGTGAGAGCAGCCGGTGAGCTTGGAGCTGAGAGCGCCATCATCGACGGCGAGATCATCGTACTGAACGAAGCCGGCGTTTCGGACTTCGGCGAGCTGCGCAAGGCAATCACCCGTCGCCAGCACGATCTGTACTTTGTCGCCTTCGATCTGCTGCATCTCAACGGCCATGACTTGCGAGACATGCCGCTGATCGATCGGCGAGAGATCCTTGAGGCGATGATCCCGGTCGGGAAGCGCATCCAGTTCAGCCAGGCGCTGCCGGGCGACGCGAGAGCGATCTTTCATCTTGTCGACCAGGCGTGCCTCGAAGGCATGGTGTCGAAGCGCAAGGACAGCGCCTATCGCAGCGGACCGTCGACTAATTGGCTGAAGGCGAAGTGCTACAGTATCGACGAGTACGACCTTCTCGGCGTCGAGCGGGAGCCGGGCAAGCCGGCCTTTGCGCTGATGGCCGAGCGCGGCACCGGCCGCTATGTCGGATCAGCTTTCATCACCTTGAACCGGGAGATGCGCGAACGCCTCTGGCAGCGGGTCCAGGAATACCCAGGGACCGCGCCAAAGGGCATGAAGCGGCCGGCGACACAATGGGTCAAACCGGGCCTGATTGGTCGTGTGCTCCTACGCGGCGAGGACGACCTGCGCTACGCCTCGCTGCAGGACTTCCGCGAAGATGGAACATAAGGCATCTGCCCGCCTTAAACCTGTCGGGTGGCACACCCTCGCCAGTGGATGCGTCCTCGGGCTGCCCACAGCCTGAGAGCCGCTATCGCCCCTCAACGGTGGCGGGCTCGAGCTTCCTTTCAGCGGAACCTAATGTTTGCCTGCCGCTTATGGCGAGATGAGCACACGCGGGGCAAATTTCCTGGACAAATGGATGGCAGAGCATCTGCCGAATGAGGTGACCAACGACCCGGCCGCGATAAATGATCTAGCTGACCAAGCTATGGAAGCTGCGGACCGAGAGGGCATCGCGGTAAGCGAGATCTATGAGGAAGTCGGCAGCGTTGGATCGCCAATGTCGAACAAATACCCCTTCGTCGAAGACACGCTTGGCAAGAAGCTTGAGAACGGCACTGGGCTGTCGGTGAACTGCCTGACGTGCAAGCGCCGCGCGGTCCTCGATATCGCCGAGATGGTGAAGCGGCTCGGGCCGGATCATTCCGCCATGCATTGGGGACTGATCAAGGTCGTGTTCTGCCTCGAGTGCCGCGCCGCCGGCCGCGACGACCGAAACCTGCAGTTTACGAACCACGCGATGACGCCGGCGCAGCGGAAAGGCTGGAGGCCTTGCCGTAGCGGATTGACAGCAGTAACGCGGCCGCGTCATCGTGTCGCAATTGTTGAGATAGTCGGCGGCGCAGCCCGATATTGCGAGCGCGATTGCAAGCCCAGCCAGTCTGCTTGAGGTGCATTCCCCATCCCCCCTAGCAAGATACTTGCATAGGGTGCATTACTTGGCAATCTGCTAATAAACTACGGGGCGGGCTTGAACAGGTTGCTTTGCGACATGGTGGTCATGCTCTAAGGGAGAGGGGGCTTCAAAGTGATCAGTAAAAACACCATCAGCACCGTCGGCGTCGTGAAGGATGCGTTTTCAATTCTGGGGGTAATTGCCGCAGGTGTCTGGGCCTTCTTTGTTTTCGACAAGACCCAGGCTCCGCAATACGCGACCCAGTTGAACGTCAGATCCGGGGTTAGCTTCTTCAACCCTTCGAATGACCCGGACGCTTGCGGTACCTCAATCGACGTTACCGTAACGAATGATCGAAACGCTACCGTCGAGATTAAGGGCCTCAGCCTCAGGGTTTGGCATTTCAACTATCCGAAAGACGGCGGGTATTTCGATTTTGAAAAACTAAAAGACAGCCCGCCAACGTGGGAGCTGCCGAATGATGCAGGTTTCGCCCTGACGGGGCACTACTACCCGAAGTCGAGCTACCACTACCAATTCGAATTCCTGGGAAAACCCAAGGGGCGCTACGTCTACTACCTTGCTGAAATTACGACAGATCCGGCCGAAGTGGGCAAAGAGACGTTCTCGTCCTCTCATGCCGAGAACAAATGCCTTGGAAGTTGAGAAGCGCCACACCGTGGTCCTCGCCTTCGGGTGCGGGATGACAGTGCGCCAGTTCGCCAAGCTTCCCCTGGACAGGCAGCAGGACGTCCACGGAGCCTATCTGACGCTGATGCTGCCACCAGACCCCGAGCCGGCTGACAACGACGTCGTTGCGCTTCCTGGAGGCCACTGGTCGACCGAGCTGAAGGTTAGGGTAGGGTGCTGGTTACACCACATGAAGGAAACCCTGCCGCATGGGCATTTCGGGCCGTGGGTCGAGAAACAGCCGGGCCATCTCGATCGAGGGCGCAGCAGTGCATGGCGATGGCCAGGGAAGCCCACCGAAGGGCGATCGAGGCTCGGGCGGCGTAGGCGATCAGGTGAGCCTTCTCGGCCTATCCTTGCCTTCGCCTTCGGCCAGGAAGGCGGCCAGAGCGCTCATCAATGCTTCGGCGCTGTCCCTTTCAAGATGAAGCTCGATCTCTTCGTCCTCTTCCGTGATCAGCAGCAACTTGCCTACGAGCGGGTCGCGCGAGATGACCACTACATCGTCATCCTGATAATCGGCTTCCCTGGCCATAGATCGATCCTTGCTCTTTGATCGCGCCAGCATGCAGCGGGCCACAGGCAGGCGCCAGCGCGCGGCGGACACTTCGGCTGTGTAGGCCAGTCTGCGGCGACGAGCGCGCTGGCGGCTGCTAGAGGCCTGGGCCAAGGGCAGGCAATCGCCATCCCCAGTGCGGACTGCTCGATGTGACGTGGGTGAACGCCTTAGGAGCGCGGGAGATTTGGCAGCAGAATCTGGGGAGGAGAGCAGGTTGAGCCCGCACGGCAATTGCGCGAAACGCAGGAAAGTTGTTGCATTTGAATCTGACCGATATTGACTCGATCGATCTCTTCATGCCGAAAGTAACCTAGGCTTGGAGGGGAAATATGCTTCAAAAGAATAAGCGGCACGTTCTGTTTTTCGATTTGGTAATGGCGCCTTATCCAAGTGATGCCCCGCCGATTGAGCTCGAAACGGTGATGCCGTTTTTGGAAACCCGGTTTAAAGCCGGCGAGGCGGTGGAAGTTATCGATGCCGAGAAGCGCATTATCCGTCTCTCCGCAATGAAGGCGGTAAAGCTATCGGACGGCAACCCCGCGATGGCCATGCTGTTTGTTCTAGGTGACCAAGACAAAGCTGACACTGGAGTCACGCATTTCAAATCCGGGGCGGTTCGCATTTTCGAGAAGAAAGAGGGTGAAGTTGGTGGCCTGTCAGTCCACGCCATAGTCCGACTGAAGCCGACAAAACCGAAGGGACACCTGTATCGCGCAGTGATAGAGGATGTCACCGGGTTCGGCCGCACCCCGATCCAATCGTTCCTTCGGTCCCAGTTTAAGATCATTTGCGACGAGCAGGAGTTTACGTTCCCTCGCGACGATAAACGACTGATCAAAACAAGGCCAATGGTGGAGCTGGCTGGGCACGCTTCCGACAAACTCAAAAACTCGATCGAGAAGGGGCGGCTGCTCCACATCGAATTGGTCGACTATGCCGAAGTGGATTTCGGCATGGACGAGGACAAATTCTTGAAGACGGCCCGCCGGGGCTTAAATGTAACTGTGTCGAAGGCACTGCCCCAGGGCGACGCGCTGACGCTCATTGAGAAGGTCAGGCTGTGGGCGCACAGAAATAGCTATGGTACGATGCGCGTCCGTTGGAAGGAGCCGTCGTCGAGCAGGCCGCAGACCGCCAAGGTCGATACAGCGAAAGCCGACGCCGGCGAGGCATTTTTTATCAAGACGGCAGAAGTTTCGTTCGCGACGCCTTTGCCGGATATTTCCGCGGAGTTGAGTGACGAATTGATCGCTGAGATGAAGAAAGTGCTGGTCTAGCCATGTGGCGGCTTCTGGTCCCTCTCCGGTATCTCCGGATAACTCATCCGGAAAAAATCAAGTTCGACGTCTATTTTCCGCTCGCCTTTGCGATCCTCATTTCGCTGCCGCTTCTGTCGAGTCAGTTTTTGGCAGACGCCAAGTCCTCGCTCGGGATATTGGGGAAATCGAGTGATCTTTTGAGCGTTCTCACCGGCTTCTTTGTCGCGGCACTAGCGGCCGTTGCTACGTTTGGCAATGCAGAGATGGACGAGCCAATGACCGGCGACGACCCGGTGACGCTTGTTGACCGCGCCGGCAACGAGGACAGGCTATCCCGTCGCCGCTTCCTCTCATATTTGTTCGGTTATTTAGCGTTGATGTCGATCTTCGCCTACGTGCTCGGTTATGTCTTCTATGCGGCTCAAACCTATTTCGTCGGTGCCGTCGCGCCGACCTGGTCCGGCTGGTCGTTTATCGCGTTTTGGCTGCTTTATTCGCTGCTCTTGGGTAACCTTCTATCCAACACGCTGTTGGGCCTTTTTTACCTCACGGACCGAATTCACCGCCCAAACAGGGTTATATCATTCAAGGGCAAGACAAACCCAAAAGATAGCGGTGGCAGCAAAGCAGCGTAGAAAAGCGCTGTGAGAGAAAAGGAAGTGCCCGCCATTGAAGTCAAGGCTGATGAAGGTCTGCTGCTTTGCCCATCACCCCAAAACCGGACTGTCCGCATTCGTGAAGAGTCTCGGGCGCCGGCAGGCGTCCCCGAGGAAGGAACCCGCGGGCCACAGGCGATGGCTATGGAGGATTTCGGATTTCGGCAGATGTCGGCGATGGCGCGACCGTCGTCGAGAAGCTCTGGGGTGAATGCGGACAGACCGCTTCGTTGCGCCTCCGCGCGGTATTGTCGGCACGGTGGGCCGCTGGGCGCGGGCGTCGATAATCACCATAAACGTGCGTCGATCCGTTGCCGGAGGCTACACCTATGTGACTACCAAAAACTTCCTGTCGCAGTTCGGGCTCGATACGCTGCGCCAGCTGCCGGATTTCGAGGCTCTCGAGGACGCCGGGCTGCTGTCGAAGGAGAACTTGCTGGCAGGCGACAACATGCCTGAGTTTTCCGATCGGAATGAGGGACAGGTTGGGGGAGGGCCGTGAGGACTTCTTGGTGCCTGGCGGAGGGAGCTATCAGCGTGCTTTCGAGGAGGCCCGATCCTATACGGCCTGAGTGAGATTTGCAGATTTCCGACCTCGCTTGTTGCGTTGCCGCCAGTCAATTGGCGACCCAAAGGCTCTTGAGCTCGTGTCCTACAGCCCACTGGGCGGAAGTCTGGGTGTCATTGCATGTGGACTCATACGGGTCGCGAACCATCTGGAACTCGCTATCGACCACTGCGCCAAACAGGAAGCACTCATCCCTGTACTGTCCGCGCTCCGCGCTCGCCATCTTCACCGTCGCCTTCACGACTATGCCGTCCAGATACCGACCCTTCCAATTGACGGTGCCGTAATCCTGTACCTCGGAAGTCACGTCGGTGGCCTTCCAGTTATCTTGTGAAAGGCCCGCGTTCCACTTTGCGAAATCAGGGAACAGAGTCTCCATGTTCATCCCCGAGGACGAGTTTGCCTTGTCTATCGTACCCAGGACGGTCCTCTTCAGGCCATCCGAGAACAGGTTCAGGAGTGCCGTCGCGGCTGGTCCGTTTTCCTGGCGCAGATCCGCTTGGCGGAGCGACTTGGAATTCTTCTCGTCCGCTTCGCGTTGGGCAGCGATCTTCTTCTCCTCGTCGGCGGCCACACGTTTGGCCTCCGCGGCTTTAATTGCCTCCTGTTTGGCTGCATCCAGTTTGGCAGCAGTGCTGGCGACATCGCTTTTGTCTAGCCACACCGGGGCGAAGGCAAACTGAACGCCATCGCGAGCGAGCGCTTCGGACGTGGCCTTCAGGTCGGCGGCCGACGCGTAAAGCACCCGGCATTGTTCGTGCCGTACGTCCCCGTAGGCTTTGTCGATCGACGGATACCTCACGATGCTTCCCGACATGCCTGCGAAATCGGCTATCTTGCTGATGGTCGCCTCGTGCACTGCTGCGTTGCCGTCGACGACGGTGCAAATCCGGTCCAACGAGTTCGTCAGCAGGATGCCGCCATATCCCTCGCGAGTTCCTGACGAGACCTCCTGGGCGATCTTCAAAGCCAGCGTCTGGTCCGAATCCATGCGCGCCTTGATATCCTCGAAGCGGATGGGCTCGAACACGCGGATTGTCTTGGCCTCCATCGCTTCGAGATAGGCCGCCTGAAGCGTTGGCGGGGCCTCGAGGAAACTCTTCCGCCGGACGAGGAAGAGGTCGGCGCTTTCGAGCCCTTCCGCCCCGCAGTCCGAGTTGACGTTTATTGCCTTTCCTCCCAGCGGGTCGATAGCTCCGAGCAGTGCCTTGTCCAAGGCAGGTGTCCGTTCAGGACCAAGCAGGCAGATCCACGCCTGGTTCTTGGTCAACGAGAACTGGCCTGATATCGTACGGAGGAGCGAGGGCGCCTTCGGGCCGGCGTTGTAAAGAACGACCACATCCTCCAATGGGCCCCGCAGAAGCGCCTTGTTTAAGTCGGTGACCGCATAGGTCGCGGTATTGCTTGCCTGGCCGGCATCGCTTCCGGACTGTGTGCCCACAGCCTTGCTTGTCTCCAGTTCGTCCGCCAGGGCCTGCCGGGTGATCATCCCTCGCACGCCCTCCCGAGCATCGACCAGCGAGTCCAGGTCGTCCGTGTCGGAAACTTCATCGAGCGCCTTCACTTCCTGGACGACTTCGGGAAGCTTGGCCGATGTCAGATGGCCGCTCATCCAATGCTTGAGAGCCTGGCGATCGGCCTGGAGCTCGGCGAAGATGTCAGCCTTCTGCTTGTCGATCGCCTGTGAACGCTCCTTGTCTCGCGATGCCGAAAACTCGGAGTAGCCGGGGACGGCCATGAGCAAATTGGTTAATCGGAGGGTGGAGTCGTTCAGCGCGTCAACTGAAACGGTCTGGACCTGAGCGTTCAGCGCAGCCGCCTGACCGGCGATCTCGACCAGATTCGAAGTTTGCGGGCTCAGCTTCAAGAACGTCTCGGCATCCGACAGCAAGTTCATCGCTGAGGCTCTCGCTGCCTTCAGCTTGCGAACCTGCGACTTGTCGAATGATGCCTTGTCAGCAAAGCCCTTCTGCTTGGCATCGCGGTATGCGGTGGGATTGGAAAACCCTGACGCGCGATACGCTATAAACTCTGCCCTGGTCTGAATGCCAAGCTGGACGGCCGCTCGATACTCATTGGCTGCAGTGAATCCTGCTGTCTGGGCACTTTGGTATTCGTCGCGGTTGCGAAAGCCGGCTGACACAGCGACTTCGTACTCGCGCTGCGTCGTGAAGCCCATGCTCTTCGCCTGTGCGAATTCGCTCGCCGAGATGAAGCCACCGGACCTTGCGTCGTTGTAGCTTTGCGCGTCCGTATAGCCGAGAGCCCGGGCGGCTTTTCTTTCCTGGTCGCTGTGGAAGCCATCGCCGGCGTTACGCTCGATCTCTGTCAGGCTGTAGTCTGTGAGCAGTTCGCCGGCCTGCAGGTCGAAGCGCGCAAGATAGGCCCTGAAGGCCTTCACTGTCGTGGGGCCAATCAGGCCGTCCACCGGGCCGGAATACAGCCCAAGCCTGGTCATCGCAGCCTGGAGTCTTTGGACGACCCGCAGATAGTTCGGCTGCGTTATGAAATCGAACGAGGCCCCCCTTTGATAGGACATCCAAACCAGCCCGTCAAAACCGTCCCCGCGTGAGAGAAACGAGTCCTGAGGGATGATGTGCAGTTCCTTGAGCGCTGCCAAGTTCGACTTCGCCTTGTCCTGGTACAGCGTCCCGGCGACGACAGCAAACACTGCGTTGCGGCTATGGACGACCAGGGTGGGCCCAAGTGTCGGCGCGTAAGATTGCGCGAGAGCGATGGCCTCTCCTTCGGTTGGCCTGCTCGATACAACGAGCCATAAGGCATTCGAATGGGGTGGCCTGAAGGCCATTGACCGCGTGATTTGCTGCCCGTTTTGGATGATCTGGATGAAATCGGAAAGCGAAGACGCCGAGCTCATAGCCGGCAAAGAAACAGCTGCCAACAACGCAGCAACGCCCACACTGCACACGCGACGCATAGTAATCCCCTACACAACCCCAGGAGCCATATTCACGAATCCTGGCGGCGAGGCAAGAAGGCAGCAGGGGTTTGAGGTTTTATGCTTACCGGGTGATGGCAAGAGATCTAGCGCTAACTGAGTAGGTCAGTCTCGCGGGAGGTCCGAGGGGATGAATAGCCGCAGCGATGCCCCACATCGATCTTCCCCCATCATAATGATGATCGTCCGGTCATGACCGGCGGCACCGCCGCCATCAACAGCAGCGTCGGCATCAGGCTGGTCATGCTGATCATGATGCCGACATCCTCGGCACCATCGCCGCCGTCGGCATCATGCTCATCTTCCTGTTCTTCTCGATCTGTCGGCGAAGCTCCCCCGACCAAAATGCCGGAAAGGTTAGATCACCGCCAAAACACTATCGTGGACAGAGTGGATGGACTTGAGGCGCAGCAAACCCGGCTGGCATGCCGCGCCCGCGCCTGATGCTATTAACCGTTGCCGATGACCTTGCTGGCGAAGGCAACGCCATCAGCCATCAGAAACAGGGGGAGCGCGATCGAGATGCGGAGCATCAGGTGGCTCATTGTGGCGTCCTCCTTTTGGAACGCTAACGTTTGAAATAGGTATTCTAGCCGACCTTGCAAGTATGGGCTGAACCCGAGAGGGAGAAAATACGTCACAAGCGAAACCGATTCTGACAGCGCTCTGTCAAATATGCCGTTGATTGTTTATTCCGACCCGCGCATTATCGCCCGGGGCGGGATGCGACAAAAATTGCCAAAAGCTGTTGAACTAGATTTCGTGGTGGATGTTTCGCCACAATTTCAAAAGCACGTCGATTCGGCGATGCTTCGCCTTCAGGCACTTTACCCTTCGTGCCGGTTCGCCCGGGGCGACGGAGGGATATCAATACGCGGTTCGAGCGACCTCACCGAAGAGCGGTTTCGCAAAGATGTTTTGCAGGCTGTCTATCGTGAGAAAATCTACGCCGAAACTCTGCCCATGCGCCAAGCGCTCGTAGCCGCGGTCACAAGCCGATGAATGTCTGGCCGCTAAAATTCCGCGAGATGTCGGACGGTTCGGTATTGTTCTGCGACGATGCAGGCGGATTCTTCAAGTCGGGCCACGGCTTCCTGGATCGGTATGCCGCCGATAGCCTGACTACCGAGGACGAAACGTTCCTCAGGGAAGGGAATCACGGATTCGATCGGGAGTTCGACCTTCAGTGGACGTCGTTCGCCTACAGGTGGGCGAGGCGGCAGGCGAGGCCGACGAGAGTGAACTACGTCATCCTCGTGCCGACGCTTAGGTGCAATCTTGCTTGCGGTTATTGCCAGGTCTCCCGGGCTGCCGAGAAAGCTCGCGGATTCGACTGGTCGGACGAGACCCTCGCCAGTACCCTTTCGTTCCTCGACCGCTTGGACGGTCCGGATATCAAGATCGAGTTCCAGGGTGGCGAGCCCTTGCTCCGGGTCGATCTCCTGGAGGCCGTTCGGGGCTTCTGCCGCGGAAAGTTTCCCCGGTCTCAATTCGTCGTCTGCACGAACCTGCAAGCACTGGACGAGCGTGCATGGGACTTCCTGGATGCCGATGATACATTCATCAGTACGTCGCTTGACGGAGACCGGCCGACGCATGAGCGTCAGCGTACCCACGACACCGGAGTCACTGACGCCTTCTTTCGAAGTCTCGAGGCAGCCGTTTCCCGCTATCCGGAGGGCAAGATCTCAGCTCTGCCTACGGTGGATGTCGCCAACCCGCCGGATTTCAACGCTCTTCTGGACAACTATGAACGCTATGGAATCAGGTCCGTCTACCTGCGTCCGATAAACCACCAAGGATTCGCCAGAAAGATCCAGCAGGGCGACAATGTCCTCGCCCGCTGGAATCGTATCCATGCCGAATTCATAGACCGCCTCATCGCTCGCAACCATCAGACCGGCCTCTTCATGGAAGAGTACTATTTCAGCCAGTGCCTGAAGCGTGTGCTCCGCTTCGGTGCCGACAGCCACGTCGACATTCGAAACCCGAACTTCTTCGCCTCCGACTATGTCGTCATAGATCACGACGGCCGCTTCTATCCGACCGATGAAGCCCGGATGCTTTCCAGGATCGGCCAGATTGATCTCAGCATTGGCAATGTCGGGACAGGAATCGACCGGGCAAAGGTCGACGTTCTCAATTCCGCTTCATTCAACCACTTCGATCCGGATTGCATCCACTGCGCCTACCAGCCGTTCTGCGGCACTGACGTGATCGACGACATCTCCCGGTATGGCCGGATAGATGTCTCGCGGCCGGACACGTGGTTTTGCGGCCGGCATTTGTCGCTGTTCGACAAGGTGTTCGAGGTCCTCTACCGCAAGGACGAGCCTGCCCGTGCCTCGCTGGCGGCTTGGCTCGGCGTGGGCGGCTGGGACGACAGCATGGCGCCGAGACACCAATGATACCCCTGCGCATCAAGGTGGAGGCAAACGCTGACCAGCCTTTCGTGGTCCGGCTTCGCTCGTTTGAGGCCGATGCCCGCGAACAACTGAATCCCTTCGACGCAGCGCTGGAGCTGGTCGGCCCGGAAGGTGCCGACTACGTCGGCGAGGGCGGTCCGATACGAATCCTTGGCATCGATCCTTCCAAGATCGATGGAGACGTTCTGCTCGTGAACCCGCGGCGCGGAACCGCGGACCGCCTCATTCGCAGTTCGTCGCAGCACAACACCTTGCTGGTGACGGAGCGATGCGACCAGGTTTGCCTGATGTGCTCGCAGCCGCCCAAGAAGCATCATGTCGACCTGTTCCCGTATTTCGAGACCGCGGCGTTGCTTGCTCCGGAAGGGGCGACGATCGGAATTTCCGGCGGCGAGCCGACGCTTTTCAAAGGGCAGCTCTTCGAGTTCTTGGAGAGGGTTCTGGACGCTCGCGCTGACCTATCCTTCCACGTCCTGACCAACGGCCAGCATTTCGATCCGGATGATTGCGAGGCGATAAGACGTATTGATCGAGGAAGGGTGGTCTGGGGTATCCCGCTCTATTCCCGCGATCCCGCTGTTCATGACGAGATTGTCGGCAAGGCCGGCGCGCACGAGCGGCTGTTGGAGAACCTCGCGCTCATGTGCCGCCTGGGTGCCCAGGTAGAGCTCCGCACCGTGCTGATGCGTCCGAATGCTGATGGGCTGCCTCGACTGGCAAGGTTCATCGTCTCTACTCTGCCGTTCATTCGGACATGGGCGATCATGCAGATGGAGAACATCGGCTTTGGCCGCATGAATTGGAAGACGCTCTTCTACGACAGTTCGCAGGACTTCGACATCGTCGGCCGTTCCCTCGATCTCGTCAGGAGCCGCGGGATAGATGCCTGGCTCTATAATTTCCCGCTCTGCACGGTGCCGCAAGGATACCGCCATCTGGCGCCCGCCACGATCTCCGACTGGAAACGCGCATACCGGGACGAATGCGGTGGATGCAAGTTGAAGGCTGGGTGCGGGGGATTTTTCGAGTGGCATCCGGCTAATCACGGATACGGCAATTTGGGGGCTATCCAATGAAGAGACGGTTTTTCGCGATACCCTCGCTGCTCGCGGCGGGGTTCTTGCCAGCCAATGCTCAGGCGCTGCCGACCAAGCCAACGTTGGACGGCGACGTCGGAAAGACGAAATCTCTCTTCGATATCTTCAAGCTCGACCACCTATACACATTGGCCGGACATAGCAGTCACAGCAGCCATAGCTCGCACGCGAGCCATAGATCGTCGACGGGCGGCTATTCCTACATCCCGCCGGCGTCGAGCGAACCCGCCCCGCTGTATAGCGCGCCATCCGCCCCGGCACCGACCTACCAGGCGCCCGCTGTGACGCCGGCTCCGGCACCGCTGAAGACACTTCCAGGCAACGCCTACAAATTTAGGGAGATCGTCCAGGAGGTCCAGACCGCGATGCTCGCATTCGGCTACTACAGTGGCGAGATAGACGGCCAGATGAATTCTGAGTTGAGGTCTGGGCTCCAGCGCATGCAGTCCGACTACGGGCTGAAGGTGACCGGGACGATTACGCCGGAGACGCTGAATGCGCTGAGGATTGAAGCGCGCTAGCTCCCCACGCGTTGCGGGGCCAGGGTCAGTCTGCATGACAGAGCCGGCTAGTCGGCGGGGCAGATGCGAAACTGACAGGGTGGTTACGGATGGACGCTGCCGCTCTTGAGATGGTTGCCCAGCGAATTGTGAATGTGCCCTGGGCTCAGCAACTTAGCCGGGCCATGGCGGGACCGCCCGTAACAGATGAGATGCGCCGCGATGATGGCCAAGAGCCGGACACGGTGACGACTTTTGGCGGCCGCGCCCAATCCGTAATCCAGCCTGGCTCTGGAGTCGCCAGGGCCGTCATTCCTAATGTGGCCATCCACGATCTCGCGTAATTCAAAACGGCATTGTTTGTTGGCGCGTTCTCAAGGCAAGTTGGATTGTTCGATCACTTCACGCTCGGTTATTCCGACACCGGTGGCAATCTCCCAAAGGCTGCTGGTCCACTGCATGCCAGGCGTTTCAGCTGTTCACCAAGAGCTGCTTGCTCGGCATCTCAAAGCCAATCTTGCGTAGATGGACAGTTGCGCGATCCAGATTTTGACGGCAAGGATTGCCTTCGTTGCTTCGGATTTCTTTGGAAATCTTGAAGTGGGGAAACAACGAACCGGAGCAAGCAGTGCTTCGCCATTGGCGCGGGCGCTGGCATTCAACGCACGCATGGCACCAGCTTTCACAGAGGCTCTAGACGATTGGATTACCGCCAGCACTCTGCCGGGTAGCGACGGGCTGTATTTTCTAGGCGCGTTCGAGCGACGTATCACGTTCTATTCCCAGCAGGTACGTGCATTTCGACTGGTCAGAGCTCTGCATGAACGAGGTATTCTAAAAGCCAACGATACGATAGCCGTCGTGGGCGGCGGCGCCGCGGGCGTTACCTGCGCATTGGCCTTAGGCCTGCTGGACTATGATGTCAGCTTATACGACCCGGCCGTTGAAGTCCTCCAGCTCCAAAGCGCCTCGCCCCGTTTGCTCCACCCGCATATCTATGAATGGCCGGCGCTCGGCTCGCTGGACAAGAGCGCTGGGTTGCCATTCCTGGACTGGAGCCAGGATACCGGCAAGCCGATCGCCAAGAGACTGGCGGCCGACTTTCATAGCTACAAAGCCATGCTTCCCAAGCTCATCTGGCAACAGGAAAAGCGCCTCAAGACGCTAGAAAAGTCGGGGACCGAATGGCGACTGACCTTCGCGGATGGTGCGACAAGGATCGTCCAGAAGGTTTTCCTTGCGATGGGCTTTGGCGACGAACGAACGGTAGGGGCAGCTGACACCTATGACTATTGGAAGGAACGTGGCGTCGGGACGGCCGCGGTTGAGGCGAATCCGCCTGTAACCTACCTTGTAAGTGGCAATGGCGATGGTGCCCTGACCGACATCCTCAACCTTCTTATCGAGGGATTTGAGCACGTACCTTTCACGGAGGCCTTCCTCGGCTATTTCAACCAGGACGTTTTGCGAACCACGATCCTCAAGGCGTACGCCGGATTGGCGCCAGAGGCAGACTTGGAACCTGTCTTCGAGCAAGAGGTGCTCAGTACCTTTCGTGAGCGAGGCATACTTGATCGCCTAGTACCACAGCTCCGGACCGATCGGCTTCTGACGATCAACTCAAGCGGCCCCCTGTTCTCTGTGGGAAAGGCAGCGCAGCTCAATCAATCGATGGTCTTCGCGGTCCTGCACGCCGCTAAGCAGAAAGGGGTCGTCGTCCGTCGCACCTCCGGTAAGATCAAAAATGTGATCAACCATCCAGATGGCCTTGAGCCGGTAGGCATCACGCTGGGCGGTGCAGCCTTCGCGGACAGGTTCAACCATGTGATCCTTCGTCACGGCCCGAACAAGGAGGAGCGCTATCAGCCCGCCAAAGAGCAGTTTGAAGAGTACGAGCGAGTGTCGAAGGCTCGGTTCGCGGCGAAACCGGAACTGCTTTATCCCCCCACCCTCGATGCTGAGACCTACACGGTGTTTTTTGAGCTGTGGCGACAAAAACTCGCCGACGGCGCTAGGCGGCAGCAACTCGCCGGTCAATCCGCTCACGAAGCATCAACCATCCTGATCAGCTGGGACGTCGCGACCCAAACGTTGGTGCAACGTGGAAAGACCTCTCTGGAGGACCTCGTAATCCAGGGTGAGACTGCGGCCGCTCCAATAGCCGTGCAGTTGGAAGTGCCGCCTGACAAGCTGGATGCGGATGACCTGATCCGCCTCAGCAAGGCCAGTGGGGGCAAGATTACCCTCACGCCAGGAGCACGCGTGCGGGAGGCCTGGAAGTCCAAGTTGCCCGTTGCCGCTGTCGCCACTGCGGCGGCATCTCGGTATCCCTATCGTGTGGTCGGCGCGATTAGCTTTAGCGAGCATGTCGATGCTTCGCTCGTCCGTCAGTTGGAAAGCAAGCTCGTAGCGGCGCAGATGCTAGGCAAGTGCGACACGCTCGGCAACATCGCGCCAGGCGTCATGGCCGCCGTAATGGCAACCTGGGCCGACTGGCGCCAGACGCTTGACGCCTTACCCGACCTGCGCCGTGCCTTCCTTGCTTGGTTAGGCAACATCGGGCCCGTTGCTGCCAAGCCATGGAGCGGGGACGTGACCGCTCTGGAGCGTATGGCGGGCGCACTTCTGCTTATCCTCGCAACCCACCTTGGCGAGCCTCTCGAGCCTGCATCGGTTCCAAGAGGAAATCTCAGGTTCGATAAAAACGGGCAGGCTCTTGGTTCTGCGGCCGATACGCTCGATGACGGCGGCCTGCTCACTGAGTGGGATATGCCCGAGCACTGGGACGTTGACGCCTTGATACTCTCACGGAGCTCCGAGGTTGCGGTCACAGGACCTGACGATACGATCCTGAACGCGGGAGACCCGGGAACCGGGCTCGACGTGGCGCGGCGGACGAAGCCGGCAATTATCCGCAACGATGCGCATTGGCGCACGGCACTTCGGACTGACCTGCCGGGGTGGATAGTTGCGGTGCAGGAAGAATTCCGGCAGTGGCGCGAGCGGCAGGACAACGATCGAAACAGGGTTCTGATATGACGCCTGAAATCTTGAAGTCCCTATTGGTCGAGGCGACGGACAAGGTGGGTTGGAAGGCCATTGAAGTCAGAGACTTCACTTCACCGACATTTCGCAGCCGGCCAACTGAACCGGAGACGAAGCCCACAGACGGACTCTTCGGGCTCCGCTTGGGCCAGTACCCGGTAATTGTTGCGCCGATTGGACTTGATACGGTCGAAGGCGTTACGTTGGCGCTTAAGAAGCTCCACGCCCAGATGGTGGTTGCCCGGTCGTATATGTACGAGCGGGAGGTTATCAATGCGCACTTGTTCCTCTGCGCGACCTCTCCGACTCCAACTGGTGACTGGCTGCGGCTGGTCGACCTCATCGAACGCGACGAAACCGTGTGTCGGAAGCTCGTTTGGATACCGAAGCAGACGGCCGTGCAAGAGTCATTCGATGCTTTCCTGGCCAGGACCTTTCTAGCGATGCCGTGGGCACACGTGAAAGCGATTAGTGACGCTCAGCTCGATCAGACCCACGAACTAGCCCAGCGCCTCTTGGAAAAGCGCGGGCTCACCAAAGAGGTAGCGCAGCAATGGGTTTCGCTCGCTGAGCGGTTGATTGACGACCCAGAGAGTCTTGTGACTGAACTCGTGTCCAGCAGAGAGGCGTCGAAATGAGTGACGTTTACCTGACGCGTGTCCGTCTCGAACAGTATCGAAGCTTCAGGCAGCTAGATATTCGCCTCCGAGATGGGCCGGGCGTGCTCGTCGTCCAGGGCAGCAACGGCATCGGTAAGTCATCGTTGTTTGACGGACTCGAATGGGCCTTGACCGACAAGATCGATCACTTCCGCGACGCCGACGGGGTCAAGAAGGTTGGCAGCTATCTCTGCCGATGGCGCGAAGGACCAACCGGACCAACATCCGTGACCATGGACTTCTCCGGCGAGAAAAGCCTTGTGCGAACCCTGTCGTCTCGCGAGGCGACCAAGTCGATCATTGGCGGTAACATCGAAAACGTAACGGAGTTCCTGAAGGACGAGAGGTGGAACCGGAGCATTACAGGGCTCTCAAGCTATTTGCTCCTCACCCATTTCCTTGGACAATCCATGATGTCCCGTCTGACAAACCGCGATCCTGGCGAGCGGTTCGATATTCTCAAGGAGGCAGCCGAAAGCAAAGAGATCGAAGACGTCGCGAACGCCCTCCATGGTAAGGGCAACACGAAGGCCGCCCGTGCTTACAACGGTCGCATCAAAATGCTGAACGACGAGGTCGACACACTCCAGGCCCTTCTCGATACAGAAGAGAACCTATGGTCCGGTCTGACAGGTGTGGGAGGCCTAGATGAAACGGAAGCTTCCGGGCTTGCTAGTTCCATCTCGCGTCTGCTTGATGAAGCCGCTGACGACACGTCGCTGACACCCATAGCTGGCTTCGATCAGAACACGATTGCGACCCTCGATGATCGACTGAGCGAGCAACGCACCCGCCTGCGCGGGCTGGAGGCAGGTGTTGCCGACGCCAATTCTGCGCTTGACGAATTCGTAAGCGCGTCGCGGCAATCTTTGGAGCACGCAGCTGCAAAAGCGATCGCAGACGAGCAGGTCACATCGCTGACATCGCAATATGACGAAAGTGCAGCTTCGCTTGAGAACGCCAAGGTCGAAGAGGCCAGCACGACCGACTCGTCGGATGCCATCAGAGCTGCCCTGACTCTGCTCATCGGCCTGCGGGACGCAAGGATATCTGAGGCTTCCACACGGGCGCGCAAAGAGGCCGCAGATGTCGCACTTGCAGCGGCCCAAGGCGTAGTGTCTCGGGAAAGTGCGGCCGCAGCGGCCTTGGACCGCCGGCTGCAGATCGTGCGCCGAATTGAAGGTGACGTTGCCCGCCTCGATGAACGCGCACACTTGGCCCAAACTGAGAGAGACAGCGTAGGCCTCTGGTTTACCCGCGATGCCAGGGTTGCGGAGCTACAATCGGCGATCCAGAAGCTACAACTTGAATTCCCCACCCTCGACGCTGATTTGGCAGCGGCGGAAGCGTCTGCCCGAGACGAAAAGCTATTTCTTGACGAGCAGAACACCATCCTTGTCGAACTGAGGAAAACCGTCTCGGCAATGTCAGGCGCGGTCGCAAGCGTTGCCGCCAACCTGCCCCTCGACGCCTGCGACTGTCCGGTTTGCGCCACCCACTTTGAAGTGAAAGGGGAACTACACAAGCATGCGGCGAATGCGGCGGCAAGATTGGCTCCTTTGGTGTTGGCTCAGGAGGAGCGCGTTCAATCTGCCTCGCAGAGGTCGGAAGCGGCCACCAACCGCCTCGAACAGCTGAGGGCCGCAAAGCGCGACCTGACTTCGCTTACCGAGAAATCTCAATCCGAGGAAAAGGCTAGGACCGAACTGGGCATCGGCGTGTTCGGCGACGGTGCAGTTAAGCGTGCGACAGCCGAGGAGCGCCAGCGGCAGCTGGCGGCGAGTACAGAAGAGATCGCGAGATTGAGGCGGAGGAAGTGGTATTGGCGTAATCGGCTGAACGGCGACTTCTTCACACCCGGAGGCGAACACGCCACCGCCATCAGGAGGCGAGATCAAGCTCAGCTACAATTGAACGCTGCGGCTCTAACCCAAACCACCGCCGCCTCAGAACTTGCAGCGGCCGCGAACTCACTTCGCGAGCTCGTGGAAGTCGTTGGCGATCTAAACGACAGCAAGTTGGCGGGAGGGATCCGGAGGACGGAAGACGAGCTCTCGGCATTCGAGGAGAGAAGTCGACGCGCGACGCAGGCGCGGCAAGCGATTGAACGGCAGTTGGCGTCGTTCGAAGTTGCTCTGCCTGCGGCAAGAACGCGTCAACAACAGACAGCTGATCAGATTGCCGCTGCGGAGAGAAGAAAACGCGACGCTGGGGAAAACTGGCGGAAGCTTGCATTTGCTCAGTCGGAAGCACCTGACGCCGTTTCAATCGCGGCGCTGACGACGACAATCGGCCGACTTCGGAACATACTGGGAGAAGCTGGCGACCTGCTGAAGCAACTGCGAGACGGTCGAGCTGCCAAAGCGCTGGTCGACAATCACCTCACCGCGCTGGAGCGTTTACGGACGGCGGTGAATGGCGCACCCAACAGTGATCGACTGCAGCTCCGCAAGGAAGCGCAGGATCGCGTGACCGCGACGACACGGCTCGCCCAAGCAACTCGCGAGAGTAAGGACATCGCCCAGGCCGCGAGCTCGGACATACTCGACGAACTGGCGCAGTTCAACACGAGCTATATGCAGCCCCTCGACGACCTCATGAAAGCTATCAACCGCGCAATCATGGGGGACCCTCGGGTCGGGATTGAATTGCACGTCAGAAATCGACGTGTAGAGCAGAGTGCAACGAAAGACGGTGAAGTCCCTCCCGAAATCGGGGCAATCGACCCCCGATTGGTGCACAGCGAAGGTCAGATGGCCGCCTTGTCCGTGAGTATGCTATGCGCTGCCAGCCTTACCTACCCATGGTCTCGCTGGCGGGGCCTGGTCCTCGATGATCCGCTACAACATAACGACACGATCCATGCCGCGGCCTTCGCTGATTTCGTCTGCAACCTGGTGGCAAGCCGCGGCTACCAAGTGCTGTTGTCAACTCACGACCGGGCTCAGGCTGAGTTTCTGCGACGAAAGATTGTATCCCGCAATCTGCCGTGCGCCGTCTTAAGTCTGTTGGGAACCGGGCAAGACGGTGTCGAATGGACCTACAGGCCGTCAGACCACTCGGCGCCCTTGGCGGCATTTGCATAGATAGAAATCAGCTCAAGCTTGTCGTTCCGCAGCTGTGACGGTCGAAACACATAGGCGATGATCGATGTTCGCCTTTTGTGCTTCGATGTTGCAACCAAGTTCGAATGTCGCGCAGCCAGCAAAGTAGAAATGTCGCAATCCGGTGCTGCCGGCTGCGACGCCAGCGCCCGATCGGGCGTCAGCTGGTCGGGGTTGCGCAGCCCGATCGGGGGCGATCCAGTAGATCTCCGTCGGCTTTAGCTTTGAGAGCCGCGTGACCCTCTTCGAGCTAAAGGCCAGCGTCCGTTGTTGGTTGAGTCTTCCGGTTGATTGGAAACTCGTCCAGCACTGCGAGGACATCCGCAATACGATGCCTATCGCTCTCTGTGAGTGTCAGATCGACTTTGACGGCCTGGCTCTCGACCTTGGCTGCGGGCATTCTGGCAAACGCCTGCTCACGCCGCACGACGACCGCGGGGTCCTTTGTGAAATCCGCCTTCCGGCCGGGCTTGCGGCCACGCTTCACATAGCCATTGCTCTGGCTGCCGTCGGGAATGCCGAACATGTGGTTCGTCTGTCCGGTGCGCCGCGGCCCGCGCTGGCTGCGATGAAGCTCCCGGCCAGCCTGCATCTGGGCGACCAGGTCCAGGGCAGCATCAAGTCGCTTGTTCTCGACAATCTCTGATCTATGAACCGAACGCAGCTTGTCGAAGGTTCTGTAGGGTAGGCGCTCCGGCTCCGCGCGACGCGCCGATTGGTAAGAGCGTGATTTTTGGAGTTCGGATGCCGTAGCGACTAGCGGCAGCGGCATGGCCGAGCTCATGCAATACCACGCGCAGGCGAACACGGCGCAGATGAAGCCGACGCCGTCGATCGCAGCCGGCGTTCCACCCTCCTGGAAATAGCGATGCCGATCCAGGCGAGCAGTAGCAGGAAGGTCAGGTGGATGCAGATCTCGGTGTCGCCGACACGGAGGATCGGGTAGGACCACTGCATGATGTGACACCGTCGGGTCGGGGAGCAGGCCGCGCCCGCCGAGCCACGTTTGCAGTCGCGTCAAGTGCCTCGTCATTCGTTCGAGCCCGTCGCTCCGGCCGGCTGTCAATGCAGGGGATTTCGGCCGGCGCGCGCCAGTGAAAGGAAGATCGATTCCAAAACGGCTGCTTGTGCCGCAAGGCGGCCGTTCAAGGCGTACCCTGTGTCTCCGGTCGCCTCGACACCCCTCATCGGGCTGCAATCGTTGTGTAGCAATGCTTCGTTCAGGTAGCGTCTTCACACTGTTGCGCTGCGCCGAAAACCGGCTAAGAGGTTTCATCTATTGTTGCTGCGAAACGGAGTTACTGCATGCCGGAAGAGATTGAGAACGGCCGAAGCCAGGTGATCGAGCTCACTGCGGACATCGTGTCTGCCTACGTCAGCAAAAACCCAGTGCCGGTTGCGTCTCTTCCAGAGTTGATCGAAAGCGTGAATTCGTCGCTGTCGAAAATCGGACAAGTCACCGAGCCTGAGAAGCCTGCCCAAGCGCCGGCGGTCAATCCGAAGCGGTCGTTGTTCCCGGACTACGTCATCTGCCTCGAGGACGGGAAGAAGTTCAAATCTCTCAGGCGCCATCTCGACGTACATTTCGGACTGACACCCGACGAGTACCGGGAGAAGTGGGGATTGAAGCCGGACTATCCGATGGTAGCGCCGAACTACGCGGCCCAACGTTCGGCGCTGGCGAAGTCAAGTGGGCTCGGCGGGAAGCCTGCGGCAAAGCCGGCGAAAAGCAGGGGCAGAAAGCGTTCTCCGCGATGAATGCGGAGCCTTGCCCGTTTTGCACGAGCAACGACGCAAGGCCGTTCATCACAGCCGATAGGCGGGTCGTGGTGAAGTGTGACGACTGCGGCGCATCCGGCCCGATCTGCATCGACCAATTAAACGCCGTTAGAAGCTGGAATCGCCGTCCCGCTACACCTGATCAGGATTGGGACTGAGGTCGGCTATCCAGACCCATCTTCGCACGGTCACAAAATACCCCACTGCCTCGGCTTCGATAGGAGTATTTTGTGATGATCTGAATTCTTGTCGCGGCCGGCGCCCTTACGCTAGCCGACTCTCTTGCCGCCCCGGCAAACGCGCAAGAGACTTTCCATGGCTACGATTGCGCGGATGACTGCTCCGGCCACGAGGCCGGCTACGACTGGGCGGCCGAGGAATTTGTGAAATCGATTGTCTGAATAGATTACCTCCACGCCATGGATAGCGTCAGGCGTTCTATTCAAAGGCTTTGACCGACACCGCACCGGTCTCAAAGGCATGGTGGAGAGATGGATCTTCCAAACGCTTCGCGAAGGGAAGAAATCGCCCTGTCAATTCCGACTGCCTATGTCCAGCGGCTCGTCTTTCAGTTCAAGAACATAACCGATGCCCCGTACCGTCTTGATAAGAATCGTCGCACCGGATTGGCCCAAAAGTCCGCGTAAGCGATATATTCCGACTTCAAGCGCGTTGGTCGAGACTTCGTCGTCGAAGGCATAGAGGCCGTCAACCAGGAACTCGCGCGGCACGGTGCGACCTGCGCGGTTGAGCAGATGCTCGAGAATGCCAAGTTCGCGTCGCGGGATCTTTAGCGGCTGACCACCAACGGAAACCTGGCGGCTAATCGGATCGAATGTGAGATTGCCAAATGTAACGATCGGGCCCGTCACCTGCGTTGATCGCCGCAAAACGGCTCTTATTCGGGCGATGAGCTCATCAGGCGAGATAGGCTTAGGCAGGAAATCGTCCGCGCCCCCGTTGAAAACCGCGATTCGCGTATCGAGATCATCGACGCTGCTCATCATGATAACAGGGGTCGAATGCCCCTCCCGCCTCAACTGCCTCAGCCAGTCTAACCCATCTCCATCCGGCAGGGCTAACTCGACCAGAAGAATTTCATAGCGCGCTGAACTAAATGCAAACGACGCCTCATCGAGAGTAGGCATCACATCAACGGTGAAACCGCGGTCCAAGAGCGCTCCTTGCATCACCCGGGTAAGCTTTGGATGATGATCAACAAGTAGCGTTCGCATTTCGCGTCCTATCAGAAGGCTTGGCACGGGAATCGTTGTTGGGCGCTGTCGATGTGTGGAGCATTTTATGAACTGCAGATGCATTATGTCGGCGCATCCGTGTGGGGGGGCATTCGCCGGCGTTGCAGGGCCTCAGGCCACCGGTTTGGTGGATTTCGGGTATGCGCGGCCTCATACCGGTGCCTCGATTGGGGTAGAGGATGGGTGACACTGGCCGCAGATTGTAGCCACAGGCAGCGGGCACGCAGTTTGTTCGGTTGGCGGCTCCGACGCGCGGGCGGCGGGTGCCGGAGCGTCCCTCTAACACGACCAAAGCCCTCGACCGTCGCTGGGGCCGGAGCGAATGGTGAGCGGGCGCACGTTGGGGCTTTCCCAGCATGTTCTCTCCCGCCATTTGAGCTAAAGCTGCTGTCCACACGTCCGCCAAAAGATCGTGTTCCAACGGGAACCCGTCATTAATTTCCAGCCTCCCCTTGGCCGTCGAAGCGAGGCAAACGGCACGCCGATACTGCCGAGACCCAAGGTTCATTCCTCGTTCTCCCGACAGGTTGGCGACTGGCGCCAAACTTCCCGGTCGCCATTGGCCTTTTGTGCAGCGCTCCCAGGAGGGCCAGACCGCCAGATCAGAAAGAGCACGCTTGCGAAATAGGCTGTTTCGAAACCCAGCGCACAACTCAGAGTCGTGACGATTACCGCTCCGATGGAGTGCGAGACGAAATAGACAGCTAGAGCATTGGTGGACAGGACCAACGCCATGAGGTTGCAGAACATTCGGAGGGGCACTGACGTTCTCCTGGTTTGTCCGTCAGATCATGGTGCGGCGTGGTCGGCCGCAAGATGGGTCTGGCAGTTCTTGGCGCAGACGCTGGCGCAGAGCTCCGCAGCCATGCAGGTCATGCCATCGATAGCGGTCAGATATTCGGGCACCCATCTGGAGCCGTCGCGGGTAACGAACGGGCTGGTCATCGTGAATTCTCCAAGGCAGCGAGTTCTCTCTTTGCAGCGTCCAACTGGCAAAAACCTCGAACGTTTTCCCCGCGACAGCCTTTCTCCCGCGCCAGCCGACCGGCAGTCCTCGGCAAGGTGGTGTAAGGTCCATCATCAAGGGGCGCCGAACGCATGGGCTCCCCAACATTCAGGTTCCATTTGCTTTCAACAGGGCAGCGTACCCGTCTAAAGCCCCTTTGCTCTAAGAGGATTAGCTTTCGAGAAGCTGACGAATTTCAAAGGATAAATTTGAGCGGGAGCGCCAAGGCTCATCCATCTCGCAGGGTGTCAGATGCTAGACGAGAGGCTTGAGTGCTGATGCTCGTCGTGTCCGTTTCAAGAGCACATCCGGCTTAATCCGGATCATATCGTGCTGCCTTATAGTAGTTCGCGCAGTCTGCCGGGAAGAACAGCTCGACAATTGGGCCGACCGCATCCTACAGGGCCTTGATTGTTCGCTCTGCTTGACACGCTGAAGCGCCTTGAGCTTTGAGAAGGCGTTCTCGATACGGATAAAATCGGGGCGTATGGCGGCCAGAAGCTGACTGTGGCGCCGGCCTGCTCGATGGCGTCGCGCACCCCCCTGCCGCCTTTTGCGCCGGCAAGTTGATGGGGTTGTCTAATCGCAGTTTGGGCGTCGAGCGTGGAGTTTGTTGAATCGGTCTTTCGATAGGCTTCGGGCGACGTGTGCTTGAGCAATTCAAGAAGCCAAGGCGAAGTATTCCTGCCGTGCCCCTCCCGCACCCGTCTGGAAGTGAGGTGGCGCCCAGCACCAGCGTGCTTCGTAACGCTTCGTCGCCGGCGCGTGCGATGACGCCGAGTCGCACCTTCCGGTGGTGGAATGATCCTTGGGTGTCCTCCTAATCGATCACAAGGAAGCTTGCTCCTACTTTGCTGTCGATGTTGGAGGCCTGGCTCCGCGCTGCCGAGCTCGCACGCGTCGTCGCGGATGGACAGCTCCCGAACGGCACCGAACGGGCGAAACTGAAGTCGTTGCTGATATCAAACGGAGGAGGTCTTCCAATCGGTCTCGCGCTTGGCCGGATCCACAGATGATGCGCCACGAACTTCATCAGCAATCCTTGGGGCGTCGGCCAGGGCAGAGGCTCTCCGGTCGCAGCGCCATGGGTCATCAGAAAAAACCAGGCGAAGGGCAGGCTCATTGTCGCTTTTACTTCCCGATTTCAATTGAAGTGCTAAGGGAAAAAAATTGAAACGCTAAGGTGAAATCCCGCTCTCCCGGATCTCATGCTGCGGCGGAGGGAGGGGCCATCTATAGCCTGCGCTGGCCGCGGCCGCTCACGATGGCGCAGGCTTTTGGTTCGGCCTTCCGGGCCGAGGCGGGGGCGGACGACGAAAAAAAACGGGAGAGCAGAATTTTGAGCGCGCGGTTTGCCTCGCGCTCGCGCATGCGGCGGTCGACGCCTGCCGGCTGGCCGCCGAGCTGTCGCGCCGCGCCGAAAACTCCTGGCGGTTGTGCCAAAGCTGCGCGCCCAGCGAGCCCGAGACGGCGTCTTCATTGAGCAGCATAAAGATCACGTCGCCGGCGCCCTTGGGCATCCAGAAACCTGTCGACGAATCATGCTTTTGAGGGTGACGGGGGCCTCGATCCCGCGACCGCCAATCCCGCAGCGCCGCCGACTATTCTTCGAACCGCTCGACCGTTGAAGTGTAGGCCGGGTTTCGCTCCCCGAAACAAGCAAATTAAACCGCACCCGCCGCCTCACGTCGCCTTTTCCATGGACCATCGTACGCGTTCCGCGAGAAAGGCGGTAAACGTCTTCACATTCATATTGCCGCTCGCCTCTTCCAGTCCTGCCAGATAGGCGTTCCGGTCCTCTACTCTCACGACCGTCCAGCGATAGCCGCCCGACGCCAGCATAGCGTTCATCAAGAATCGCGCCATGCGCCCGTTGCCGTCCGGATAGGGATGCACATATCCCAGAAGCCAGTGCCCCAGCACGGCACGCACCGACGCCTCCTGTTCCGCTGCCAGCAGGTCGAACAGTTCATTCATGCCATCGGCCACTACTTCAGCACGCGGCGGCACGTGCTGTGAGCCGCGCAGATACACAGGGTGGTTGCGATATCCCGCAAGCGCGCTCGCCTTGAGAATGCCGGCCGTCACTGACGGGGCGAACAGCTCCCGGTACCACTCCCTGTGGGTTTCCCGCGTCAGCGCGCCGGCCGGCTTGCCATCAATGATCGCGGCAACTGAGTCCTTGACCTTCTGGAATGCGAGGTAGTACCCACGCGCAGCGAGGGCATCCCGGTTCTTGCGATCCTCTTCATCAATCTCCGGATTCCAGCTCCCCTCACGCACCCGGTCGATGAGCTCCGGGGTGACGCTGTAGCCTTCTATCGACAGCGAATGGTAGGCATCGCTCTCATAGATATCCTCGACGAACTTCATATAGGCGTCTTTGTCCGACGGCAGTCCCGGCGCCTTCGGGAATATCTCAATCACGGCTTCGCGCTGCGATTCCCATATCGCGCGCAAGCGGGCGACCAAGGGGGGAACGCCGGCCGCGATGGCGGTCACGCCCGTCTGCCCGGCAAAGGGGTCTGACTCGCGAACGCCATACCCCGCCGCTTTGAAGGTCGCCAATATCTCGTCACCAAAGGCGCCGCGCCCCACGCGGCGGAATGCACCTGCAAGCCGCCCCGCCACGGCGGAATGGCCACCATCCAGCAGCATGGCAAGCACGGTCGATACGTCGCGCACGGACGCCATGGCGACCTGCATCTCGATAGGCGCGCGCTGGAAGAACGCTTCCGGGACCCGGATAAGCGCGGCCTCGACGGTGAACAGACGCAGGCCGTTTTTCTCAATCAGCTCAGCCGGCATCTCCTTGACCTTGAGGTCATAAAGCGACGTGCCGAACAGCAGGTCGATTTTGTTGTTCGTCCCTTTGGGTGTGTTGACCACCACCTGCGGCGGAATGGTGGGCGCTTCCGCGTGCAGAAGGAGCGACTGCTCCGGTGACAGGAACCAATCCTTGCCAAACCTCTCATTGCAGTACAGGGAGCAAAATTCCCAGAAACTTGCGTACCAGGGGGTGGTCTCCTGTTGCTGCACCTGGGGGCCGGTCGACATGACCCACCCTTTGATCACATCGCGCAGAAAGCCGTTCTGGAGCAGGCGCTCACGGTGAATGCGGGTCAGTTCGTCCGACTTGAATATGCGTAGTCCGCCCTCTTGGAGCTTTTTGAGGATAGCTAGGGACTCAGCGAGTTTTTCATGGGGCTTTGCCATGCGGGCCTTGCAAGTTTTTAATGCCGTGCGCTCACAAGTCTATAATGCCCAACTCCTACAAGTCAACGATGTCGTGAACTAACAAGTTTTTTATGCCGTGGCATCACAAGTTTTTTGTGCCGTATACTCCGCAACATGTTTGAGCAGCGCTTCGGCATCACGACGAGCCTGCGGATGGCCACGACCAAGCCGCTGCCCGCGCTCGACGGGCTCGACGCTGCACCAGGTTGCGTTGGCGAGGAGAGGGCGGTGCCCGAGCCCGCAAGGGCCAGGCTGATGGCAACCGTGTCGAAGGCGAAGGCCAGGAGCCACGCACGGGAAATAAGAGAGGCGCGCGTTCGAGGACGAGCGGCAAACAAGGCTGCCCGATGCGATGCGGCGTTCGGTTGGCCCATGCGGGCGAGCTGGCGGATCTGCGCGCAATCTAGCAAAAGGCTGCCGAGACCGAAGCGGCAATAGAGCGTGTAAGCTGCCAACTCGCGGGGTGGCCCAGCGCGCAGAAATGGCGTCCGCTGGAATCCAGCGAATGGCCAGCGCCTTGCTTGAGGATTGCCAGGCGCAGTCGCTCGACCTCTTGATCGTACTTCTCGATGAGCGCCTTTCCACGCGCGCTGACGCGCTTGGCGCCTGGGACAACATCCTGCTCGCGCGTGGCAGGATTGAACGCGCAACAGCCGAGGGAGAGCGGATCCATCTCGGATTGGCTCGGCTCTTTAAAGCTTGGAATTCAGCCGGAAGCTGGTGAGGCCCTGGAGGCAATAGTGGTCGCCACCGACCGCTTTCTGGATAGGCAGGCTATGCCCGGTGGTGCGGGAGGGGTGGCGCCGCGAGGCGTCCCCCTATCCCGATCAACCCTACGATTCTCTCAGAACAGGAAACGCTCTAAACGCCAACCACCAGTGCTCCGCCGACAAGACCTGCGCCGGCCGCCGCCAGCAGCAGTTTCTCACCCGGCCGAAGAGGGTTGGCGCTGTGA